>NZ_CP020038.1:4725664-5033259 GCF_002157225.2 Agarilytica rhodophyticola
TGTTTGTCAAAAGGTGACAATTATGGTCTGCAAAAAAACGTCTAGCCGAGTATTTCTTATTCCAGTTTGGAACCTATCTGGCCTAACTGAATCAAACTGGAGCTGTTAAATTAGCCTAAAAGGTATTGAGAGGAGGGAGTGTATGTATCTTGTAGTAGATAGAATCTTCAGCAAAAATATAACGATCGATCCAAAACCTACAAATACTATAGAAGGATGGTACTGAGAAAATGGCAAGAACATGAAAGTGGCAAGAGTAAGAAAGTGGCAGAGACGAGATACGGAGGAAATTAAACAAATGCCTAAAAGTAGCTTCAGAAGTTCGTGTTAAGCACTCACCGAGGATAATGCAAAGCACTCATACTGCAAGGCTTATGGTAAGTAGGCTAAAAATTTTTATCAGTTTTTTTCGAATAAAAATGTCGAATAAACAGTGTTTACCTGTGTATGTGTTTACTACTATCATATACCGGTAATTTTTTATAGCTTTTTTTCGCGCGGTATAGCTCTGTTATAGAAGAGCTGTCCCCCTATTAACTAGTAAGTAGCAAATCCATGACAAACGACACTGTACCCGCTTCCAACAAGCATCCTGCGACCTGGCTATGGCAGTTATTGGCACCAGATCGTAGTTTTTATCGTGTTGCTATTACCTACAGTTTAGCAATTAGCCTGCTCACCCTTTCTGTGCCAATTGCAGTACAAACATTAATCAACACTCTCGCCAACGTAGCCTCAATACGAGCGATTATTGTTCTGGCGATACTTTTGTTCCTGACCTTGCTAGTCTCCGGCGCTCTAACTGCTTTGCGCACCCGCACGATGGAATATTTTGAAAGGCGAATTTATGCCCGCCTAACAGCGGAGGTTAGCCTGCATACTATATATGCCCGCCATGAATACTTTGAAGGACGGAGAAATACAGACATTACCAACCGCTACTTCGATATCATGACATTGCAGAAGAATGTTCCATTCTTACTGGTGGATGGCTTCGCTTTGGTCTTACAAATGTTGGTAGGGTTCAGCCTTGTTTCTTTTTATCATCCGATACTCTTAATGTTTAATATTGGCGTCATATTAGCGCTGATACTTTTTTGGAAACTATGGGGACGCTCAGCAGTCAGCAGTGCAGTCGCGCTCTCTCATGCGAAATACGAAATGTCCAAGTGGTTAGACAGCTTGGCCTATGCTCATGAGTTTTTTAAATCCACCCGTCATATCGACTACGCAGTAGAACGCACAGACTCACTTACAAATCATTATGTTAGCGGCCACAGAAAACACTTTAAATACACTTTCGCACAAACGATTTCTTTTCTACTGCTCTATGCCGTTGCCAGTGCGAGTTTGCTCGGTATCGGTGGTTGGTTGGTAATCATCGGCCAGTTATCAATGGGACAGCTAGTAGCTGCTGAGTTGATTCTATCTGCTATTTTATTCGGCCTATCGAAGATGGCCGACTATCTTAAAAACTACTATGAAATGTGTGGCGCCGCTGATGAGCTTGGCCAAGTATTTTCTATCCCACAAGAAAATATTGATAACAGCGCTAAACATGCTCTGAACGGTGGTGCGCTTGTTTTTGATCAAGTGCGCTTACACGATATACATAACACCGAATATATGTTCAATTTCAAAATTCCAGCGAATGTAAAAGTGTTAGCTCACGCAGAAAAAAGCAGCACTCACCGTGCGATTATCCATCTACTCAAACGTCATACTCATCCCAGCTCAGGATCAATCCAACTTGCAGGTTGTGACCTTGAAGATCTAGATGTATATCATCTGCGTCAAGACGTAGTAGTCATCGATCGATCACCAATCGTAGAATGTAGCATTGAAGATTATCTTAGAATGTCATGCCCTGCGGTTTCACTTTCAGAGATTCGTTCAGTATTAAAACATGTAGGTATTAAAGAAGAAGTTGAGAATTTGCCCGACGGCCTAAAAACATTATTGTCTCCCTTGGGTGACCCTTTATCACCTGTGTCTTTTTTACATTTAAAACTCGCCGCTTGCTTGTTAACACAACCTAAGATTTTGGTGCTGACACAATTCTTCGACTTGTTAAACCCTAATGTATTAGAGCAAACATTGTCATTAGTATCCAAACTTCCCATGACCGTTTTATATTTCACCAAACAAGTTAACCACCCTATTTTTGACCATCGCTTATTGCTGGAAGAGAAGCAACAAAAATTAACCTCGGGCAACAATGCTTCAGTCAATAACGATAATACTGTGCTGGCAGGAGCCGATAATGACTAAGCTTAATCATCGAAATAGAGATAAGTTTCACACGCTCGCCGCACAAACACTGCCCAGTGCCGCATCTTTAGTTGCCAAACTGACAGGCTTAGGTATTTTAATGCTGGCTCTGGTTTTATGGTTTACTCCATGGGTGCAAACTGCGCCGGGAACGGGGGAAGTTAGTACGCTTGATCCGCAAGATAGAATACAGGCTATCAGTGCCCTGGTAACGGGTCAGATAGGACAGTGGCATGTGCAAGAAGGTCAGCCAGTAAAAAAAGGTGACCCTATTGTTACTCTGGTGGATACCGATCGTAATCTGTTACAAAGGCTCAATGCCGAAAAAGCAGCGGTTGTATACGAACATCAAGCGAATGTTATTGCTACCGAGACTGCGCGCATAGACCTTGAGCGGCGGAAAAAGCTTTTTGACCAAGGCCTAGTGTCGCGACGGGATTTAGAACAAGCGAACATTAAATATGAGGGCATGAAAGCAAAAATGGGAGAAACTCTCGCCAAGGTCAATCAAGTTGACGTGCGTCTTTCAAGACTATCCTCGCAAACTAAAGTAGCCCCGCGAGATGGTACTATCTCACGCTTAACCTCAGCAGGCAGCGCCACCTATGTGAAGGCAGGAGAAACTCTCGCCACTTTTATCCCTAAAGATGTGGAACGAGCCGTGGTTATGGAAATAAGTGGCTTAGATGCACCACTCATAAAACCTGGCCAAAAAGTACGCCTGCAATTTGAGGGCTGGCCGGTACTACAGTTCAGTGGTTGGCCAGCTGCGGCTGTAGGAACCTTCGGAGGCTTGGTAAAGTTTATAGAGCCTGTTGCCTCACTTAGAGGCACATTTAATGTGTGGTTAACCGAAGACCCTAACGACATACCTTGGCCAAGTGACGGCTTTGTTCGATTAGGTAGTAAGGCGAAAGGTTGGGTTTTACTCAGTGAGGTCAGTTTAGGTTATGAAATTTGGCGACAGCTCAACAATTTCCCTCCTGAGTATTCGGCAATTGAAAATGGTGACTATAAAGATGGTAAATAGATGGTTCATTATACTTTGTTTACTACTGTCCGTTAGCTCAGCACATTCACAACCGATAAGCTTAGAAAATGTTCTTGCATCAACCAGAAGTAGCTTCCCAAAAATTCTTGAGGCAAGACAAAAGTTAAAACAAGCAGAAGCTGCCCAGCTTAGCGCACAAGGTGCTTTTGACACGCAGTTACAACAAAACTCTCGCGTGAGGACTTCTGGTTACTACAGCGGCTTGTATGCCAACCAAAAAATTATCAAGCCTTTGCAAAACTACAATACCAAAGTATTTGCTGAATATCGTTATGCTGATGGTGAATTCCCCGTTTATGAAGATGAGTATGTAACTTTAGAAGGAGGAGAATTCAACTTCGGGGTATCTTTTTCTTTATTACGAGATAGAGATATAGACGAAAAAAGGCTGGAATTAGCGAACACAGACTTGCAACGTAGTATGGAAAAAATGCGACAGCAAGCAGTTGAAAACGACGTGCAATATGATGCAGCATTGGCCTATCTCAATTGGCTTAACACGCATCAACAACTCACAGTGTATCAAAAGTTGCTAACAACCGCCGAGGAACGCCAGTCGGCCATTGTAAAACGTGTGGCCTTAGGCGATTCGGCAGAAATAGAGCTAATCGACCATCAACAAAACTTGTTGAAACGTCAAGGGCAAGTGCTAAAGGCCCAGAATGCACTAGAGATAGCAGCAATCAAGTTATCTCTTTATTGGCGCGATAACCAAGGGCGACCTCAAAGACCAGAGTTGCCCACAAAAAATGCCGGCATACCTAATTTCCCTATGGATTTGCGCGATAATATCGATATGTTAGTATCCGACGCCATTGTGCGACACCCTGATATCAATCAAGTGGAAAATAAGCTCGAACAGGTCAGTAATGAAAGTCGACTCTATAAAAACCAGCTATTACCTAACGTAGATCTTGAAGTAAAAGTTGCTCATGACTTAGGCGCCGGCAGCGAAACCAGAGATGGGCTTGAATCTTATATAGGCTTGCAATTTAGTATGCCATTAGAACGTCGCAAAGCAAAAGGCAAGCTAAATAAAGCCACAGCAAAAATTAGAGAGCTAGAATTTTTACGTCAGCGCTTGATAGAAACGTTAACGGGTTCTCTTTATCAAACCCATGCAAAGTTTATTAACGCAATAGCTCAATCAGACGTATCCTTACAGCGCTCCAAGATCGCTCAGAAATTACAGGTACAAGAGCAAAAGCGTTTTTCCGAAGGAGCAAGTGATATATTTTTACTTAACTTACGTGAAGAAAACTCAGCAGAGGCTGAAATCGAAGCTATCACTGCTGAACTAAGTCATGTACTAGCGGGTATCGAGTTATTAGGTCGTGCCTACCAGATGGATAAGCTCTAGGAGTTTATCCATCCCTGTACTAGTTGTACCTCCAATTACCGCCTTCCTTTGATTATTCCTACCATCACCGTCATCTCATATATATTCTACAACGGCCGATATCATTACTTAGGCAAGTACATATTATTTACTACTAACACCAGCGAAAGAGTATAACACTTCGCAGATTTTTTCGGCGAGGTTCATTAGGCTTTAATTCCTTACAGCAACCCCATTGGTGATGTTGTAATTTATTAAATATCTCCATGGCAATTCCAATAAACACTGATAATTCGAAGCAAGAAATAACTATTACTGCAAAATTCGATCACGCGCATAAAAATGCCGGCATAAAGAACATTTCAAATACTATCAAAACTGACCTTAAAAAAACTACCACTTCAGGGATGAGAACAAATTAAATTCTATTTAATCTTAAATAAAGTAAAAAAGGAAACTTAATAAGAAGCCATAGTATAATCTGACGTCAATACAATTATTTATATTGCCATCGATTTTTACACGCGACTTGAATACAATATTTTGCACCAATTTGGTGGTGCTTTTTACTTTCCAAATTTGCATATTGATAGTAAAACGAAACAACTATATTTAAAAAGTCTTCAATGGTTTTGTAAACAAAATATTATTTTGTTTACAAAACTAAGCGTCAAAACTTACTAGCCAGACAAGGTTATTATTATCATACCTCAGGTGTTAACGAAATTAATCTCAACTCATACTTTTTACTCGCCATTAAAAAATTATTAGAAAATTTAATTAAAATTCACTACTTTTCTAAAGTCAGCCTAATATTTCCCAGAGCTTATTTAATTGTTTTTAATTTCAATCTAATCGATATCCTCTATTTTCTTAGAAAAACACCTTAAACAATAAGATAAGCGCCATTTTTGTTTTTTATTCACGTATTAAGTTTAAAAATTTGAGGGAGTTGATCGAGTATTCGTCCAGCGAATGAACAACAATGTTGAATTACAATTTTTCATAACATTGATAAGTTCATGGCTTGTATTTTAACTCGGGTATTATTTTCTGTATTTCGGAAATAAATCTTCATAATGATGTACAACACTCTAAAAAAATGAGAAGACTATGAAAACAAAATTTTTAATAGGTGCTTCGTTAACTGCCGTAGGATTATTAACTAGTTGTTTAAGCTATGCGGGCATAGAATCGAAACAAGTAGAGCCAACATTATTAAAACAACCAACGCCACAAATGTTAACAGTGGCTACTCGACAAAAATTTAAAGCTAATCTCAGTGATTATTCCTCGTCACTATTGACTAGCCAACAAAGCTTTGATGCAAGCGATGACGAACGAATTATTATTAATAAAAATGGCGCGAGCTTTATTAAAGTTCACTTCAGTGATTTTAATATTCCAGAAGGCAGCCAGGTAGTAGTCAGCAACGCCGACGGCAGCCAATCTCATATTTATGGCGCCGGTAGCGACACTGCATTTACGGTGGATAAGTCCGTCGGCGATAATGGTGTTAAGTCTTTCTCGGCTTTATCCATTGTCGGCGATACCGCGATTATAAAATATATTGCCAATGGCAACGAAGGCAAACCCTATAAAATTAATGTTGATTATTTTATGGAAGGTTATGCAGAAGAAATCATTGAACAGATGGTTCTGAGTCAAAGCGTAGAACAGGCATCAACTTGTGGCGTAAATGAGAGGCGAGACGTACAGTGTTTTGCTAGTTCACACCCAACCGAATTCGAGCGCACTCGGCCAGTAGCACGTTTACTTATCAATGGCTCAGGTTTGTGTACAGCGTGGCGTGTTGGTGAAGATAATCACATGTTCACTAACAACCACTGTGTTGATTCTCAAACAGAACTGCGTAATACCGAAGTGTGGTTTAATTACCAACGTAGCAGCTGTAGCAGTGGAAGTCCTAATACCCCAACAGTGGTTTCAGGTTCTCAAATGCTTGAAACAGATTTCACTCTTGACTATACGCTCTTCACTGTTACTAATTTCAATAGCATTAGAAACTTTGGTCACTTCGGACTTGATGTACGCAACGCTGTACTTCAAGAGCGCATTTATATTCCCCAACATGGTGCAGGTAATCCTAAAGAACTCGCTGTGACTAGTGACCAGAATACAGGTAATGTTTGTCGTATCGATGATACCGTGGCAAATGGTCGAGGTTCCAATACCGACATGGGATATTTTTGTGACACCATTGGCGGTAGTTCAGGCTCGCCAGTGGTCGCAGCTAGCAGCAATAATGTTATCGCTCTTCATCACTTTGGTGGCTGTTTAAATCAAGGAGTGCGTATCTCTCGTATTTGGCCTCAAGTTTCAAGCTTCTTCGGCGGGCAAATTCCAACGGGTGACAACGGTGGCTCAGCACCTACACCAACACCTACGCCAGGAAACTCCGGTAGTCAAACAGACCTTTCAGGAAATCAAGGCACTTGGACTCACTTTAGACTCGCTGTCCCCGCCGGCACTAGTAACTTAACAGCTAGTATATCTGGTGGTAGTGGTGACGCCGACTTATATGTTCGTCGCGGTCAACAACCAACGACATCTAGCTACCAATGCCGACCTTTCAGAAACGGTAACAGCGAGACGTGCTCAATTGATAATCCTCAGGCGGATGACTGGTATATTTCACTTCGAGGCTATCGCGCTTTCAGTGGCGTTGACTTAAATTGGAGCTACCAGTAGTCATCTAAGCTATAGATAACTAAACAAAGCCGTTTCACTTTCACTATTGACAGTCTTAGTATAGAAAAGAAGTGAAGCGGCTTTATGAACAGCGTTAACACTACACTACCCAGCAGTCCCTACCACAATCTTTGGCTTTATACATGGCAATATCTGCTTTTTTTAAGACATTGTCGAGAGTTGTATTATTCTCTTTATCAACCGTTCCTACGCCCATTGAAAAACGAACTGAATAAGGTAAATCAATTCCAGGAATAATAAGTTCTGAAACATTCTTTTTAATACGATTAAATAAAGTATCCAATTGATCTAAATCTATATTGGGTAAAATCAGTAGCCATTCTTCTCCACCTAGACGGCCAAGCTCATCGGGCTCTCGAATAGCTTGCTTGGTAAACCTATAAAATGATTTGAGAACCTCGTCCCCTGCATCGTGGCCATAAGTATCATTCACCACTTTAAAGTCATCCAAGTCAATAATGCCTATAATTAAAGAATATTTTTTTTGACTGGCTAATTTAATATGAAAGTCGGCTCGTTCTAATATCGCTCGTCGATTTGGTGCTTTAGTCAGTTCATCTGTCAACGCCAATTGAGCAAATTCATGTTTGATTTTTACCTGTTTAATCAAACCAAAAGCAAGAACTAATGAAAACACAATAATCAAGGTTACAATGGTGTACAGTAACTTATACTGTGCTTTTTGTTGAGTAATCATTTCAGTCTTATATTTATTTTCTTGCTCTAGTAGTTTATTTCTAATTTCCTTTTGTTCGGTATTAAATTGTACTTGGAGCTGATTGAACCTTTCGTTGTGATCATTTTTAAATTTTTCTTTCAAAAACGAAATATACTTCCTCAAAGAATCTGAGGCTTTCTTATAGTCTTCTGTCTGGGAATAGATATCTGCGGCAATACGATGAAAGCTCATTTTGGTTTCCAGAACTTTGACTTCGGGAAAATTTAATTCTGCCTTTTTCAAATAGCTGGTAGCCATACCAAGGTTACTCAACTCACTAAAAATCTGTGCCAAAGCAGTATAAATAACGAACTCATTACTAACATCGTTTATGCTTTCAAAAACAGCGAGCACTTCCCTGTATAAATCAATTGATTTATACACCTGATTATCTAATTTATAAACTCGTGCAAGTTGCAATTTTGAACTTGCCGAGCCTACCTTATCTCCGAGGCTTTCGGTTAAAGTAATCGCTTGCGACAGATATGTTTTTGCTTCATCTAAGTCATTCAACTGAATGCTTGCACTACCGATATTACCTTTTACGATGCTGACAAACAGCTTCTGCTTATCATGATCCAAATAACTCAGTGCCAATTTAAAATACTCGATTGCTTTTTCATATTCACTATTACTTACATAAATATTGGCAATTGCGGACAGTGCAGATGCGGTTTTGGTCGCATCATTTTCCGTTCTGACAATATCATAAGAACGTAGTAAATCGTCTAGCGCACCTGCTTTATTACCTAAAGCTAACAGAATTTGCCCGCGAATATTGTAAGAGATTCCGATTAAAGGTTTGTCATTAATACGTTCAAACATCGCTAGCGCTTCATCTATTGCTAGCAAAGCTTTATTAAACTCCTGGTTCTTAAGTAGTATCCGCCCACGCCTCGCCAATAATTCACCGGTATTACGGTGGTGTCCTGTTTCAAGTGAAAGCGTATAAGTATCATTAATATTTTTTAAGGCATCAGGTAGTTGATTCAAACGCATCTGTATAGTGATAACGGCAAGCTTTGCCATTACACGCTCATACTTAGATGTGCTCTCAGGAAGTTTTGCATAGGCTTGCTGCACTTTAGTAAGTGCGCCTGCCGCGTCTACTAGAGAAAGTTCTTCGAAAGATTCCCACTTCTTATTTATAGCTTGTTCGTCAACTTGTTCAGCTGCCAAGGTTTCTGAAAAAAGAACCCCTGTAAAAACTAGCCATATCAAAAGCTTAATAGAACGAATTGGCATAAAGACTTCAATCGGGAGTTAGACTTATTGTATTAATATAGTTGAAAAGAGAATATGCACAAGTGCACCGTAGCCAAGCCAAATAATGGTCTTTACTGACTCGAAATTCATTTTTTAAAGGGAAAGACTTTACTAACAAGTCGATAACGGAAAATATTAGAAGTAGTAACCAATATTTAAATTAACACGATTGGTCCACTCATCACTGTCAGGAAATTTTAGGCCAATAGAGGAGCCTCCCGAAAACCACATATTTTTTCCCGAAATGTTATCTAAATAAACAAACAATTTACCCGATCCGACGACGCAACCATTAACCCATTGTATTGATTTACTAGAATTAGGTAAATCTGAATCCATTTGGCCATACTCGCTATAGCAGGTTACTGAATCTACGATACTACTGCTATAAGGTAGGGTATAGACGATGTTCGCAAGATACGTATGGCCTTCACTGGCAACAGGAAAAGGAAAATTAAAAGCAGAAAGGATGAGGCGGTCTCTCACCAATCCAAAAGGATGAGCTAATTGGTAGTCATACTCAAGATATTCTAACTCGAATTTCCATCTACCGTGAGTATGACGCATATGAATATCATACGCCCAGTGTTCACCAGTTTGCAGTGTATCAAGATTTAGTATGTCACCATACTGATAGGACACACCAATAAGGGTAGTAACATCGTTATCATCCCACTGCCATTTTTTATTTGCCTGAGCGTTAAACTGCCCATTTTCTTTATTACGAAAGACGCCATTATCGGCAACATCAAAAGAGAAACGACCAAAAGTACTAGGTTTATCGTATTCATCATTAAAAAAGTAACCTAAGTACAGATCCCAATTAGAGTCTTCATAATTTAACACCACTCCTGAGTCGTAATCATCTTCAAAGCCCAAATAATAATTTAACGAAAACCAAAAACTGGTGGAAACCGTAGGCAGTAAACCGAAAGGGACTTTGGTAATACCTGCTGTTAGTTTCCAGTTATTATTAATTGGATAGGTGATATCAGCATACTTTACTGTGTCAAAATCGACATTTTCGTACCATCGATAATCTGCTTTAATCAGAAATGGGCCACTGTTACCCTTAACCGTTAATTTTAATGATTCAAATTCAAAACGTGCTCGATCTTCTACATTAATCCAATCGCGGTGGTCAAAGTTAAATCTTACATGGCCACCAAAAGTAAATTCATCCTCAGATGCATAGCAGAAAGATAGTATGAAATTTGAAAAAATTAGCAATAATACTCGCATGATATCGCCTTCACGGATAGAGACTATCAATACTTAAAGCGGTTTAATTTGCCTTCAATTTCTTTCACTACAAAACTAATAAGATCACTTTGAACATAACTTTCGCGGGCATACCTTTCTACTTCGTTAGCCGCGTTACTAATTTTATTAACACTTTGAGAAACTTCATCAGTGACAAGATTCTGCTGTTCCACTGCACTTGCAATGGATATGGAGGCATCACTAATAATTTGTGTGGCACTCACAACTTCACGTAATTGTTCCTGTGATTCATTCGCACGAGACATATTTTTCTCACACATTTCTGTGCCTTCGCGCATAGTGACTACAGTAACCGAAGACTGGGCTACTAATTTTTCTATTAGGCTATTTATCTCTCCCGTCGAGTCTTGCGTACGAGAAGCTAGATTTCTTACCTCATCTGCCACAACAGCAAAGCCTCTGCCCTGCTCACCTGCTCTAGCGGCTTCAATTGCTGCGTTGAGAGCGAGTAGGTTGGTTTGCTCTGATATACCCTTAATCGCATCTACGATGCCGCTAATACTCTGGGTTGCAGCTTCAAGCTCATCCATAGTGGCTGCGGCTTCACGCATTTTATTAGTGAGGTAACCTAAATTATCTACCGTTTCATTTAACCCTGTAGCACAAGAGCGAACACGATCTAAAGCACTTTGCGCAGAGCTGGCGGTATGAGCACAATTACTGGCCACATCAGCAGATGCCTTTGACATCTCATGAACGGCGGTAGCAACCATGTCTAGTTCAAGTTTCTGATTACTGACACTTGTACTGGTTTGGTTGGACAACTGTGTACTCTCTAACGCAGCAGCCTTCAGCTTTTCAGAAGAATCACATGTATCCTTTACGATCTCATGGGTCTTTTGTAAAAACAAATTCAAACCTGAAGCCAAAACCCCTACTTCGTTTTTTAAATCTATGTCGATTCTTTGCGTTAAATCGCCTTCTGACTCGGATAGCTCGGAGACAAGTGACGCAGCCTGTTGCACAGGCGCGGCCAAACGTTTAGCAAGTAAGTACACAATGCCAAGGCCACAGACCCCAACAATAACACCTAACACAAGCTGACCTATTAAGCTTTCGGTAAAGTTACTCTTTAGTTGATGATTGAGAGCATTGGTTTCTTGCATTGCCACCGAGGTGGGTAAGGTTAACTCGATAGCCCAAGAATGTTCAGAAAAGTTAAACGTTAGCGGTAATAACAGGGTGATTGACTGTTCTCCAATATCCGTTTGGGCTCTTCCATTTTGTATATTATTTTTAAGGTCTTGCCAATATTGTGCTGACACAAGTTTGCCTACTTCATCTGGCGTTTTAGTATCCGCTACCACGCTTCCATTAAAGCTAATAATACGAATGTCACCGGCCCCTTGGTAAATACTCTTATTTACCTGTTCAGTTAGGCCTTGTATGAACCCCATAGATACATCAACGCCAGCAACACCAATGATTTTTTCTTCAGCTTGTACCGGTACTGTAATTGACGTCATTAATGTATCGATACCTTGCACTTCCCAAACAGCTGGATCAGAGACACAGGCTCTGCCACTCTCAAAAGGGCATAAATACCATTCGCCGGGTCTTACGCCTCTCTTGTTCGGCGTTCGATTGTTGTATACCAAATCCATATTACTTGGACGAACCTTATATTCGCTCGCTGCCGATCGCGTCCAGTAGGGAGAATATTGTCCTTTATTATCTGAGTGAAATTGATTACCGCGATAAACTTCATCCATGCCATCGACTGCATTGGGTTCCCAAACCATATAAACACCAACAACTCCCGGGTTGCTTTGAAGTGTATGCTTCAAATAGTTACTGAATTCGTCACGATCAATAGAATCAACTAAATCATTGGCGATAATAAATTCTTGGTTAATAGCAATATCTTTTGCCACTCGAATATTATCAGATATTGTGCGGCTAACACGCGACACCTGATTGGACACTTTTTTTAATGATTCTTCGATCATTTTTTCTGAATAGACCACAATAGTATCGGAGGTATCGACATAGAGCGATCGCCCAGAAAACATACCAAATACAATCATCGTGATAATCGACGCAAGTAAGCTTACTCCTGCCGCAGCGGCGATTTGCGTCTTAATTGAATTAAACATGGGATTCCTATCAGGTAACTAAAGCATATAACAAGGCGGTAAAATCATCCTAATTTAGCCATACCTTATTTGAGCCCAATACTTAAAACTCGAACACAATTTTTTAGCTAAGCTTTATTAACCATAATAGGTGATGAAGAATTTTCCACTAAAAACTAGCAATATGCGATAACAATAAATACTAAAGCTCAGCGTGGAAGTTTTAAGCATAGATTCCTATACTTAAAAGATTTACGTTTCATTTGCTCTCCAAACGACGTAACCAATACCCAACTATCTACTCGATATCTATCCAACACCTACCCAACACCTACCCAACACCTACAAATGTCACGTATATAGAGAGTTACATCATACTAGCTCCAGGTATTTGCATTTTCTATCATTTTTGATATTAAATATCATAATTGATACATTGAGCAATTATTAATATCGTAGTAAAGTAGGATAATATTCAATAATTTCAGACACTTACAACAACACCCAATCTTTGGCACAGCTCTTGCGATACTGGCCTTACTATTAAATTAGTTATGATTTTTTCGGATACAGTGTGGGACTTATGGGCAATTTCCGAATTTACTCTGCTAAGTAACCTAGCTTATTGCCTGTTGCACTCCCCACTGTATCCCCTTCTACTAAGAAGAATATTATGAACCGTTATCTATACAATACGCGCTCAGAACAAGTTGAAAGTGAAGATCTAATATTATTTATTAACACTTGCTTGACGTGTACGAGACAAACTGAATTTTATGAAAATCAATTTAATCAAGAACTCTCTGTGAATTTTGTGCATGAGTATATCCTAGCGAACTATAGATCTCTTTATGCTTTAACACTCGCTTCAGGCATTAATGATTTTAACAAAGCACTTATTGTTCAAAATTTATTAAGTGCAGGTAGCCCGGATTGTAGCAAAGAAAAGGAAGAGGAAGCTCTGCTTATCAACAAAGCATTATCGAGCTTACCTGTTAATCGCGTGTTTAAACTGTTTAAGCAGCTCCAAAAACATCGAATAAACAACAGAAGAACACGTGCAATAATTAAAAATTATATTTCTGCACGTGAAAATCATGCGTTTGATGCAATTAAATATAAATCCAAATTACAAGATATATCTCGCCATGCGCATATAGATTGGCAAACGGAAGTTGGACACTTTTTGTTTAACAAAAAATACAAACAATATCAAAACCATTTATTTAAAACCTATATGGAAGCACACTATAGTCATCAAGCGGTTTATCGTTTGCCCTACTCTATTGCAGAAGGCTTTGCCAAAAAACACGGAATAAAAAAATCCACTTTTTTAAAAAAAATAGAGCCTAATCTAACAAAAAAGGAACGTTTGCGCATACAAAATAGTGTAGAGAAAGAAAAGTTAACAATTAGCTTGGATTTTAGCAAGGTAAATTATACTCCACTAATGATATATTGGTTGTCATTAGATAAGAAACAACGTTCAGTAGTGAAAAATAAATTCTTACTAAGCCTGGATTATCATGCAAATTTATTTAAAGAAAGGTTAAGGCTACAAAATACATCTATTGCTTTGGTTCTTGATAGAAGTTATTCAATGTCAGGTAGTAGTGAAAAAAAACGACGTCCTCTTGCAATCGCATTTGGTATTTTTCATCTCCTTAAACGTTTAGCAAAAAGCTGTCATACTTTTTGGTCTACACAGGTTACTGATGAAAACTATGTTAGTGCCCATGGTCAGTCTAATATAGCATCACCTTTAGTAAATGCGCTAAGTACTGGTGCTGATACTATAATAATAGTGTCGGATGGTTTTGAAAATGATGTGACAGGTATGACGGCAATGGTGTACAAGCTTTGGAAAAAGCACTTGTGCAAGGAAAATTCGCAGAAAGTATTACATATTAATCCTTGTTACAACGCAGAAAACTTCGATGTAAAAAAATTAAGTGATGATATTACAACTGTCGGGATACGTAACGTGGAAGATTTACCTACAATACTGAAATATAGCCTATTTGCTGACGGCAGTTATTCACAAACTGAATTCGAAGAATACCTACGCAAACAGCTGTATAAAAGGAAATAAGATTTAGGAAATAGCAATGACAAATAACACCAGAACTCTAAAAAAAATTTCTCTTCAGGGATTTGAACTTACTCCCTCCCAAATATGGGGGAATGTTCGCCTAGTTCCTGTTATTAAGAAAAAAAATACGGAGAATTTAAGACTAGGGCTTCGTCAATATGAAGCGCCCTATTCTGTTGTATGTTTGGATGGTAAAGCGCCGTTACAAGATACCAAGTCATATTATTACAGTTATATTCCTAGTGCACTTATTGCCACGTGGACAACGGATCAAACGAAAGCAAAAACTTACGGTTGCCAATTGGAAAAAATCGACGGTCCGGCCAATTTTGGTGCTAGATTGGAAGAAAGGCTTGCCAAGAAAGAAGGTAATAGACAGCTACGCTTTTTACCTTTACATCTCGCTATGGAGGGATTTTTAGGACTACATTTTTCTGGGCCAGACTTTAAATGGGATGAATACAGCGAAATTGCTATGCGTCAAGGATTAGTAAGCCGGCACGAATCTTCTATTGATGGTTATGATATCGAGGGTTTTGATGAAGCTCTGCGTCTATTTGAGATACACCCTCAGCAAGTAGGTGTAGTGGTATTTGTATCTGATGCCTTAGCGTCAATTTTTATCTTACCCAACAACGGCGATTATCACGTTCTACATAAAATGCTTTTACAAGACTTTTATGCAGAAATTTTATTTCATTATGGTCAACATCGTTACCAAGCACCTAATTTAGCGACAATTGAAGATAACTTCTCAATTAATAGTCACCAAGACTTACATAACCTTATTGAAAAAACTAGAAAGAGTGCTCAACAACAATATGAAGGTCTATTACATGATGTTCTCGATCGAGAAATCAGTAGCAAAGTAATTAAACGTTTAGGAAAATTTCGCCTACAACGTTTTTCAACAAATTTTGATACAGATAAACTCAATTTTATTGGCGAAGCCATTACAGGCCCAACAGGTTCCTTAGAATATTTAAAAACCTACCAGTTATCTAATACACAAACTCGGCGAGCTTATATATTAAAGACCTTGGCTGAAAATGATTGGAATTTAGAAGCGACGGGCAAGACTATTGGCTGTAGTAAAAAAGATATCATTCGACGCTTACATCAACTGGGCTTTGCTTACTTATTAAAAGGCTGCCCTCATAACTAAGTAACTGATTTTAGCCAAACACTGGCACCCAAAAATGCAAGTGCTTTGGCTATTAACCCTTCATATGTCTTTACATCTGCTCTTTTAATCATCAAAAATCGTATTATTATAAAAAATAAACTAATTATGATTTAGTTATAACTGCAATTATCATTTTATTTTTGATTGTTATACTGAGTATCGCGAAAAAACACATCAACAGCTAGAAAATACAGGAGAAATCCATGTTTGACCATATCGGCTGGATAGTTGAAGCCAAAATTAAAGAAGGGCGTCGCGATGATTTTAAAGCAATCGTCGATGAAATTGTCACAAAAACTCAAGATGAAGGCGGCACATTAACGTATAAGTACTTTGTTTCTGACGATGGCGATGTGTTAGTACTAGAGCAGTTTAACGATGTTGAGTCAGCACATATTCATATCACTACCTGGGATAATTACGCCGAACGTTGGTTAGAAGCTGCACCAGGAACTCGTATGGTTCACCTTGGTAATTTACCTGAAGCATTACGCGAACGTCACGGAGCTCTAGCGCCTAAATTATTAAAGCCCTTTGCAGGCTTTTCACGTTAAAATCAACAGCAAATAAAGGAAAAATCATGACTTATTATTCTGTGCTAGATGTTACTCCCACGAATGATGATTGGGTTGGCGATTACATTGAGCCCGCTAATAAAATAGCGGCTGAATATGGCGGTAAGTACTTAGCGCGTACCGCTAGCCACGAGCAATTAGAGGGTGAAAAGAAAGACGCTGCACTTCGTATTGTAATCGAATGGCCATCGAAAGAAGCCGCATTAAATTTTATGAAGGATGAGCGCTATGTTCCACATTTAAAAGCACGTACAGCAGGCTCTGTGAGTAATCATTATTTGATTGAAGCCAAAGACGATCTTTCATAAAACAAATGTTCTTTGGAAAAATTTTGGCTTTCAATTCATCACTTCTGATTACTATAATCTATTCACTACCTTTAGATTAGGCAGAGATAGAATATAGGTTTTAACTATTAAGCCATTAAAATCAAGCTGTTTTTCACGACGGCACAGTATTTTAAGGGGCGATGGCTAAATATATTAGGACGATATATTTAGCCTCAGGTTAATAGATTTTATTAACAGACCCTAAAATTATATCGAAGAGACACTACACTTTTTGAAAAAAAAATTATTGTTAAATTTTCATAAATAGAAAAGGAACAACAATGCAAAAAACAATACTGATTACGGGTGCTACAGATGGAATAGGTTTGGAAACAGCGAGACAACTGGTTTCCAAGGATCATAATGTTCTCTTACATGGTCGCAACCCAGCAAAGCTAGATAAAGTAAAACGAGAACTTTCAGAACTTTCTAGCGCTGCTTCCATTGAAAGCTATATTGCAGATCTATCTAATTTGTTAGACGTTGTAGCCTTTGCCAAAAGCATAAGAGGACAACATCAAACGTTAGATGCTCTTATTAATAATGCAGGTATTTATGGCACCTCTACTCCGATCACCTCTACTGGTATTGATGTGCGCTTTGTAGTAAATACGATCGCACCTTATTTACTAACCAAGCAACTACTTCCTCTTATGGAGAAGTCAAGTAGAGTGGTTAATTTATCATCGGCTGCACAAGCACCTGTTGATATCGATGCTTTAAGTAAAACAGTACCCCTATCCGATGGCTTGGCATATGCACAGAGCAAACTTGCTCTGACGATGTGGTCTCGTCAGATGGCGATAGATCTAGGGCAGGATGAAGTGGCCATTATTGCAGTAAATCCTAAGTCTATGCTGGGCAGTAAAATGGTCAAAGAAGCCTATGGTGTAGTCGGTGCGGATCTCAGTGTCGGCGCAGATATATTAGTTAGAGCCGCTATTTCGGATGAATTTAAAGATGCTACGGGACAATATTTTGATAATGATATTGGGCAGTTTGCTTCGCCTCACCCAGATGCCCTAGACTCTAACAAATGTATAAAAATCATTGATGCTATGGAAGAAGTATTGAACAAATATGTCGCTTCCTAAAGGCGATCAATAAAATTATTGAGGTAAGTAATTGTTATCCGCCGTTATTAAGTGCCGACTTTTTAAGCCATCACATATATCCAGTGATGGCTCTTTTTTAATGTGATGAATCAGGCATTAGTGTCTACAGCATTAATTACTATTTATTGTAAAGGGCTCTAGACTTATACGTGCATTACCCGCCGCACAGTTATGATTACTGTACTGCTGATTTTTCTCGATGGTGTAACAGGTATCCACAAAATCATCGTCGTCACTAAACCAATTACTTGGCATGGCCTCGACTATGATGGCCGCGATTTCTGTCACAGCGGTTAACTCAGGTAGGCCGAATACTCCCCCTGCTCGCCCGACTGCCTGAATTAGCGCTTGGACTAACTGTTGATAATTACTATCCCCATCATCTTCCCAAAGCTGAATATTAGCGACGTTGTAGGCGTAATCATTCCAAAAAAGTACTAACTGATTAGGGTAGTAGTTTTTGCCATCTTCATCTAGATAGTGCAATGGTGTAATTTTCAGTTCCGCTTTATCACCGGATTTTTTAACACCTGAGGTAATCATATAAATCTCAGCGGCACCTTTAATCCAAGGTTCCTTGTCATCATCTAAATGAATTTGTGTCATCTTAGTAGTATCTTCTGCCAATGCCTGAGCACTTAACATGTTTTTATCCAAGGGTTTTATTGGCGTGTTAATACTTGTTAAAGACTGTAGACCAGCATTGCGAAGCGCGTCATTCATTATCTTTACTTTGATATCAAAAGCGGCGCCGCCTTGAGTTTCTACGACAATAACAGGAACTTCAGGCGCGACTTTAGCATCGAGAAAAACCACATTGCCAAAGCGATCAAAAGCTTCAATATGCGTCCAGCTATCTTCATCTCCAGCCGGAGGATATGCAAATAATACTTCTTTTGATGTGAGAGCTTTTATCATATGTTTGGGTTTGAATAGCCATAGCTCCGGAACTTCAAGATTCCCTGATTTCATATAATTTTGACATAACATGTCGTTGCTAATACGAGAGTTCCGAAAGCATTGATTGGTTGCTAAATTGCCCAATTCTTTTAATTTAGCCCTTTGTAATCCATCTTGTCGATTATTCTTGATACTCAGTTTGTTAACAAACACATCCATCGAAAGCCCTACAGGATTCGCCTGCAATAACTTAAGCGCCTCATTTAATACTGTTTCATCAGACAGCGCTCGTTGGGCCTGTTGAGCAAGGGCTCGTTTATCAAACGATTGCTTGATATTAAAAGTAGCACCTTCTATTGGTGTTGAACTTGCATAGGAACTTGTTGAGAAAGCCAATAATCCGCCCAATAAGACTGGCAGTACAGAGGAAAACTTCATCGATAATCACCTACTTTTAGTTGGTTAAGTATTGGATTAAAACCTATCTATAAGCCTGTAAAACTAGCTTTACTTTAATTGTTTGAAAATAAAGAATCATTAAATATTCTCATGTCTATTTAAAAAGTCATCTATCACGGTTTTCTGTCATTTAATAAAATAAAAATGGCATGATGAATAGCAAAAATAGCTGAGAAAAAAATGAACTTATAGAATGGGCATATACATACTCTTATTAGGCTTTTATACTGAGACTTACTTATGGATGCAGGATCGAGTTACAACACAACGTTAAACAGAGAATTTGGGCTTGGAACGCGCGATATAAAAAATGAACATAAAAACGAGGCGACATCTCTATCAAGGACAAGGGCCACACGACAGCAGTTACCGTCGGCTAGCACTAGTTTAATCACGAGTTCGTCCAAAACTACCACAGCTACAGAAAACATAGATTTAAACAATCTTGTAGCACAACGGTTACGCTATAGACTAAAACCAGGATTACCTATCTCCCCTACTCTTTACAATGTCTTAGACCCCGACTCAAGAGCAGCAACCCCCCACTTGGAACCAGATAAGACAAGTAAGACAGTTAAAATAAAAGCGCTTGCGATAACATCTAAACAGCATCCTCATATTGTGTTTGGACAAGGGCATGAAGAAGCTGTCATGCGCTTTAACAAGTTGCCTAAAGACCATCCCTTTATTGAAGTTTGTGGGGAGGGATCTGCAAGAGGAGGAGTTGTCGAAGCTACAAACAAAAGGAACCAAGAATTTCGAATATCAGGTACGCGTATAGGTGGTTATCTTGCATCTAAACTCCCAAAACCGGATAGTATCGACCATGAGTTCATACGAATGATTATCTGCCATAACGCAGTTGTAAACCAGCACACGGGAATATCTGTAGCGCAAGAAACAGCTAATCAGACAGGTAGAATTGTACTTGGTTGTATGAATGAAGTGGGCTTAACGGAGGATGGACGACTCGAATATGAAGGCGATGATCCTATCGCAATATACCCAAGCCCAGCTCATCGCCTGTGGTAATTCTTCAGCAAATTAGTAAGCTTAGTCACAATCTGCGACGAAAATAACAACCACTACTGAAGATTTGTTGAAGGGTATTCGCTGTTGTGTAAGGATCACTCAAAGCTTTACATGTTATTATAATCGTGCTCTGCCATCAGGCACGTCAATATATACTCAATCATATAGAAGAGGATAAAAGTTGTACTACGCTAAACCTATTTTAATAATATTTTTCATCAGCTTTATTGGGTGTGGCTTTTCAAATGATGATGATTCATCAGGAAAAGCTCGTCCAGCAGCAGAACATTCCGCTAGTAATTTAGCCTTAAAAAGTGTATCGCTAAAATCACGAAAGATAAACAGCGGCAGTCAAAGCGCCCAAGTCCGTGTTGCCAGAGTTGTCAGAGTCGTAGATTTATTAAGAGAAAGTGATTTAGAAGCAAAAGTTGTGGTAATAGATTTAGGAGGATCTACTGATTTATCACCCACCAAGAAGATATATTTTACTTTATACAATAAAGGTGAAATGTTTAGTACTGATGCAGCTTTTGACCTAGGAAATTATATGGATTTAATATCGGCTGAAAAATTAAATAATCATAGTTTTAAAGTAAAAGTTGAAAACCTTGATATAAATGCTTTAGGCATACAAAAAGAAGAGTATATTATTGACGCTAGTGAAGCCGTTAAAAGTATTTTAAATATTGATTGTGGTGATGAGTTTGATTGTAAAGAATCCGTTAACTTTGAAGCTACAATAGATTTTAAAAAGCTATAACTATACCTTGACTAATAATAGCTGGATTTAAATGGCTCGAGGTGTTGTGCAAGCGATATGACGAAACTCCCTTGTCATATGAGCTTGATCGCTAAAACCAAAGTTAATCGCCACATTAGCAAGATCGTTGTTATTATTTTTACGTAAAAAAAGAATTGCCTCCTTGACTCTTAAAATACGTTGAAAATACTTTGGCGTCATTCCTAGCCATGTGTTGCATAACCTTTCTACTTGGCGTTGACTCAAGCCCACATATTGGTCCAGACCTGCCAGTTTTTCTACATGAGTGATACCGTCTAAGATTTTCTGCATCGATACAGGCATTAAGCGAGAAACATCCATATGCTGGCGTGACCAATCAATTAAGGTATCAACATGATGATCGCTATTATTTGCCTGCTGCATTAACGCATCGAATATCTTATAAAGATGTCGATAACAGGCTTCATTGCGAGGTATATGGGTAGGTTCACAATAACGCCTACCAAAGACGGCGTAACCCATAGCAGGGTGCATACGAATGCCGGCAATCAGAGACCCCGGCGATAATGTTATGAACTGCGTTACTTTATTAACGGGCAGCATAATAACTCCGCGAGGGAGTATTTTGCTGCCAATTAAAACTTCTTCTCCCAAGTTAAAAACAATGCCACTACCGGCATCAGGATAAAGAGGTTTAACAATTGGTTGAGGTTGAGAGCCAGGCACAGATGCTCGCCAGACTCCTTGCACAACGCTAGACAAGCATCCTGTCGGCTGACAAATTTGAAAGCTTAATGTCTGTATTTTACTTTTGCGGTTTATAACTACCCACCTCAGGTTTAAAAGCTTTTACAACGCGGTTCCAACTATTGATTGCATTTACAGCAACTGTCAAATCAATCAAGACCTTTTCACCCAATACAGCAACAGTAGATTTGTACGTTTGATCATCAATAGCCTGCCCAGCAGTCAAACATTCGGCCCATGCCAATGCTGTGCGTTCTACTTCTGTATACATCGGCATATCGCGCCAAGCAGAAAGCCCTATAAGTCTCTCGTTTGACTCACCCAATTCTAGAGCATCTTTACTATGCATATCTACACAAAATGCGCACTGATTGATCTGCGATACTCTCAGTTTCACCAATTCCCAGGTAGCAACAGTAACGGTGTCCGAGGCGCTAAAGTGGTCGCGTAAGTAAGCTTCTTGCTTCATTAATATCTGTATCGCATCTGGCGCTAAGCTGAAATAGTCTACACGTAGAGTCATATCTTGTCTCCTTATAAAAGGCAAATTAACAAAAGGCGAGTGAATAAATGTAAGACAACAAGATATACCCTAAACCAGCATATGTATTGAATATTATCGACATAATAACAAGCTATGTAACCCAATGATCGTTGCTGTTACCAAGTGAAGGGTAGGATGTGAGACAGATGATTTTTTTAATATCGCACACCTTATTGCGGCGGGATTATTAACGAATCGAACACCTCGAACCCATTTATTTAATTTTAAACATTATATGGACTAACAACTATGAAATTATTTCAAGCCCTTTTAGCAACTTTTCTATTTTCGGTTTCAGTAATAGCATCCGCCGGAGCAACTTTCAGCCATGACGTTGACTTTGGCGACGACTTTTTACATGGCGGAGTATCTGCTGCTGACAAGAGCAGCGATACTAAGCAATACATCGGTTGCTATATCAATGCTTTTCAAAGCAACAACGTTGTCATATGTGTAGCCAGAAACGCTTCGGGCAGCTCTAAGACGTGTATGAATACTTCGCCCACTGAAGGTATGCTCAATAGTGTGGCATCCATTTCAAACGCCTCATTTATATCTGCAACAATTAACGATAGTGGTGTATGTACAAGAATATTGACACACTCAAATTCTGCATTTATTGAATAAGTATTTACAGGCACCTCTATTAATTGGTTTTGACCTCAGCACGAATCTAACGGTCAAAATACAATAATAAAGGTGCCCATGCCTAAAGGTAATAGGATTATGTTAACAGCGAAAATATTATTTGCTACTGCGACGGGCTTTTTGGCAGGTATATTGGCCAGCCCATTTGTAAGCGAACAGCCCATTGTGCCAAAAGAGGCACCCTTTATGGCTAAACATTCTATATCTAATATATCTCAAAATAGTGCTGATGATAAATTGCTCGCAAGCATCGAAGCTGTAAAGGCTATGCTTATTGAACAAAGTATCCGCTTAGAATCAGCAGAAGAAGGGATTAACTATCTACTGGATTCGAGTTCCTTGGCTAACCAATCACACTACAGTGCCGATACTCATATCCACAAAGAGAATATCTCAAATGACGCTGTTATCGAAGAACAGAAAGATTCGGCAAGTTATCAGCAGCTATCTGCATATGTAGATGCCCAATTACAGGCGGGCACCTGGTCTAAAGATAATGCTTATCATATGCTGGCCGAAACAGCTAATTTATCCCATACTAGTCGAACCGAGATACAACTTAGAATCGTACAGGCAATAAATGAAGGTCAACTTGAGATAGAAGATCCCTCAATACCTCTGTTCTAAATATTTTAAGATCCAGTGGCTCATATGGTTGATAAGCATGACGATGTCTATCTTCCTGTCCATCTTCCTATCTTTATTTGGCTTAAAAGTGAGCTAGAAAAGAAAAGAGCGAAATAAAACCCTATGCAGAAGACATTATACGCCGGGGATTCGATCAATAAAGAGACAGTTTTGCACTACATTACGCATCAACCTAAACACGACATTAAAAATTAAGATCTTTAATTATTTTTTATCAAATACTTAAAAGACATAAATTTTTTGTCTAATCCGGCCTGTGCATTGTTAACAGCTTCGCGCCCTTTTTCATTCTCGCACTCACGGATATTGATAGCGTTAAAATCTTTTGCCATCCCGCCAACGATCTCAGGCAATCCGTGTAGAGCGACCAGTTTACCCGTGATGGTTTTAACGCCTTTAGCAAAGGCAAATTGCGGAACCGAAGGCGTAGTAATTTGCCCACTTGCCTAAATTTGTTAAGGGCTGAATCCTAGCACTAACTCTCCAAGTACACCCCAACAACAGTTTCTAGTTCTTGGACCAACTCTGGATCCATGTACTTATATTCATCAGGGATATCTAAGACGTGGACTGGCTTATGATCTAACATCCGAGTGAACTCTGCTTTAAGCCTATTTTTATGCTTTTGCTCCATGACGAATATCACGTCAGCCCAGCGGATATCCGCTGGGCTGACTGTTTTTTTAGCCCGCGGGCTAGTGCCCGCAGACTTAGCATTGAAATCAGGGTGTTTTCTCCATATGGCTTCAGCTGTAGGGCTACGCCACTGATTCCTACTACATATAAACAATAGATTTCGCATACTTTACTCTTTCTCGGGAAGCTCAGTATCTAGGGTTTGACGTACAGTTCGCTTGGGGTACTCGATACCTAGTTGCCTAGCTCTACGAAGTTTTTCAGAACGTGTATACATCAACTTCCAGTTTTTCTCCGAAATCCATTGCTTTTCAGTTTTAGCACTATTCTTTCGGGACTTAATTTTGGTCTTGGATCTTCTCCAAGCCCTACCTCTTAATTCATCCATTGCTCTTTCCTCTATTAATTATCGGGTTCAGCAGCCGCGGTAATACGAAGAGGATTCCTAATTTTTGTGCGCTTAACGCTTAGCTAAGGGGCATATACATAGCGCGTAACAATGGCGAAGCTACGCCATGTATGTGGCCCTTTTGAGTGCCTTGTTAGAAGCACTTACACATGTATTCAAAACTTTTTCTCTATTCTTTTTACGAAACCGTCTATTTTTGATTTTGTGAGGTTTTCACTTTTATAAAGTGAAAGCATTGTGAATTTACAGTTTTTAGCGCAAGCACCAAGTAATGCAATTTTCAAAACTTTTCTTACTGGCTGTCTTAAGATAAAAAAGTCCACCCACCAAGGAGAACCCAAAGTGGTTACTACTTTCATTTCTTTGAGATTATTCAAACTTTGTCTGATTGGCCCAAAATCAGTCGCGTGTTCATATGCATGACCAGGTGCCCAGACTCGGTCAAACCAGCCTTTTAGTATTGCCGGGAAGCCAAACCACCAAGTTGGAAATAGCAATACTATTGATTCTGCAGTCTTCAATTGCATAATATCGTCTTCCAGCTGCGAACTATCGAATTCTTGATAGTAACTATCTCTTTCATTCTCACTTAAGGCGGGGTTGAAGCTTTCTTCATACAGATCCTTAACTGTAACTATATAGCCTTTTGATTCTAAATGAGAAATAGTTTTGTTTGCCAAATGCTTACATAGGCTATTTTTCAAGGGATGAGCTAATACGACTAAACACTTCACAGGTATACCTTTGTGCTTCTAACGCCACGCCATACCGCGAGCCGACAGGCCAGTCCGGCGTATGAAATGCGTGTACATGAGAGCTTTGTTATGCATTAATTTACTTTAATTTTATATTGCGTTGGTGGTGTTTCGTAGTACATTGTTGGTTTATATGTGCTTACACCGCTATCGATTAATCTCTGATACCAACTTCTAGTAAGAGACCTATCAACAAATGGATAATTTGGTGTTACAGAAAAAACTATAAAATCTGTTTTTGTTTGTATTTGCACCTGCAAAAGGCGCATTTTACCTTTAAGTCCAACTTTTTTAATGTCAGATATTTCAAATTTCCTATATGCGGCGCTATCTATGTTTTTAGTATTCTTACCCAAGAAAAATAGAAATTCACTAGTTGTAATTGCACAATATCCTTGGCGATCTTGAAGACGATAATATAGATGGCACTTTTGTATCTCTTTGCTATCACCTGTTAAGTTATATTTTTTGGATATTGTATCCACTTCTTGTTCAGTAATTGGATTTGATGCTATACATCCGACAATCAGTAGGGACATAAAAAAAACGATTATAAACTTCATAAATTTAAACCTAGAATATTTTGCATAACGCCTCAACAACCGGCTACTGAAATGAAGCAAAGCTGCTGTGTAAACAGTCCGGCGCCGAAGGTGCGAAGTTCATTGACTTGTTATATATCCATTGGTGAACATATTTCTATCAAGGCGCCATCGATACCACGAACATAAGCTATACGCTGCCCCCACTCTTTATCGGCTGGCGGAGCGATAGAGATCGCCCCCTCTTTTAGTGCGTTATTGTAAACACCATCAACATCTTCGTGCTCGAAAACTATTTCCTGACCTACAGGTTTGTCCGCAAGCGATAGCTTTTGGTAAGCACCACTAAGATTCATTTTACCCATTTCATGGGATGCGAACCCTAGGGTTGCTCCTTCTGTCGATAGCTCGCCATAGAGCAGCTGCCCATTGTCTTCAAATTCTAACTTTATTGGTACACCAAAAGCTTTTGAATAAAAATCCAAAACCTCTTTTACATTTTCCACATAAGTAATCACAAATCCTAATTTCATACTTTCCTCTTATTTACGTATAATACCCGCGTAATAGGCTTTTGCGCTTTTTGCAAAAACCGCAACAATAGGCTGAATTCAGTACAACGAATTGTTATGCACTTTTAAATCCACCGCCGCACTTTGCGACAATACTCTTCATAATCCAATCCAAATTTTCTATGCATTACTTGTTCTTCAAAGGCTATATACCACCGATCAGTAATGAGCAAAAATAGCGCGGTCAGCAGTATAGATGTAATTGCTGACCCCATAAGTAAGGAAAATCCCAGCATGGCGACAACAAGACCAAGATACATAGGATTTCTGGTGTATTTAAAAACGCCTTCAGTTACCAGTTTATCAGGCTCGTCAAATGTCATGATATTTGTGCCTAATTTTCTGAATAGAGTTTTCCCTTCAACCGCAAGCGTCAGACCAGCAACGACAAAAGGCAATCCTATTAAGCTGTATCGGTAATCAATATTGTGCGGAGCCCCCATTCCCCAGCATATCACTCCCATAACGATGATAAAAAGTACAAATAGAACCGGTGGTAATATTTTTTTCATATCAAGTTTCCAGTAAAGTATTGCACTACTATACGGAGCTATCACAATCACTACCTTAACCTATGTTAAACCCATCTCTCTTCTAATTCGCGACAAAGTAACATCAGTTACACCAATATACATCGCTACATGACGAAGTGGTATTAATCTGCTTTCCTCTCCGAATTCGACTAAAAACTGCTCATAGCGCTCTTTTGCGCTAAGCAATAAAAACCCAGCCTCCCTTTCTTCTTTTTTTAAAACGAGGCGTTCGAAAACTTTTCGAAGAAAGTCACCCCAGTTACAATTGCTTTTTGAAAGCTTAATTAAACATTCGTATTCTATTGAACCGATGGTGCACGGTGTAATTGCTTGTGTGAAAAAAGGGCTGGGACTCCCCTCTACCAAAGAACTGACACTAGAAAATGCACCTCCTTTTCTGACCAAAGACTTGTTTCGCTCGTTACCTTCTTTATCAACATAAAAATACCGCCCAATACCATCAATTATAAAGTGAATATCATGAACGACATCGCCGCAGGAAAAAATATAATCCTTCGGTTTGTACGTTTGAAAAGTAAAATACTGATATGCCAAATCTAATTCGACTTGGTCAAACGGTACAATTTGCGAGAAAATTTCATGTAACAATTCGTAGTGAGTATATTCCATCGGCTTACTCGGGTCTAAACGCATAACAGTTTAATCAATAGACCTATTACACTTATCACTATTCTTTCGATCAAAAGTAACTCTTAACTAAATTTAGGCATTTTTTTAATAAAAACAATCGGTTAGATGATAAGGCTCCATTCATATATTTTTGATCAAGAGATCAGAGAATATATGGCACAAGGCTTTTCCCTTGATCAATATTACTTATCCTTTATATTTCAGGGACTTAGGATATCATAAACTGATCGAGAGGATCGGTCTACTGATTTTGGGCTTGCCAAGGTATTCTCTTTAACAGAAAAACTGTTTTCGTATACAGCATTTTGGTTAATTATAATGGATGATATCCGTGTCACTATTTTTCCAAGTTCGCTACGGTTGCTTGATCAGCTTCGGCTGCATATGCGAAAAAATGGTCCGGCTTATCGAATAGAGTAAACTTACATTCATTGGGTTAAGCGGCTTATATATTTTCATAATCAACAGCACCCCAAAATAATGGGATCAAAACAGATTGAGGGCTTTCTCGCAGATTTATCCAACACACACTATTGCTCTGTCAACACACAACGTACTTCGTTAAATGCGCTCGTATATTTATACAGCCACTTTATGTGGTGTCAATCTGGATAATTTAGATTACACAAAATACTCAAGAATATCCTTTTAGGCTTTTATAATTTCATGGCGATTTTTCCAACCACAAGCATTAGCTCATGTGTTAAACCTAGCTATTGTATACATGCTTGATGCACTAACTTTACCCATGACAACCTTTTTTTATCTGGCCATTGGACAGATGAATATGGGCATCGGCTCTACTATAAAATTCGTCGTCTATTTCTCCCATGGATTTCCTTTTAATGTATACACCGCTATAAAGTGAGTGCAGTGGAACGTTTTTTGTATGGTATGTTTGAGCGGAGCGAGTATCACACAAATTGGAGCGTAGTCCGTACTTCACCGTTGATGGCTTTGTTATGTTTTTGGTGTAGAAGTGGAAAAGCAAGAAAAGCCTAATATATTTTTTTTTTCCAGCGACGCCCAAAACACTCCTCAAATTTACTCTCGAATACTTCCGAGCCAGACTTTTTATAAAGGCTTTTAATAGCTTTTAAAGCTACTGAGTCACTTCCGATTGCATTTAGAAGTGCATGAGCATTAGCATGTTCAATTTCTAGCAACATCAAAAATACTTCGGCTGTTAAATCTATCCAACCATCTTCTAAGTATATTGGCTCTATATCTGCATCTTTTCCCGAAACCCATTTAAGCTTGTTTCCAGACCAAGAACCCAATAATGCATGACTATAGCTACCTTTATTCTCGTATATTTCATGAGGCTCACATACCAAGAAACTTAGAGAAGCGCCTAGAAACCAGTCAGATGACAACAGCATGACATGATTGGAAAGCATGTAGCTCTCTAACGGAGTAATATACTCTTTTTTATCATGATTAGATAACTTATAAAAATCTATTCCCACAAAGAGCTTACCTTTGATTGAAATCTAGCGTCTGACACAGCGGGCAATTAGAGCGAAGCGTAAATTGCTCGGCTGAAGTTTCTTGTTACGTGTCTTCTGTATGAAGCAATTCCATATGACTTTTAACTGCCGCTGCTAAACCACCATTTTTTAAAACTTTACCGCCAAGTACCGTTTGGTATGCCACATACATTTGCTTGGCGCACTTTTCTGCTGGCAATTTTCCCTCTCCAGTTCCTAGTCCCGGACATAAAACAGTATTAATTTTCAATGTGTTCCCTTTATTATGCAATAGACACGATTGTATTACAGCTTTAAAAGCTAAATAAGCATTTACAGTTTCACTGACATCTGAGGGAACCCGCATGGTCGGGGCACTAACGAGAAATGGAATATCTTGACGTCCCGTATTTACGACGATTGCATTGCCTACTGGCAACTCTCCAAAATGTTCCTTTTCTAGAACGTCTCTAACTTTAGTCTCTAAATCCCAACCAAAATATTTGCTATATTTAAGATCCAATCCACCATCCATATACCCGAAGCTATTAGCAGGGCTAACTATAGCATCAGCTTTTTCTTTGAGGATATCCCCATCTATTATTTCAACACCTTCAACTCTATCGAAATACTTTTTCCATGCATAAAATAGATCTAAATTAAAAGCGACTAGTTTAAACTTCAATAATATCTCCTATAGACACGTAACACCGCCATAATTTGCCTCCTGAAGCGCAGCGTAAGGCGGTCAATTTGATGGCTTTGTTATAAGCCGTTTCTCTAATTTAGCGATAGCTTTCAAGACTAACTCTCTATTTTTCGATGTTTTTAACCATTTAGGCAATTTTGTAAAATAAGACCACTCTGTACCACCTCCCTCTCTCAAATGAGCAGAGATATAAAGCTTTAATTGTTCCAAGTGAGGTGCTCCATAAGCCCAAACGGTACCATAACGAGTATGTTCTTTTAAAGATAGTTCTAAGCCAAAGAAAGGATCAATAGCATGATCTAATGGTTCAGAGCGGGTAAACTTCAAGAGTACTTTGTTTTCCGATTTGCACTTTGGGCACTTAGCACTCGAAGACTCTCTCTTTATTTTGGCAGCATCATCAAATACTTTTTCCACATGTACCCATTGGAAGCCACAAGCACCACATGGGCGACGCCCCATTCCTAACACAGGCCCGAGCCAACCATCGCGATCAGTTTTCAAAGAGTGGGAACAACTATGGCATAAAAATGTAGCTCGCCAATCTTTCCAATATGGATTTCCATTTACGACTCCAACACCAGAACATTTTGGGCAAACAGCTTCAATTTCTGTTGCCCAATACAAAAGTGGAGATCCTCGATCTAAATATCTAGTGTTCATGATTACTTAAGACTTATAACAGTTTAATCAATAGACCTATTACACTTATCAAGATTCTTTCGATCAAAAGTAACTCTTAACTAAATTTAGGCATTTTTTTAATAAAAACAATTGGTTAGATGATAAGGCTCCATTCATATATTTTTGATCAAGAGATCAGAGAATATATGGCACAACACTTTTCCCTTGATTAATATTACTTATCCTTTATATTTCAGGGAGTTAGGATATCATAAACCGATCGAGAGAATCGGTCTACTGATTTTGGGCTTGCCAAGGTATTCTCTTTAACAGAAAAACTGTTTTTGTATACAGCATTTTGGTTAATTATAATGGATGATATCCGTGTCACTATTTTTCCAAGTTCGCTACGGTTGCTTAATCAGCTTCGGCTGCATATGCGAAAAAATGGTCTGGCTTATCGAATAGAGTAAACTTACATTCATTGGGTTAAGCGGCTTATATATTTTCATAATCAACAGCACCCCAAAGTAATGGGATCAAAACAGATTGAGAGCTTTCTCACGGATTTATCCAACACACACTATTGCTCTGTCAACACACAACGTACTTCGTTAAATGCGCTCGTATATTTATACAGCCACTTTATGTGGTGTCAATCTGGATAATTTAGATTACATACCTGCCGAGCAATACCATAGGCTGCCCGTTGTTTATAATCGGGACATAGAATGAGACATGCATCGAACTTCCGTATATTCCCATATCCAAGGCTGTACCTTGGTCGTTATCCAGTGGCGATACAGTGGTCGAAGTCCAGCAGCCTAAACACTGGCGCGTATCCAATGGGTGTACGGTTGATCGACGAGGTTATAAGGAGCAGCACTGAATGCTCCCCTGATCAGTGATTAATCTGCCATCAGATTATGCATGGTTTAGGGTGCAAGGATGGAGAAGTCACTTCTCCATCCTTGCGCGTGATCCAACGATAAGACGTTGGGCACAAGGAGTGCAACTGTGAACAGGCCCTAGATCTATATTTCCCCTTCTTCCCACTTAACTTTTTTATTTGCATCGAGTTTGTTTGTATCTGCTGTTGAATCACTACTTGGTGTGCTAGTTGTACGTAATTTTTTTGCTAAGAAATGAGAGGCCGATAGAATATTCGGATAAGTCCATGCAAGATCCGCATTCACCTGACAATCAAAGGCATTTTCTAGGTCATGACTTAACGATACCGCATCAACAGAATCCAAACCGTAGGCAATAAAATCCTGAGTCACATCAATTTCATCAGATGCAAGGTTGGCTCGCTTAGCAATCCATTGACACATCCACCGCTCAATATCTTGTTGTAGCAAACTCGGCGTTTGCCCATCCATTTGTTTATTATGATTTAGCACCCACTCAGAAGAAGGGGATGCAATATCACTATTACTGTCATTTCCGTCACCACTCTTAAGGTAATGATCAAGCTCGTGGTCTTCGCCTGCTAGTGTTTGCTCAATATCACCAATATCATTTTCGTAAGCAAGAATATTTACTAATACATCATTACCAGACATTTTTGCAGACTGCGATAAGTAGGCTTGAGCACTTTGTAATATCTGATGGTATTGTCTATCAAGCCATTCAAGGGTTAAATTATTATCACTAGAAAGTACCGATTTTAATGTAGCCAATACAGCTAAGCGTCCGCTGCGCTCATGTAGCCAACGTTCGCCGTCAAGTTGTTTTTCAAATGCGTGGCTATCATTTACCTTCGTCGCCAGTAGCTCAAGATCATGACGTAACACATCGCACACATTTGCATTATCAGAATATTCTTTAATAAAGTTAACAAATACATCCGCTTGTTTGTGTACTCGTGCACCGACAAACATACTTAATGTTTCTGATGGGCCTTCGAATATTCGTAAAATTCTAGCGTCGCGTAGTAATTGTGGTGCAATATTATTTTCAACATAACCCCGGCCTCCTAAGAGTTGTACTAGATGGTCGACCGTTTGCCAAAAATATTCGGGGCCGCTAATTTTGCAAGCGGCATAAAGTTCAATCGGTACCTCAATGCCACGATCAAGACAACTGGCAATATGATTAACTAAGGACTCAACAGCGATAATTGCATGTTGGATATCATTAAGTCGCTCAATGGTTACCGGGTTATCCAGTAGGCGTCCAGTGCTGATTTGCCGACGCCTAGCATAACGTGCCATTAATTGCGCACAGCGTTTCATGCCACCAATACTCGCACTTGTTATTACCAGACGGCCAAATTTCATCGCATCTTGCGCAACAACCATGCCCTGACCTATATTGCCAAGCACCGCATCAGCATTAAGCCGTACGTTGTTAAATATAACTTTACATTGGGATGTTCCACGCAACCCCATAGTTAGAGCCTCTGCTCCCAACTGCAAGCCTTCAAGCCCCTGCTCTACCATAAAAGCTGTAATGCCTAGACTATTGCCTTGTTCGTCATAGGTTTTAGCAAAGACGTGAATCACACTTGCCCACGCTGCTGTGCCACTCCAGATTTTACAGCCATTCAAACAAAAATTACCCTCACTATCGCGAACTGCGGTGGTAGTCATCGCTAGTGGATTGGAACCAGCGCCAGGCTCAGTTATAGCAAATGCTGCAAGGTTGCGACCACTAGCTATGTTTTTCAACCATAACTGTCGCATCCTCTCATTAGCGAAACCTTGTATTGGACGCAGTCCTAATACATTACCTAGTCCAACAAATAGCGCCAACGATGCATCGATCGCACCAAGCTGCTGATAAAGCTTCATGGCTTGTTTATGGTTAAAACCAAGACCGCCATCACTTTGAGGAATTTGAACTCCCATAAGCCCCTTATTCCCCATATCCAAAACAATATGAGGAGGGATACAACGGCGTTCATCTATTAATTTTGAGTTAATGCGTTTTTCAGCATATTCTCTTAACCAATTAAGTATATTGTGCAGTTTTGCATCATCTTCACTATTCTGTTGGCGAAGACCTGCGTCAACAATGTTTTGATTTATTGGGTGTCGGTTTACTGGGTTTTGTTTTCCTTCATCTATGGCACTCCAGTGATATACGGTTTTGAGTTGACCTGCAAGATAAGCTTTTTTCATAGCCACACGCTGTATTTTGCCGCTGGTAGTACGCAATAATGATGCGGGTTTTATCAGTATCAATGCATGTAATTGTAATTGGTGGGATTCAGCAAGTGCGCCTCGTACCGCAGCCACAACCTTGTCGGATTCTTCTTGTGTTATCCGTCCACGGTTCACCTCATGAACTACAACTAATCGTTCACTGCCTTCGACCTCAACAGAAAAAGCAGCGCCATCGCCACGACTAAATGCAAGATGGCATTCACTTACAGAAGCCTCAATATCCTGTGGATAATAGTTCTGTCCGCGAATAATAATTAATTCTTTAAGACGGCCAGTTACTACCAATTCATCATTGGTAATAAAGCCCAAATCTCCAGTACGCAAATAGGTTTTATCGTTACCTATCACACTCGCTTTGAAGACTTTTTCACTGAGTTCTTGTTGGCCCCAGTACCCCTTGGCAACACTAGGCCCACTAACCCAAATTTCTCCTACTTGGCCGGACGCCATCTCTAATTGAGTGTCAGGGTGCACAATTTTCACATCGTAATCATGGTGAACTCTACCAGAACTGGTAAGCTCCGTTGCCGAGTCAAAAGATGAAGTATCAGGTGATGGACACGTTTTGTAAACTTCACTTGCTACCTTGCTACTTACCATAAGCGTTGTTTCTGCCATACCATAGCAAGGAGTCAACGCCTTGGCATTAAAGCCATAAGGCGCAAAAACTTCAGAAAACTTTTTTAAGGTTGTGGTGTTAATCGGCTCCGCACCATTAAATGCTAAGCGCCACGAACTTAAATCTAATTGCTGTTTTTCTTCCTCAGAAATACGTTTTATACAATGATCATAAATAAAATTGGGGCCGCCAGAGGCCGTTATACCTAGTTGGCTAATGGCTTTTAACCAACGTCCAGGTTTTTGTAAAATATCTAACGGCGACATCATATACATATTCATACCTAGATAAAATGGTTCAAGTACTGAACCAATCAACCCCATATCGTGGTATATCGGCAGCCAACTCACGCAAACATCTTCTTTGCTTAACTGAAAGCCATCGGTAATCACTTGCAAATTATTGAGTATATTAGCATGGCTAACCATCACACCTTTTGGTGTACCTGTCGAACCCGAACTATATTGCAAAAAAGCAATACTCTCGGATTCGCTGTCAGGCCATTGCCACAATGTTGAATCACCACATTCAATATTATCGGTCTCCCATATTGGGATACTCGTGTCGGTTAATTTTTCTTGCTGCCAACTGACAATATTTTTACTAGAGCTTTGGGTAGTTAAAATAAGCGCCGGCTCAGCATTTTTAAATACCGAATCAAATCGTCCCCAACGACGACGATTGCCCGGTGGATAGGAAGGTACAGCGATAACCCCAGCATAAATACAGGCAAAAAACGCGATGATATAGTCCAGGCTATGTGGATATAGTAACAACACACGTTCACCCTGAGAACACTGCTGTTGAATTCTTGCCGCTAGCGCTTTTGCTTTTGCCAATAAATCTGTATGAGTTAAGCGGCGATATTGCTCATCATTTGCGAGAGAAATATCTTTGCCCAAGGCTAAAAAATCTTCGCCATGCAGATAAGTATATGCTGGCACTTTTTCTTGTTCACCTAGAATTTCTCTTTTTTTCTCTAACCAATGAACGAGTGATGATTGGCCAGTTTTAAGCATTGCTAACTCCAAATATAGATTTAAATTAAAGCTCTTTTCTTCATCGCAGATAGAATTGCATATACATTTTGAAGAAAAAAAGAGAGATATGGGTCAAAAAATTCGATTTAAGTAAGAAACCAGTTAAACCATTAAACATTAACAGACTTACAATAATATAAATGGCTGAATGGCTGAATGGCTGTTGCACTGTGAACATCTAAAAATTCAGTGCGGCATCCTGCGATATAGTAGCCTGTGCTTGGTTGCCCGATACGCTATTATTTTTTGTAATTTCACTCATAACCCCCGCATCAAAACGAAAGATCCTATCAGCACAGTCAAAATACTTATCATCATGAGTAATAGCAATTATGGTTTTACCCATTTTTTTCATTTCTGGTAACAGCTCATGATAAAAGAACTGGCGAAATCTTGGATCTTGATCGGCAGCCCACTCATCGAGCAACACCAATGGAGAAGGCGACAAATAAACATTTAACAAAGCTAAACGCTTACGCTGGCCAACAGATAAATCGGTGGTAGATAGGACACCGTTTTTTATAGTAACTTTTTCATGTAATTCCAAGCGTCTTAGATAATGGTGAGCCAGCTCATCTTTTTTAGTATTTGAGACACTATTTCCTTCTGGCACAAAGGTATGGTCAAATAAATAGAAGTTCGAGAGAACACTAACAAAATGGCTGCGATACCAAGGCAGTTCTTCTTTTCCGATGAGTTTATCATTGAGTAATATTTCACCCTGCGAGCAATGATAAAGACCCAGTAGCAGTTTAGCAAAAGTAGATTTACCGCTACCATTACCCCCTATTATAAATAAGGTTTCACCTGAGTTAATCGTTAGATCTAGAGGCTTTAAGGCAAAGCGATAATCATCTTTTACATTATCAGAGGGATACGTATAAGCAATTTTCTTTAGCTCCAGTGTTGTAAAAGATGTTATATCATCTGTTGCCACTAAACTAGAATCATTGGTGGTATAAGCCTGATTAAATTCAGCCAAGTTAAGCTGTTCAATTTTATTAAGCGAGACGCTGCCTGCGATAATTGTCGGAACCATATCAATCAAAATAGTGATAGGTGTACGCAAGAACATGATGGCCAGTACAAAGCCTGTAATCACTTCCAACGGTGCTTGGAATACTTCAACCCCTAAAAATACTATCACTCCCATCAAACTAAAGATCAAAGCAACCGTCCAATTGAGCTTAAACGCCCAGAGAATGTCTGCACGACGCTTGGTTTTGCGGTAGTCTTGCGCTGCTGGCCGCAACAATTTTTCATACACATAATGGCGTCTAGCGCTGTCTATTTTTAATTCGTTACACCCGTGAATAACCGCTTCATATTGTTTAAACATAGTATCTTCAAGTTCACGAGAACGTTTAAAGAACAATACCATTTTGCGAGTAAAAATGCGGTCTACCACCAGCCCTAGTACCGTTGTAGCGAGAGTTAAGAGTAAAAATGGAAGTGACAGGTAAGCAAGATATCCAATACAACCTAGTAGTAATAATGTATTGTAAAGGGCCAAAGGCAAACGGCTAAATGCTACACCAATATCATTAATATCTTTAGTCAATACTGCATATAATCGATGCGCTCCCGCTCGCTCTTGATCTTCTATTTCGGAAGCCAAAACACGATTTACCATCGCCATGCGCAAGCGATAAATTATGCGTTGTCCAATACTAGAAAGTAACATTTGAGTTACAAGCCCAGAGGCTAATAGACCAACAAGTAAAAAGATAAAACGCCAACCATAGGCCGAAAAATCTGCGCGATATTGCTCAATCATCTGGTTGATCAGGGCAATCAAGCTAATACCCATAAAAGCGCTTAAGCCACCAATTACGATTGCCAATAACAATAGACGTGTGGAATTTTCAAATAATACTCGAAATAGTTTCACTGCACAGATTCCTGGGTAGCTAGCGCTAGATTATCAGTACTAAGATGTTTATTGTGCTCGAACTTCTTTAAAATTGTGTCTTGTATTGACTGAAGCAGCTCTGTACTTTTTAGTATGGAAAAATGGCTTTCCCCAGAGCGGTGTAATGTTAGATCTTTAGCAGTATAGAGTTGCCAATCTTTTTCTATCTGTGGTCGACCCGCCAATTTTTGCTCTGTCATCCACACGGTTAATTCACTCTCCACACAAGGTACTTTATTATTTTTCACTAAACGACTGGCCTGTTTGTCTGCCATAAATTTTACTTTTAACTGTGCATGATTATATTCGCGCCCTAAATAGCCTTGGCGAAGACCGTATTCGATCAGTTGATCGATGCCCTGTTCATAGTCCAGAGGTGCTAATAACTCTTGGATATGATCAATCAGTACTGAAGAAATATTGATACCTTCATTGTTAATATAATTGAGAAAATCTCTAAATAATTCGTCTACATCGTCATCTGTGTCACGGCTTCGCAGTTCGTAAAATTTCGGATCATAGTCAACGACACCTACCCACGTGACTTGCTCGTTGCCATCCTGTTTCTCTAGATACTCAGCCACCGCTAACGCAATATGACCACCCAGGCACCACCCCATTAAATAATAAGGCCCTTGCGGCGATACACGTTTTATTTGGCGGGCATAATCTGCGACTAAGGATTCCATCGAACGAGGAATTTTTTCACCCGATAATAAATCTTGAGCTTGGATACCCATAACTTCTATCACCGGGCTTAGTTTTCGTGCCATATCACGATAACAATTTACATGACCGCCTGCCGGGTGGAAACAAAACACTCGAGGTACATTTTTATTAGCAGTATTAAGCGCAATTACCTGGGCATATCCCTGCCCTTCCTCACTAGCCTTAGCAGACAAAAGCAGTGCAAAAGTACGAATAGTTTGGCGTTGAAAAATACTGGTGACAGGAAGTGCTTGATTGAAGGCAACACGAATGTCTCCCATGGCTTTAATCGCTGCCATGGAGTCCCCCCCTATTTCAAAAAAGTTGTCGTCAATACCAATACGATCCCGTTGCAAGGCTGCACACCATAAGCTAACCAGGCGCTGTTCTATTGGGTTTGTCGGCGCTTCATAAGAAGAAAAAGTCTGAGCGTCTACTTCAGGTAACGCATGTTTGTCCACTTTGCCGTTAGTGTTAAGAGGAATGCTATCAAGACGATGAAAGGCTTTGGGTATCATGTAATCAGGAAGTTGACTTTGCAAATGGCGTTTGAGCGCTTCTTCTATTTGTTTCTCAGCTGCGCCACTATTGATGGTTTCTTTATTTTTATCGTCATCGTCTTCAAGCAACCAGTAAGCGGCGAGAAAAGGATTTTCAACTTCTGCTCGCAAAGTAACAATGGCTTTACGGACTTTAGGGTGTTGTTGCAGACAGTGTTCAATTTCACGAATTTCAATACGATGCCCATGTAATTTAATTTGGCCATCGTTACGGCTTAAGTATTCCAGATTACCATCTTCTCGCAAGCGAACACGATCACCACTGTTGTATATGCGGCTACCGTCATTGGCAAAAGGGTTGGGAATAAATGCAGCAGCAGTAAGTTTTGGCTGTTTAAGATAAGCTCTCGCCAGTTGTATACCGCTAATATATAAAATACCTACCGCCCCACTAGGAACTAGTGACAAGCTATCATCTAATATATAATAGCCTGTGTTATCATGGGGTTTGCCAATAGGCAACACGGAGGGAAACTTTTCACCAGATGGCGTAGCAGAAGATAAAACGGAGTATAGCCCGGTATAAATAGTCGCTTCAGTTGGGCCATATTCATTAAACAACCTTATTCCTTTCACACCTTCTCCACGTCTCTCTGCGTCTATACTTTTTACATCATTCGTACTCTTTGCGCCTTTGGTATCTATCATGCCTATGGCCAAAAGCTGCTCTGCTAATGCTCCTGGAAGGGCTTCACCACCACTTAGAAAAGTCATCGTACTTGCGTGCTTAGGCCATTTAGTTTGGTTATGTATTAATAGATTCCACGTTGCAGGTGTCGCTTGAAAAACACTAATATTATGCTGTCCAATCATTTCGATAAGTGCTTCGGGATCACGCCGCTGTTCTTCGTTAGCAATAACCACAGAAGCTCCGTTCACCAAAGGCAATAATATTTCTAGTGCGGCAATATCAAAGGCAATGGTCGTAATCGCCAACCAATTATCTACAGGTGTAAGACTAAGCTTACGTTGATAGGCCCTTAGGAAGTTCACCAAAGCTTGCTGGCTTATTTGTACACCTTTAGGTTTTCCAGTAGAACCTGAGGTAAAAATAGTATAAGCAAGCTGCTCTGGATGATAAGGCACCTCAGGATTTTCTTTTCGCGTGTCTGTCACTTTATCCAGTAGAACCAACTGTTCAAGTATGGTTTCTATCTGATAGTAAGGGGCACTATCAGCCACCCTTTTATCCTGTGCTTTGTCTCGCGACCCTAAAATACAAAGTGCCTGACATTGTTTGATCATAAATGCTCGGCGTTCTGAGGGGTGAGTCGGATCGAGAGGTAAATAAGCACAGCCCGCTTTAAATGCCGCTAGCATAGCAATCACTAATTCACGCTTGCGCTCGATGGACAAAGCAACAATCGGTTCTACTTGTTGTGGCCGTTCTGATTTAAGAGCAATAAAAAAATGAGCCAAACAGTTCGCTTGTCGATTAAGATCAGCATAAGTCATGCTGCCAGCAGAATCCTCTAGCGCAATCGCTGAAGGTTGCATGTATGCCTGCTGCTCAAACTGTGAGATAACCGTTTCCCCGGCCAAAGGATAAGCAGTTTGATTAATGTTATAGACTTGACGTTGAAAGTCGGATTTATCGAGATAACTCAGACGATGAATTAGTTGTTCAGGCGTTGCCAATACCTGAGATAGTAGCGCTAAATAACTGCGCAAGAGTGCCGCTATGGTAGCGCTGGAAAAAATGTCGGCATTATATTCAAGATGGCCGACAAAACCATCTTCATGATCAAGTATAGACAGCGTAAGGTCAAACTTAGCATTAGTATTTGGTAGCGCTTCTGTGGAGATATGTAAATCGCCAAGTGACAAAGACTCTCCTTTTAAAGCATTGGCTTGCTTATAGTCGAACATTACCTGAAACAAAGGACTGCGGCTTAAATCTCGCTCAGGGCTTATGCTATCGACTAAATATTCGAAGGGAAAATCTTGATAATCCTGTGCAGCTAAGAAACGCTGATGGCACTGTTGTATCGCTTGCTGGTAATTCATTTGAGATGTAAGCAGCAAACGCATGACCTGAGTATTGACAAAAAAACCTATGGTATCTTCAATCTCAAGTCGTTGACGATTCGCTACCGGCACTCCCACGCGAATATCATTCTGCCCGGCAAAGCGAGACAATAACACCTGATAAAGACTCAATAACACAATAAACGGTGTCGTGTGTTGCTTCTTAGCTAAGTCACGTACACCTTGGCTGTCCTCACGACTCAGCGTAAACGGATGCTGAGCACCAACAAACCGTCTTGTTGCTGGGCGAGGATAATCACAAGGCAGGGATAACACTACGTCACAATCATCCAATTGCTGCCGCCAAAACATTTCCTGTTTTTGTAAAGTTTCTCCTTGAAGATAGGAGCGCTGCCAGTGAGCATAATCGCCATATTGAATTTTTATTGCTGGTAATTGGGGTAAACCACCAGCGCTAAAGTCCTGGTACAGTTGCGTAAATTCACGCAAGAAAATAGTATTTGACCAAGCATCAGAGATGATATGATGAATCGCCAACACAAGATAGAATTCTTGGTCATACCAAGTGATTAAATCAGCTCGTAATAACGGCGGCTGGCTCAAATTGAAAGGTCGCTCGCTTAACATATTAATAAAATCGTGCAATACCTTTTTATCATGCTCGTCGCGAAGGTCATGGGTGTTCACCACAAAAGCAGCATCCTCATGTATTACTTGCACGGTTTCACCATCGCGCTGAGAAAAGCTCGTCCGAAATACTTCATGCCGATCCGTCAAGCTTTTAAAACTACGCGTAAGTGCCGTCACATCCAAATTTCCACTCAGTTTAAATAAACGTGGAATAACATAGTTTTGGCGATTAGCTTCCAACTGATCGAGCACCCATAGGCGCTGTTGGGAAAAAGACATAGGTGCCCATTGCAGATTTGGACGCTTAGCAATAACGGTGTGTGAGGCGGCTGTTTGGCAAACAGTTGTATTAGTGACTACAGTATTGGAAGACTCGTCAAAACCCTCCTCTGCGAGTAATAGTGCGAGTAAATCATCTTCCTCAAAAGCGTTATCGATCGTCATGTTATACCGCCTCGTTCTCTGCTTTCACTTCAGCTTTATTTTCACTCTTGCCAGAATCTATCGCACTTTCACTTTTTTCACCTTCGCTTACATTGCCAGATACTTTTTTTTGTGCCGCCAAAGCTGCCCTTTGCTCTGGTGTCATCTGTTGTAATTTAAGACGTATACGAGCGGTGGCTTCGGTTTTACCCGGTGCACTTTCGCGAGCGATTATGGCTTCGGCTAACTGGGCGACTGAAGGATGTTCGAAAACAATTCCCGGTGCTAATTCCATCTGTAATAAACGACATATACGAGCGGAAATTTTTATCGCTAATAAGGAATGCCCTCCCATGTCAAAGAAATTGTGTTGTACACCTAAAGAATCGACACGTAATTGCTCTTGCCAAATATTCACTAATAATTTTTCTAAATTATTTCTCGGCGCAATAAAAGTGGTTTTTATTAATGGTGCTGCGGGTAGCGCTTTTCTGTCAACCTTACCGTTTGCAGTAATAGGCATTGTATCGAGCACGATAAACTGCTGGGGCACCATATAGTCTGGCACGTGCTGTTTTAGGTAAGTTATCAGCGCATCACGATCAAATGTTTGTTGCTCATTGCCAGCGTTATCATGACTAGCATAATCACTAGCCACTGTAAGATAAGCTATCAATTGTTCATTCTCCCCTTGAGATGCCACCATAACTAACGCTTTATTTACGCTCTTATGACGCATTAGTAACGCTTCAATTTCACCACTTTCGATGCGATAACCGCGAATTTTCAACTGGTGATCACGTCTACCTAAAAGTGTAATATCACCATTAGCCTGTACCCTTGCCAAGTCGCCACTGCGATACATACGCACGCCGGGCGTGTTAGCAAAAGGATCGGGTAACATAACGGCGGCAGAAATAGCCGGCTTGTGCAAATACCCAGAACTCAACTGTGCTCCGCCGATATAAACTTCACCCACAGTGCCAGTAGCAGCTATCTGCATAGTCGAATCTAGCACGTAGATATGACTTCCAGGCATCACCTGCTCAAGAGAAACCGGTGAGTTTAAGTCATAGTCCTGATCGATTTCTTTTGGCAATTCTTTGACTAGAACACCCACTGTAGTTTCGGTTGGCCCGTAATGATTAAAAATACGTAACGTACTATTTGATAATTGCTTATTTGATAACTTAAGAGAGGCTGCACGTATTTTTTGAAGGAGCTTTGGTGGGCAGGATTCTCCTCCTAAAATTAAACGTTTTTTCGGCAAAAAAGAAATACTGTCATCAAGTTCTTCGCTACCTAGTAAAGCGTCAAGATGGGAAGGCACAATTTTCATGCAATCTAAGGGCATCTGCTGAGCGCGTTTATTTAATAATTCACTTTGAATGCAGGTGGCTTGATCGAGGATATGTAAACATCCCCCCGTGCATAAGGCAGGAAAAATCATCGTATTACCAAGATCCGCCACTAGAGTTGAGCTTAAGCCATAGTGCCAAGAAGAGCGCCAAGAAGAGTCGCCGTCTTTACCAACGGCTTCTTTATTTATTTTTAAGGGATCTAAAGAAGCAGTATTAAATTTAAGCGTATTAAGCTCAAGGTTCTCTACCGCCCCTGCAATATAGTGATTTAACTGCCCGTGCTCAATAACAACCCCCTTGGGACGACCGGTAGTGCCTGAGGTATAAATAATATAAGCTGGACTCTTAGAGGTAATAATTCTCTGCGGCGGTAGTTTTGGAAATAGTTGTGAAGACGGCTTATAATCTTCACTAGCCCCATTCTCATTTTTTTGAGGATTTGTATATTCTTGTACAAGAATACTAAGTATAAGATGACGAGACGCTTTCCAGTTTTGGCCGTCGTTGAACGTTTGAAAGAATTCATCACTGGAAACACCGGCTACACTATCGGTAGCGGTAATTAAAAATGCCTCGGCATCTTCAACTATGCTTCTCACCCTACCGATAGGCTGCTGCGGTTCTAATGGAATAAAACAAGCACCTGCTTTTAATACTGCCAATAAAGTAACAATATAATTTCCCGTGCGTTCTAAACAAATGGCTACCTTAGAGTTGTAATCCACGCCTTTCGCTATTAAAGCATGTGCCAGCTGATTGCTGTCGCGTTCGAGATCATAATAACGCCAACGCTGATGATCATCAATTAGAGCCAAGGCATCGGGGTAATGTTGAGCAATATGCGTAATTTGCTTTGGCACATTACTATTGCTATCAACAAGTGTGTTATTAGATATATCACTTCGATGCAGAGCAGAACGCCAAGCTCGTTCTTGTTCACCAATAATGCTGTATTTTGTAAGGTTTTGTGAGGATTGACTTGCTATATTTTTTAACAGGCAAAGAAACTGTTGTAATAATAGAGCAGCAGCTCCTCGGTCAATCCGTGTCGAATCATAATCAAGTTGCAGTGAGAGATCATTTTCTTTTCTACTCTCTTCGCCACACATATCTAACTGACAGTGTAAACGCAAAGCAAAAGGTTCTTGGGCCAGTGCTAGCGCAGCAGAAGCAAAATTTAGAGTCGCTGGGACAGAGCTTGTTGCGAAGGTTTCGTTTTTTACAGCACCTTCGCCAGCGCTAAATTCATAGGCAAAATGACTAAATATTTTTAATAGCTCAGGATCTGAAGGTGCCATCTCCTGCCATTCACGCATCGAAGCCATGTGCTCTGTTATACGTGGCAGAGTGTTAGCTAAAGAAGCTTCAGGTGGAAAATTCAAAGTAACAGGTAATGGGCGCAAGAATAAGCCAAAACTCGATGTTAATTCCTCATAATCTTCACGACAATCATGTAACCAACTTATATGTACAGTATTTGTCTGTGTATGACGACTGAGTAAGGAGGCCCAGGCAAGGAGCAACAAACTCTCTAGCGGGTCACTATCATCTTGGCAGGCATCTTCATCCATGTGCACTTTTTCCTGCGCAAGTGTCACTAACTGCTGTCGTAACTCCGGGCTTAGACTTTCGCACAGTGGTGCATAATCTTCAGGATTGGAATAGCAGTAAGCATGATTTGTGTGTGAGCGTTTTAATAAAAACTCAGGCAGCCCTTGCTCTTTTGCTGCGGCGGTATGTTTTTGCCAAAAGCTATGGGCTTGTTCTGCTGTTTCATCTTCGGCCATGTCATAAAGCCACTCAGAAAACTGCGGGTAGCCAATGAATTCATCTTCATCAACGTAATAGTCACTTTGATAAGCGGCGGCTAACGCCCGAGTAAAACGAGTCAGACTTCCTCGATCAGCCGATAGTGCCGGCATCGCTACGACTAAATAATGACAAGCCTGATTTTCCCCTGGAAAAAGATCACAGCTTAAGGTGGTTTGTCTTTCATCTTGACTGCTATTTTCATTTTCTACGGCAGAATCTGCCATAACTTTACTCACCAGAGCTTGCGCTATATTTGCTTGTGCTAAATGTGCTTGTGATGCAAATTGCGAGCTTAACTCTAACAGGGCTTCAGCCTCGTGAATTTGCCAAGCAATCAATGTTTCATCCATTGTAAGCACTTCTTGTACGAGACCATCGATGCCCGGCAATTTACGATAGTGGCTACGCAGTGCATCTTGTGTCGCGACGACGTCGGTGATCGCTTTGTGCAAAGCTTGATTGTCAAGAACCCCGTCTATACGGATGCAGAGAGCTATAGTAGGCAAGTTCAAGGATTCACCCTGCCAATGATTAAAACCTGCAAGATTTATCTGTTGTATCGTCGATAAACGCAAACACTGTGCTGTATCTTTCATAATTATCAAAGCATCAAAAAAATTAACGTGTTAAAAACCATCAAGGCCAAAAAATTATCTAAGCAGTGGTAAAAGGCTTAGATACCGTATGCGGTGCAGAAAAAACCTCTTTTCGAGCTTGCAGCTCTGCCATAGCTACAGCGATTTTACGTGGCCCTTCAAAAGGATCTCGGGCATGAGCAACTAGCATGTTATCTACCATTAATACATCCCCTTGCTGCCAATCAAAACGTATCGCAAGAGACTCGTAAGTTGCCAAAATTTGTTGCACGGTCGAATCATCAATCGGTGTACCGTCACCGTAATAAACATGACGGGGTAAACCTTCAAGGCCAACAAGCGACATTAAATCCTCGCGTACATCAGCTTCAAGGCAAGCGGCGTGGTGAAGTTGTATTTGGTTAAAAAAACTTTTCTCGCCGGTTAGAGGATGACAAATAACCGCCGGAGAATGCTCGCGAATCTGCAAGCCCTGCTGACCAAACCACTCAAACTCTGCTCCTGCTTCTCGGCAGAGTTTTTCTACATCAGCACGTTTTTCAGTTTTAAAATAATCCTGCCAGCTAACATCCAAGCGCGGAGTAAAATTACGCACATAAAGCAAATGTTTGCGCTCGAATGTGTCAACTACAGCTTTGGGAAGCTTTCGATAAACTTCACGACAATCGACAATAGGTGTTGCCCCACCACTTTGAGCCACCGTTTGAGAAAAGAACCATTGCAGGCGCGGCCAACGATGCATATGTGAACTTTCGTTATGATAAAGAATCATTTGGTTTTCAGGATATGGCGTCGATTTATAAATACGCTTACCCGATTCTTCTTTTGGCAGATCGCCATAGCTACCATGTAGATTGGGACAGATTGCTTGTGCAAAGGCTTCAAATTCACGGGCATCCTGCAAACGAAAACCTCGAAATAATACTGCACCATATTGCTGCAGTTGACTTTCAATAGTATCTCGTTGAGTCTTAGCCCAATGGAGAGGGTCTAGTGCCTCCAACGCAGGACTGATAATAAGAGGCATTTTTTTTACAGGTGTCGTTTTTAAAGGTGCTGTTTTTGAGGAAACGCTTGCCGAAAAGTGCGAGGTTTTTACCCACTCCTGGCTGTCTGCATGCAATGCTTTAGCCTTGGTTTTTTTCAGTTTACCTAATTTTCTAAGCTTATTTTTTGTTTGCATAGTGCTTTGTTGTTTAGTGTCCACTAAACGATATTGGTTAATAGTATGGGAAGGGGTTTCTATTATTTGTTCGAGTAAAAATTGCCAGGCCTTAGCCAGCCGATCTATTGTTGTAGGTTTAAATAAATCGCGGCGATACACCCATCGAGCGTTGAGATCTTCCCCCACTTCAACGCCTTCGTCATTGTCGATAAATAAAGCCATATCAAAACGCGATGAAATATGAGGATTATTCATTGTAGTTACGGTTAAACCTGGTAAAGACAAGGACTCCTGTTCTAGGTTTTGCATGACAAACAATACTTGCACAAGAGGCGACATACTCTCGATACGCGCTAACTGCATAACCTCAACAATCTGTTCAAAAGGAACGCTTTGATGCGCAAATGCATCTAAAACAATGTTTTTAAAGTTATTTAAAAAACTTTCAAAAGCTAGGCTGCTATCTATCTTGCTGCGAATAGGTAAAACATTGATAAAGAAACCTATTAGATTCTCTAAGGATGGGTGTGGACGGTTGGCTACGTCCGTACCTACCACCACATCATCACAGGCCATTTCTTTGTGTAGCAGCAACTGAAACGTGGCCATCAACACCATAAATAAGGTAGCGCCTTGATGATGAGCGAGACTCTTCAAAGCGACAACCTGCTCTGCCTTAATAGTAAATGAGTAAACATCACCGCTATAGGATTGAACAGACGGGCGTTCGTTATCCAAGGGTAACGCTTGCACACCGCTATAGCCCGCTAAGTTTTCACGCCAATATGCTTGTTGTTCTAACGCCCATTTACCCTGCCAGTTTTTTCTCTGCCAATGTGCATAGTCGCTATATTGAATGTCGAGTGTCGGCAAACGTGGCTGCTCACCATTTATATAGGCGCAATAACACTCGGTAAATTCACGCTGTGCTATGGCCATTGACCAGGCATCGCTGGCAACGTGATGTATCGTTAATTGTAAGATATGATCATCGTTCGCAAGCTTTAACAACTGAACTCTAAAGGGTATATCCGCAGCGAGATCAAAGGGTATCTCGGCGAATGCACTTAACGCTTGCTTTACTACCTCATCATCGAATGAAGCTCCTAACAATGTTATATGATCAATGGCTACTGATGCCGCTGTCTTTATTTCCTGTACATCTTCTTCTATGCCATCGATCACAGCAGAAGCAAAACATGTACGTAGTACTGTGTGACGAGCGACGATACTATCGATACTGTAGCTGATCGCGTCTTCATTAATATCGCCCTGTAAGCGTATCAGTGCAGACATATTATAAGCATTTGAAGTAGCGCTCTCACAGCTTCCAGCAGCAGTGCTACTCATCTTGGTCTCAGTGCTCAAACGCTGTAACAACCATAAGCGCTGTTGCTGGAACGACAAAGGTAGAGGCTTTGCTGAATCTGCAACATCAAGGGTTGGCAAGGCATTTAGCTCTTGTTTGAGCTCTGGTTTTTCTTGTGACTGCTGTTGATGCCAATGTGCTAATTGCGCTACCGTGGGATGTTCAAAAACCACACGTAAGCCAAAATTACCTTGCCATTCAGGCAATTGGCGCAAACGTGCCACAAGTTGACTGGCTAACAAGGAATGACCACCAAGTCGGAAAAAATTATCGTGCCGCCCTACTTTTTCTCGGTCAGTATTATCTAACTTTAATAACTCGCACCAAAGATCAGCCAGTTGTTGTTCCAAGGCATCAGTTGGTGCTTCAAAACTATTATCATCTAGCCGGGAATCTGAACGTGTTATGGCGAGGTTTTGCAGCCGCTTACGATCCACTTTACCACTTGAATTTAAGGGTAAATTATCCATTTTAATAAGCTGACGCGGGCGCATATATTCAGGCAAATCCTGTGCAAGAGCATCTTCAAGAATTTTATTTTCATCCGCAGTATGATCGCCGTCAACGGCTACCCAATAGGCCACCAGCTCACCGTTATTAAGCACTACCGCAGCTTCGGCAACGACACCTTGACGACACAAACATGCTTCAATTTCAAATAGCTCGATACGGTAACCGTGCAATTTAATTTGGCCATCTCGACGACCGTGGTATTGAAGCTGGCCATTAGGCAGCAGGCGCACATAATCCCCAGTGCAATAAAGACGACTGCCATCATTTGCAAATGGATTAGCGATAAAAGCAGTTGCAGTAAGATCTGCACGCTTTGCGTAGCCCCTTGCCAAACCCTCTCCACCGATATAAAGCATGCCTAGAGCGCCCTGGGGCACGGGCCTTAGCCATTCATCGAGAAGGTAGCACTGAGTGTTATCAATCGGCCTACCAAGACTTACTGTAGAAGATGGCTGTGCCGCCTCAAGTAAGTTGCCATCCACCTCTGCCAATGATGACCATATGGTTGTTTCTGTAGGTCCATAGACATTGAACAACGTTACTTCTTTCGCTAATAAACTTCGAGCAAGGTCTATAGGCAGTGCTTCACCACCGCATAATACTTTTATACCTGATCTTGTAGGCCATGGCTGAGATGCCGTCATTAACATACGCCAAGTGGCTGGTGTCGCTTGCATAACAGATACTTGATGAGATTGCATCAGCGCTACCAAAGCGTCGGGATCACGTCTTTGCTCTTCACTAGCCAGCACCACACAAGCACCACATGTGAGCGGCAACCAAAGTTCGAGGGCAGCGATATCAAAGGCCACCGTGGTTACCGCCAATAAACGATCTGAGGATTTAAGTTCCAAGTTTTTTTGCAGACTATTAAGAAAGTTATCCAGCGCACGATAACTCACCTGAACCCCTTTAGGGTTGCCTGTGGAGCCGGAAGTAAAAATGGTATACGCCAACTGCTGTGGATGTTTTTTGTATTTATTTACTCGTTCGTCCGCATTGTTTTTTAATAATGGAGCTGAGTCAGCCTCAGCGATTAGACGTTCAATACTTATATTATTGATTACTTGATCGCTTTTTTCATTTAGGTTTTGGTTGTGTTCTGACAATAAGACATCATTCTTTTCACACACCACTAGTTTGGCAGCGGCTTGTCGCAACATATATAAACGGCGGGATATTGGGTGGCTTGGGTCCAGTGGCAAATAGGCGGCTCCCGCCTTTGCTATTGCTAATAATGTGATAAGTAAATGACGTGTCCTTTGTAAATTAACAGCGACGACAGCGCCTTCTGCAATACCCTGAGCGTGCAACCAGTTAGCGATACGATCAGATGCTTGATGTAATTCAAGATGGCTCATTACTCCCTTGTCATCAATAACAGCAGGTTGTCTGCTTTGGGTATACGTTTCCATTGCAGTAATTCTGCATGGAATTGCACTGCTAGGAATACTTTCGCCTGGAGTAACACATGAAACAACGGATGTATTTATGCTCTTGTTCATGTCATGTTGCGAATCAGCTAAAAGCAGATCTCGCAAATAGCGCTTAGGTTCACCAAGCATAAGATCCACAAGTCCAACAAATAACTTGCCAATTGAGGCGACAGTGGTCGGATCAAAAATATCGCTGTTGTACTCTAATTCACCACTATAATGGGGGTACTGTGCACCCGCTGGGCGATGCTCTGTAAGATCGAGAGTCAAGTCGTATTTAGCGGTGTTAGAAGATATCTTCAGCGAACGTAAACTAATTCCAGCTGCGTAAAGTTGTTCATCATTAACAGCCGCGTGTTGTAAATTAAACATCACCTGGAACAAAGGGGAACGACTCAAATCACGCTCCTGTTCCAAAAGGCTAACTAATTTTTCAAATGGCATTGCCTGGTGTGCCTGGGCATCCACAACACATCGCTCTATCTGTGTCATAAACTGATCAATAGTCAGAGCATCATCGATATGTGCTGGCAACACTAAGGTATTAATAAAAAAGCCAACGAGATCTTGTGTTTGCGCATGTTCACGACCATTAACAGGTATACCAATGCGAAAATGTTTTTCACCACTGTAACAACGCAAGCAATATTGAAAGACCGCAAGTAAAACCATAAAAGGTGTCTTGGCGCTTTCTCGACAACGCTTCTGAATTGCCTGATTAAGGTGAGTAGGCCATTCTAAACGGAGCCGCCCACCACGAAAACTTTGCACAGCCGGGCGCGGTCGATCACAGGGTAAATCTAAGGCGCTGGATGTAGACTGTAATTGTTGCTGCCAAAATTGCGTCAGGGTTTGGAGTTGACTATCACTTAAGTATTGCCTTTGCCAACAACAATAATCCACATACTGTACTGGTAGCGCAGCGAGAGAATCCCAAGTCGGCTCGTGGGCTTGTTGTTGAAATTGTTGTTGAAATTGTTGTCGGGGGTTTTGAATACCCTTTTCTGCACTACTTTTATAAGCCAATAAAAACTCTTTAATCAACAACTTCATTGACCAACCATCGGTGCAAATATGATGCATGTTAAAAAGTAAAACATGCTTCTGTTCACAAAAACGTAGCACCTGCAAACGTAACAAAGGCGGCTTTGATAAATCAAATACCCATTGACTTTCACGTTCAATAATATTATCGAGCAAACTTTTAGAAGAGTCTTTATCACTTAGAGATGCACTGAGATCATTAAAACCAACCGTCGCAGCGACATCCTTATACACCACCTGAGCTCCTTGTCCGTCAATATTGATAAATCCTGTGCGCAATGGTTCATGTCGTGTAATTAATGCATTCAAGCTAGATTGAATTGCATCGAGATTAAGTGAGCCTTCTACCTCTAGGGCAACGGGAATATTGTAATGTGAGCTGCCCTGTGAGTACTGATCTAGCCACCAAAGTCGCTCCTGTGAAAAAGATAAAGGCCAATGTTTATTTGCATCTGTCTCATGTGGTTGATGGGTAAGTAGTTGATCAGTACGTGGTTGCCGAATAATAGTAGCAACAATTTGCTTATTATTAGCGCTCGCATCACTCTTGTTCTCGTTGCCCGACTGAGTCGTATTTTCCTTGTTTTTACTTGTCTCGGCAGGCTTAACAGGATCAATAAGCGCTAGCATTCCGGCAATGGTTTTGCCAGCAAAGAACTGCTTTGGGGTCAATACAATATTCTTTTTTCGGGCTTGAGCCAGCACTTGTAAACTTAGTATGGAGTCGCCGCCTAAAGCAAAAAAGTTATCGTCAATGCCTACCTCATCACGCACCAGTACATTGCACCATATCGCCGCCAATGTTTTTTCTGTAGGACTCATAGGTGCCGCAAAATTTTTATCGTCACTTACCTGCTGCGAATTAGCGGTTGCACTAATTTGATCAATTAAAACAGCACGGTCGACCTTACCATTAGCCAAGCGAGGTAATTGGGCTAGATAGTGATAGTGCGAGGGAATCATGTATTCCGGTAATACATCCCCTAAAGCCTTATCCAAGTTTTTCTGAGCTTGTTTTTTATTGACCTGTTTATGATTGACTTCTTTATGATTGACTTCTTTATGATTGACTTCTTTATGATTGACTTCTTTATGATTGACTTGTTGCTGTATTGAACTTTTCTCACTTAATACAAGAAAACTATGCAGCTGCACTTGCTGGGTTTGTTGGTGGACATAAGCCAGGACCACCGCATCTTGAATATAAACTTGAGTACGTAATACCTGTTCAATTTCTCCCAACTCAACACGATAGCCACGCACCTTAATTTGCTGATCTATGCGGCCGAGATACTCCACTTTATTATCAGCACAAAGGCGTACCTGATCTCCAGTACGATACATTCGTGCCCCAGGTACATGACTAAAAGGGTCGGGTACAAATTTCTCGGCAGTTAATGCTGCTCTATTCCAATAGCTTTGTGCTACGGCTGGGCCGCCAATATATAATTCACCACTTGCACCTTTTGGTACTGGAGTTAAAGAAGAATTAAGTATGTAGGTCTGTACTTTCTTTAAAGGAGAACCAAGGGGGACATTTTCGCTACGGGTGAGATCACAAGGATAAATAGTATCATCAAAGGTGAAATTATAGCTTAAGACTCCTACAGTAGTTTCAGTAGGGCCGTAGTGATTCATAACACGACAAGCTGCTCCTAATTCGTTACTCATTGCCTCATGTAACTGATCCACCAAGGCTTTATCAAAAGCTTCTCCGCCAAGCACCAATACTTCACGGGGCAATACCTGTGATATAACATCGCCAAGACCTTTAAGATGTGAAGGTGTTATTTTTAAGCAATCTACCGGTTGGCTTTGCAGTGACTTCGCCAGTAGTGAAGGATCTTCAGAAATAGAACTATCAAGAATACGTAAACACCGACCCGTCAATAATGCCCCATAAACAGCCGTATGGCCAAGATCAGCAGACAAAGAGCCAAGGCTCAACAATTGAGCCTTAATGCTAAGATCCAGCTGCTCGGTGATACCTTTAACATAGCCAGCGAGATTACCTTGTGTTACACACACCGCTTTAGGCTTACCTGTTGAACCGGAAGTAAAAATAAAATACGCCGGTAGAGCACTTAATTTTTCTATGTCGTTAACATGTGAATCGGGCAGATCATCAATGTTAAGTGATGATAAATTATCAAGGTAGAATGTTTTAAGATTAGTTTTAGGGTTATTTTTAGGAATACTTCGCGATAATTCCTCATGCCATAGTCTTTTTTCACTGACTAGTAAACAAACCTGGGAGTCTTCGAGCAATTCAGCTCGCCGACTTAAAGGCCAGCGAGGATCAAAAGCAACGTAGGCGGCACCTAATTTCCAGACGGCAATAATCGAGGCAATAAGCTTGGGGGAGTTTTCGAAGCACAACGCAACTCGCTCGCCAGTTCTTACACCGCACCTATAGAAATGTTGAGATAATTGATCCGCTACATTATTAAGCTTTTGATAGCTCCATATATCGGCTGTTTTGTTCTCACTGGCTTCGAAATAAAGGGCAGCTTCATCAGGTTGATGTGCAACACTTTGATGGAACATGGCCAAAGCACTTTCAAAGAAACTATTTTCTGATACTCTGCTTTCTAATATATCGTCTTTATCGTCGCCAAGAAGCGTACTATCAACAGAATCTATTACTTTATCAAGGCTGCTGAGCGTTTTACAAATTTTCGCTGAGGGCAGATTTAAACTATTTAAACATATCTCTGGCGTCTTACAGACACGCTCCAGTATCCAAATGAAGTCTTCGAGCATCTGTTCGATAGTAGTGGCTAAAAATATGTCCTTTGCGTATTCCATGCATAAACAAAAATGTCCCTGGTCTTCAACTCGTAGACTTAAATCGAAGCGAGCCTGATCCGTTTCCTGAGGCAATATATCAACTTTAAGCTCACCCAAGGACAACGCTTCTTTTTGTGGCATCGCTAGGTAAACAAAAAGAACTTGAAATAAAGGCGAATACTGATCACTGCGTTCTACATCTAAAGCTTCGATAAGATGATCAAACGGAATATCTTGGTTCGCTACTGCCTGCTGGCTAGTATCAGACACTGCTTTTAAGGTGTCATTAAAACGTGCAGTGTTTGGAATTTGAGTTCTTAAAACAAGAGTATTTACCAATAAGCCCACTAAAGGCTCTAATTCACTACGTTGGCGATTGGCAACAGAAGTCCCCAATATTATATCTTCGCTACCAGTATATTGTTGTAGCAAAATATTAAAAACAGTGAGTAAATACTGATAAACGCTAACTCCATTAACCCTCGCTTGCTCTCTCACAGTAGCACTTAAAGTATCACTTATCGAGAGGCGAATTTCAGCTCCTTTGTGGTGGCGCTGATCGGCTTTTGGACGTGGCTTATCCAGAGGTAAAGCTAGATATGGAGGACAGTCTTCGAGCTGTTTACGCCAATAATCGAGCTGACGTTGATACTCACTACCTACAAGCCACTGCTGTTGCCAGCAAGCATAATCCTTATACTGAATCGGCAAAGGGGGTAAGGCAGTATGTTGTAATTCACCGCTATAAAGCAGACTTAGCTCACGAATCAACAGCTCCTGTGACCACGCATCAAAAGCAATATGGTGAACAGAGATAAGCAGCAGATGATCATTTTCAGCGACGCGATATAACTGAGTCCGGAACGGCACAGATGTATCTAACGTAAATCCCTGCTGGTGAAAATGCTGAGTGATCCGAGAAAATACCAGCTCTTGGGATTGCTGGCTGAGCTCTAACCCTGACTCCGATTCAATGTCTACTATGGATAACTGAAGACTTACCTGATCGAGAGATAGAACCTGCTGGCCTGCCACTCCTTCATACTCGCAGTAAATAGTACGCAAAATTTCATGCCGCTCAACGAGTTTTATAAATGCATTTTGCAAACGCTCTACATCTAACTTGCCCTGTAATCGCAACCCCGATGTAAGATTATATAGTTGGTTACCCTGCTCAAAACGATGAATAAACCAGAGGCGTTGTTGCGCTGCGGACAATGGCCACACAGTAGCTTGCCGGTTTGATTGATCGTTTATGTGTTTAGCCTGCGGCAAAGTATAAGGCACAGTAAAAGGGACAATTGGCAACGCCCAACTGTCGATACCTTTGTCGGCAAGGCGCTTACGAAAAGCGTCTTGTTTCTCGGGTGTTAATGCATTTAAGCGTTCAGCAATAGCGCGTAAGTTATCAGACATTTATTCAAACTCTTCCAGTAGCGCGTCCATGACATCGAGATCGCTGTCACTAAAGGACTGCGCGTTCTCTATAAGCTTGGCCAAGCCGGCAATAGTCGGCTGGGTAAAAAGTGCCAGAAAATCTAACTGGCAGTGATATTGATTTTGTATTCTCGATTTAAGCTGCATGGCCAATAAGGAATGACCACCGAGCTCGAAAAAATTATCGTTAATACCAATCTTTTCTTGCTCTAAAAGCTCACCCCATATCTCACTCAATGACACTTCCAGTTCGCTTTGAGGAGCAAGATAACTGGACGAAGCCTGCTGTTGGATGATGGGCAGCGCTTTACGATCAACCTTACCGCTAGAGGTAAGAGGTAAGTATTCCAACGCTTGATAGGCCGAGGGCTGCATATAATCCGGTAAAGTTGCCATGTGCTCTCGCAATTGAGCAATTTTTTCTGTTGTGCTGGCCTCAACGATGGAACATGCGGGTTGCCAAAATGCCACCAGCTGAGAATTATTTTGCAGCACAACTACCGTATTTTGCACGAGTGAATGTTGCTTGAGACGATGCTCTATATCACCCAACTCTATGCGAAATCCTCGCAGCTTGACCTGAAAGTCATTACGCCCCAAGAATTCAATAACACCATCGTCGCGCAAACGCGCCAAGTCACCTGTGCGGTAAATTCGACTGCCATTATCAGCAAAAGGATTAGGTAAAAATGCAGTAGCGCTTAAGCCTGCTTGTTCCATATAACCACGGGCTAAAGCCGCACCGCCAATATATAATTCGCCAGGCACACCCACCGGTACCGGTTTTAAATAGCGATCCAAAATATGCAGCGTATTATTTGCAATTGGCAACCCGATGGGCACAACACTATTTAGATTCTCTCGATCAACACTTTCATAGGCAGAAATTTCTTGAGTAGCAAAACTAGTTAACTCAGAGTCTTCAGTTAATGGATGTAGAGATGACCACACCGTGCACTCAGTGGGTCCGTAAACATTCGTTAAGTGAACACCACGAGATAACAAGGCCTGGGCTAAATCACGAGGCAACGCTTCTCCACCACATAGACCTATCAATGACGGCCAATTATCATCTCCTGCATTAACGAGCATTTGCCAAGTCGCAGGAGTTGCTTGCATATGAGTGATACTTTCTTGTCGCCACATAGCCATAAGCGCTTCAGCGTCTAAAGACTGCGCACGATCAGCTAATACCACCGTTGCACCACATAGTAACGGTAACCATAACTCCAAGCCTGAAATATCAAAACTTAGAGGAGTTATGGCCAACCAACGCTGCTCGCTATCGAGCTTCAAATACTGCTGCACTCCGTGTAAAAAACTATTAAATGCGCCACGGCTAATAGCGACTCCTTTGGGTTTGCCAGTTGAGCCAGAGGTAAATAAAACATAAGCTAATTGCGATGGGTGATAAGACACACAAAGATTCGTCGACTCATACTCCGACAAACTCGACTGCAATTCAGAAAGGCATACCACAGCGCCTGAATATACAGCTTTATTTACACTGCTACAGTTTTTTTCATTATTAAAGTCGTTTGCGAATTCTGCACTGGCGGCTAAGCTGCCATCAAAAAAGTGGGGGGCCTCATCTTTCTCGGCAATGGCTAATGACACATCTACCTGGGATAAAATACTGGCGATTCGTTGGGATGATAAGCCTGGGTCGATGGGCAAATACGCGGCTCCTACTTTGTGTAAAGCAAGTAAAGTCACCAGTAAATTAGGATTACGCGGTAAACTCACCACAACCAGTGACTCGGCACCAACCCCATTGGTAAGTAGATAACGGGCAAATTGATTGGCCCGCTGATTTAATGCTTGATAGGTAATGCTTTGCCCACCAGATATTACTGCGACTTTATCGGCATCAGCATTTGCTTGTGCCTCGAAGCCGGCAACATTATCGGCAATCGAAGCGGCAGGTATATTGGCTGAACCACCGATAAAATCCTCAGACCAAGTAGAATATCCACTATTTAATGCCTGCCAATGTCGAGAATCTTCAGTATTAAGCCAATTTAAATCACGTAGCAGCGTTTTGCCGTCGCGCGCCAAGCATTGACTAATTTGCAACAATAGATCTTGATAGCGCTGCAATAAGTTTGCGATCGTATCCTTGTCAAAATATTCACAGCTGTAGAGTAGCTCAACCGCTATAGTTTCACCGGGAACAACCGTCAATGTTAGCGGATAATGAGTTTGCTCACGACTTTGATCGATGGTTATTTGTAAACGAGAAGTATCCGTACAGGCATTTTTGTGTTCTTCTACAGCATCCCGTGCAGGCAAACTTTGGAAAACAAAAATACTGTTAAATAATGGCTCGCCTGCTGCAATATCGCTTGCGGCTTGAATTTCAACAAGTGGGCTGTGCTCATGCTCTCTTATATGGTTTAACGAGGTCTGAACCTGCGTTAATACATCGCTAACAGAATGTGCGCTGGTAAAACGAACTCGCAGTGGCAAGGTATTAATAAACATACCCAGCATATGTTCTACTCCAGGTAAATCTGCTGGGCGTCCTGCACTGGCAACACCAAACACAACATCCTCTTCACCACTATAAGCTGCTAATAATAATCCCCAAGCAAGTTGCATAGTGCAGGCCAACGTTGTGTGATGCTGACGAGCCACTCGCCCCAAAGCCGAACTCTCATCCATACTCAAGCTCACGCGACAGTGAGCATAGCCTTGGTCGATATCATCTTTATTATTAAGCGCAAAAGAGGATAAATGGGATAAAGGTAAACTCGTTGCTTGTTCAAAACCAGCTAAATAACCGCGCCAGAAATAGTCATCGCCCTGTTTATCTGCAGGGATAGTATTTCCTTGGTAATTATGTTCTTGCAACCATGCAATAAAACGTTTGAAAGACGGCGCTTTACGTTTAGCAAGTTGTATAGCATCGTCCCCTGCTTGCAACAAATGATAGACACTGAACACTTCTTCCATCAAGCTTACCGCGCACCAACCATCGAGTACGATATGGTGATGACTCCAAACCAAGTGGTAGTGTTGGGCACCTAGCTGAAGCACAGCAATCCTCATTAGTGGTGGTCGCTGAAGGTCGAAGCCTTGAGCAATATCCGCCTGCAAAAAATCCTCTAATTGTGATGACTGCGCAGATTTTTCTAGATGCTGCCAATCGTGAAACGTCAGCGGAATATCCACATTATTAAACACCACGTGTGCCGCTTCATCAAAAGTATCGACAAAAAAACCGCTGCGTAAAATATCGTGACGAGCAGCGACTACTTGCCATGCCTTAGTAAAGATTTCTTGCTCTAACGTTCCTTTCACCTGAGCGGTCATTTGGTCAAAGTAAACACCACTTTGGGTGTCATACAGAGTGTGAAACAACATGCCGCTTTGCACAGGCGATAAGGGATAAACATCATCAATAGTTGCCAACGGATAATCAATGAAGAGTTTATCTAATTGCGCTTGCCGACTCATGAGTAAAGGAAAATCTGAAGGTGTCGCTGTCGCTACAACTTTTTCACAGTGACGAGTAAGTGCTATTAATTGTTGCCCAAACTGTTGGGCCAGCTCGATAATCGTGGATTCATCAAAAGCTTGTGAGGCATAAGACCACCGTACACGTAACTGTCCACCAAGAACATCTGCATTAATTTCAAGTAATGCAGTGGCAAGGTTTTGAGCATCAAATAATGGCCCAGCAGATTCTGTCGATGGCGTCAGCCACTGTAATGTATCTGCCGTTTGATCATATTGACCAAAATAATTAAAAGTAATCGCCGGACGCGGTAAGTTTGCTAAAGCATCACGCTGATATTTCATAACACCATAAGCCAAACCCTTTTGAGGAATAGCACGTAGGTATTCTTTCACAGAGCAAATTGTTGCCCCAATATCATTGTTGTCCGCTTTTAAATAAACAGGATAAAGGCTCGTAAACCAGCCTACGGTACGAGACAAATCAATAGCGTCATCAAGCGCTTCTCGGCCATGACTTTCCAATTCAATCCACGCTGCTTGTTGACCACTCCATCGGCACAGCACCATGACGAAAGCGCTAAGTAAGAGATCCTGCATGGAAGCTTGGTAAGCTTTACCAGCCCGATTAAGTAGCGCCTGCGTCAGAGATTCATCAATAATTGAATCATAAGTACGTCGATTACCAAAAGTATTACCTTGTTGTGTAAAGTCCGACTTTACCGGTAAGTAATTTAAACTATTTAATTCTTTTGCTACTTCTTTAGGTAAGAGTTCTCTTTCAATATTCAGCCAATAATCTTCGACCGTTGCACGCTTATTTACACTACTACTAACATAAGCATTCTGTTTTAAAGAATGACGTGCTGGTTCATAAGCACTAAGTGATTGCGCCCAATCCCGGTAAGCACTTGTTTTGATGGGTAGAGTAAGCATCGGACGCGCGGATGTTGTGCTCGAAGCTTGGCACTGTTGATATAGATCCTGCAGATCTTCAAGCAAGACACGCCAGGATACACCGTCGACTACAAGATGATGCCCCACGAGCAGTAAACATCCTGGCTTGTCTTCACCACAATTTAAATAACCTACCTTAAAAACTTCACCTTTTTCTAAATTAAGGCTTGCTTGCAGATGATGAGCCAAAGCTTGAATTGCTGCTGTTCTATCATCACTGTTACTAAAATCACTAGCACTATTACCATATGCACTTACCAACAGCTCGCTATACTGAAAAGCGTTGGCAGGAAGTTGCGCCTTAACTGTTTGTACAATACGCCCGTTAATATTATAAAAGGCCGCCCGTAACATATCGTGATGACTAATCAAGGCATTCACAGCATGGGCAAGGTGCGCCTGATCTAATGTTTGTAGCACCTCAAATCTCAAAGCCATATTCCAATGGTTAGGCTGATACAAACCCTGTGCAAAAAAGTCTTGTTGAATAGGCGTTAACGGTATTTCGCTTGATGCTTTATCGATAGGTTTATCATCTGTACATTCAGTTAATACGTTAACATTTATACGCTGCGGTATTTGTTCTTCTTCACCTAATCCTTTACTTAGCTTTTCACAAACCCCCGCTAATTGATAAACGGTTTGATGTTCAAATATTTGGTTAGCTCGGATATTCAGCCCTTGCTGTCTGGCTTTAGCAACAATCTGTAGACTGAGTATCGAGTCGCCACCTAGCTCAAAAAAGTTATCATGTATACTAAGGTCTTGCTGCTGTAGTATCTCGCACCAAATATTTAATAGCACAGATTCATTGCCAGTCGTAGGCAAAACATGTTTACGATCGGTATTTATTTCTGGCTGAGGCAACGCACGTCTATCAACTTTGCCATTGGCGTTCAATGGTAATGCATCCATCATCATAAATATTGAAGGAAGCATATAATCGGGAAGGTATTTTTGAAGATAGGCTTTCAAGCTGGAATCACTCGGTGCGCGACTTTTATCTGCCGGTACCCAGTAGGCCACAAGTTGGTTCTTAAGATTGCCAGCCACAGCAACAACAGCTTGTTCTATAGCATTGAAACGGTTTAAGTGATTTTCAATTTCTCCCAATTCAATACGGTAGCCGCGCAATTTGACTTGATAGTCCGCTCGTCCAATAAATTCCAAGATACCGTCTTCACGATAACGAGCTAAATCTCCCGTTCGATAAAGGCGCTCTGCCTGAATATTGATGGGCGTCTTATGAGCATTAACCTCGAGGGAATTAATCGTGCTAGCATTTACATTATTACTGCCAGCAAAAGGGTTGGGAATAAAACGTTCGGCCGTCAAATTCGGTGCGTGTAAATAACCACGGCCAACACCAACACCCGCAATATATAGCTCCCCTGTCATGCCTACAGGAACCACTTGCAAGTTATTATCTAACACATATAGACGACTAAGAGCACAAGGTCGGCCAATGGCCATATAGCCATTGCCCAGCTCACCACCGTCGCGAACTAAGTGCATCGCCACGTCGTCAGCACATTCTGCCGGACCATAGGCATTCACTAATGGAATATTGGGAAAACGAGCGAACCAGGCTTTGGCCAATTCACTTTCAAGAGCTTCGCCTGTAGGCAAAAGAAAGCGTAAGGTTTGTAGTTGCGATGTGAGTTGCGATGTGAGTTGCGATGTGCGCTCTTCCAAACTCACTAAAACATTCATTAAGCTAGGGACAATTTCTAACAAAGTAATGCCCTGCTCTGTTACTGCGTGCGCAAGAGCATCAGCATCTTGACTAATAGTATCGGGCAAGATATGCACACGACCACCGGTGATGATACTGGTGAGTAATTGCCAGACCGAGATATCGAAACATTGGGAAGCAGTTTGTGCAATACGATCTCGTGTACTTATTCCTAATATGGGCACCTTGCTGAGCATATTATTTAGCATGCCTTGCTGAGTCACCATAGCTCCCTTAGGCGTCCCGGTTGAACCAGAGGTAAAGATTACATAAGCAAGTTGATCACCACGAGGGTAAATACCTAGGTTAGGAATATCAGTACCCGTCAAATCACTGTTAGCAAAATCAATGTTAGTAAAATTAGCGCCAACTAGATGAGAGCTTACATCGTAGACGCGATATGTAGCATCAGCAAAAACTTTCTTATCATCGTCACCTGCACATAACACTGCAGCAACTTTTGCTTTACTGACAATAGTGTGTAAGCGTTCAGCTGGCTGTTTAGGGTCTAACGGTAGATATGCAGCACCAATTTTAAATACGGCAATAATCTGTACCAGTAAGGATAAATCCCGTTTACTCAGTATAGCGACTACCTGATCACAGAGATCATATTTGCCGTGGCCTTCTAAAAGATGTAGAGCCAGAGCATTCGCACGTTGGTTTAATTGATTATATGTTAGAGAATTGTTGTCACAACAAGCGGCGACTTCATCACCATGAATTAAAACTCGTGCTTCAAAACGCTGCAACCAACAATTATCTAACTCTGATAATGGAACAGAAGTATTATCGCTCGATGTTGCAAAAGATAATAAACGTTGATATTCCTGTTGAGGAATAATCGCTAGTTCACTAACACGTCTTTTAGGCGATGACACCATATTTGCCAAAGTCGTCTGATAATAACCAATAAATCTCTGCGCTGTAGCTCGATCAAATAAATCACAGCTAAACTCCAGAGAACCGCGATATTGCTCGGCTAAGCTATGCATATCGAGATTCAAATCAAACATGGCGGTATCGGACAATATGGGAATCGCCTGCACCGACATACCAGGCAGTTGTAAACCCTCGCTGGCATCACCTTCAAGGAAATTAAACATGGCCTGAAATAATGGCGAATGGCTAAGGTCACGCTCGGGATTTAGCGCATTTACCAAAAATTCAAAGGGCAAGTCTTGATATTCTTGCGCTTCAACCGCATTTTTGCGCAGCTGAGTAATAAGTTGCTCGACCTGTAATTCTGGATTAACGTTCGCCACTAATACTTGCGTATTAACAAAAAACCCGATAAGTCCTTCCGTTTCTAGACGCTGACGGTTAGCGGTCGGCACACCCACACGTATCTCGGATTGACCACTCAAACGAGCCAGTACAATATGGTACGCTGCTAACAAAATAACGAAAGGTGTACAAGCCTGTTGCTCAGCTAATTGACGTAACTTGACTGTCAATTCCGGCGCAATCATAAATTCTATCCGTTCACCGCAATAGCTTTGGCGTGCTGGACGGGGACGATCACTGGGAAGTGTTAATACTTCATGAGCATTACCCAGTTTATTTTGCCAATACTGCAATTGTTTTTGTAGCTGCTCTGCTTGACAATATTGTTGCTGCCAGTGAGCATAGTCAGCGTATTGTATTGGCAGTGGCGCAAGCTCTAGTTCGCGATTTTGAGGACTATTATCTTGACTAAACGAAGCGTAGCATCGAGTAAATTCATCGATAAAGATCTGTAAAGACCAAGCATCAGCAATAATATGATGCATAGTTAAACAAATAATATGTTCATCATCCGCAAGTTTAAAACACTTCACCGAAAATAAAGGCGCCTTTTCCAAATCAAAGCATTGCATACTTTGTTCTTTAAGGAGTGTATTTAAATCCTGCTTTTGTTTAGCCTCGTTAAGCTCCTCAATACCCAACGATAATGTTAGTGTGGGCAAAATACGCTGTTTTGCGACACCATCCACTTCTTGAAAATAAGTACGCAGTATTTCATGGCGGGCGATAATCTTTTGCATGGCTGTATTCGCCGCGGCCAGATCAAATTTTCCTCTAAGACGAATTGCCCCAGGCATATTGTAGGTCGCCGAGGGGCCTTCTAAACGATCTAAAAACCACAAACGCTGCTGACCATGAGAAAGAGGTAAATCCTCTCGGTTTGCTATGGGCTGGATCAGATCTCGTTGTAAGGTCAAGTTTCCTTCAGAACGCAAGACATCGATATGTCGAGAGAGTTTTTCCACCGTTGGAAAATCAAATAAACTACGTAGAGGAAGATCAAAAGTTAACTCTGCACTCAAGCGGGCAATTGCTTGGGTCGCCAACAACGAGTGGCCACCCAAAATGAAGAAATTATCGTTAACATTTATTGCATTAAGATTTAAAACAGATTTCCATATTTTGGCAACCGTGCGCTCCGTTTCAGTTCGTGGTGCAATCTGCTCGCTCTCATCTATAGACTGATAATTTGGTACAGGTAAAGCCCTGCGATTAATTTTTCCATTATTATTGAGTGGCAAGGAGGGAAGCAATACGTAAGCCGAAGGCAACATATAAAAGGGTAAGTTGGCGGCAAGCTGATTATTTATCTCAGTTGCAAGTTCTTTATTAAGCTTAGCTAGAACTTCGGCATTTTCTTCTTTTAGACCATGACAAGCGCTATGCTCGTAATATGCTACCAAGCGCTGATCACCCGGTTGATCTTCACGCACGATAACTGCTACCAAGCCAATACCTGAGATATCGCCTAGAGTACTCTCAATTTCACCTAGCTCAATTCTAAATCCACGTAACTTAACTTGGCCATCACTCCGACCGATGTATTCCAATTTCCCATCACTGTTTAAGCGCGCAAGATCTCCCGTTCTATACATTCGATCGCCAAGCTCAGAGGCAAAAGGGTTAGGTAAAAATCTTTCGCTAGTTAGGTTAGCTTTATTAAAATAACCACGTCCAACACCAACGCCACCGACATATAGCTCCCCAATACAACCTGTAACTTGAGGATTCAAATTACTGTCAAGCACATATAATTGTAAATTTAACGTAGTTATTCCTATTGGTATATTTGATACCAATGGCGAAGGCTGTTGTTCAATCACATGGTATGCAACATTATCCGAACACTCAGCAGGCCCATAGCCGTTCATTAAGGGAATTTTTGGATAGTTCGTCAGCCATTGACGTGCAGCATCTGGCGGTAAAGCTTCCCCAATGGATAATAACCATCTTAGATTAAGAGGTAATGCCTCTAAACGTAGCATTTCACGTATTAAGGACGGCACGACCTCTAATAATGTCACTCGATGATCACACAAGTATTCGAGTAAAGATTTAGGGTTGTGGGCAATGTCGTCTGGTAAGATATGAACACAAGCACCTACTACAGAAGCTGTTAAAAACTGCCATACAGAGATATCGAAACATTGGGAAGCTGTTTGAGCAATAATGTCATGCTCGTTTAGGTTTAAACGTGGAATTTTACCTAAAATATTATTTAACATCCCCTTTCTTTCAACCATAACCCCTTTGGGTTTACCCGTAGAGCCAGAGGTAAACAACACGTAAGCTAATTGACGAGGGTGATATTTTATAAGCGGATTAGTAGCGTTATTGCTTCCCGTTAGAAGCGCTTCATATTTTAGAATATTAGGAGCTTTAGCATCGTTAACTGCGTTATTTAATACAGTAGATAGCGCTTTTTGGGTAATGAGTGCGTCTATAGGGTATTGAGATATAATTTCATTTATTCGCTTAGGCGGATGCTTAGGATCTAAAGGTAAATAAGCTGCGCCACACTTCAATACTGCTAGAATCATCGTTAATAAATCGCAACTTCGCTGTGACATAAGCGCAACACAACTATCAGTGCCTATACCTTTTTCAAGCAAGCTGTGTGCAAGACGATTTACCTGTTCATTTAATTGTCGGTAGCTGAGTTGATTACAACCATCGTAAGCAGCTACTTTATCACCTTGTTTTTCCACCTGCTTCTCAAAGTGGTGAATATAATCGTCTTGGCTATCTGTATAATAGGGCTGATTCCAATGATGAAAAAGATAATCTTGTTCGTTAGCAGATAACATTGAAATATTATTGAGTGCTACCTCAGGTGTATTTTCCAGAGCAGTCACAATATTTACAAAAACTGTTCGAAAATGCTCTAAAATGCGCTCAACAGCCTGCCGTGCAAATAGATGACAGTGGTAGGCTATATTAAAATGTAAAGTTTCATCTGGAATTACCATCAAAGTTAGTGGGTAATTGGTGTGTGTTCTATTACTGGCATCGCTAACAAAAAACTCGAGGTTTTCCTGCTTTAAACCAGTATCGAAAGGGGCATTCTCAAATATTAACAAACTATTAAAGAGTGATTGTTGTGCCGGCACATCGGATATTTTTTGAATATCAGCTAAAGTCGCAAATTCATATTCGCGTAAATTAATATTTTCTGAGAAAAGCCCTTGCAGCCAATCCACAAGTGATTGCGCTGGTTTGATACGCCAACGCAAAGGAATAGAATTAATAAATAAGCCCACGACTGTAGCCATTTCAGGCATATCTATGGGGCGACCTGCGACAGTTACGCCAAAGACAATATCTTCTTCGTTACTGTAACGGCTTAATAATAATGCCCATGCGCCCTGTACTAAAGTATTTAAGGTGATCTGACGATCGGCTGCAATTTTCTTTGCTCTACGCGATTGTTCTACTGTTATATGAATGGAACACTCGGCTACATCCACACGTTGGTTTGAAGCGGTGTATTCTTGTGTGTTGTTATCGTGCTTACTATTACTTTCTTTATTTTTTATGCCGGCTACTTTTTTATCGAACTCATTATCAAGCAATGAAGTTTCGGGAATTCCTGCCGGTATAGGCTTTTTCATTATTGGTATGGCTGTAGGGGTATCAAAACCTGATAGCTTGTCACGCCAGAATTGTAAGGCGCGATTTTGATCTTGTTTTTGTAGCCACATTAAATAACGTTTATATGCAGCCGGCTTCGCTAAATTCAGTTTTTTACCCGCAACGAGAGCACGATAAGCTGCCAGAAAATCCATCATAATGATTGAGAAGCACCAAGCATCCATCAATATATGATGGTAGCTGCGAACAAATTGATAGCGTTTTTCGTCTAAGCGAATAAGGCGCACACGCATCAACGGCGCTTTATTAAAATCAAAGCCCTTCACTAGCTCTTCTTGTAATAAGCTCGCTAGTTTTTGTTCTTGAGTTAGTTCATCCAAATCACGCCAGTCGAGAATATCAACAGGTAACTCAACGTTTTTATGTACTACTTGTAGCGGTTGTTTTTGTTTTTTCCAAACAAAAGAAGTTCGCAGCACTTCGTGCCGTTGTACCACATGGTGCCAAGCACTTTTAAACGCCACAAGATCTAGATTATCCATAGTCATAACATGGCGATATTGCAAGAGATAAACACCAGTACCAGGATTCATTAATGTATGAAATAAAAGTCCCGACTGCATTGGCGATAATGGGTAAATATCCTCGATATTACCTGCCTTTTTTTTATCTCCACTACGTTTTTCACTAATCATTTTTTTGTTGCTTGTGGCATTGCCATTAGTGACCGTCATGCTTAATCCAATTCCTGTAATAAAAGATCAAATTCATCTTGTGAAATATCGGCATCATCGAAATCACTCGCATCAACACTTACCTCATCTCGGCCAAGACAGTGCTGTAGCAAGTCACTAAGAGAAGTGAGATAACGATTAGCGATATCCTGCATATATGCACTATCGATACAATGAGCAGGATACGTCCATGCAATATGCAATTCACCATTAAGTACTTGCATTGTGAGGTCGATAACGTGAGTGCGAGTGCTATCTTGACTGCGAGTATTGGCAACCTCATTTCTATTTAACGCAAAAATATCGGACGAAGAAAAGCTCTGATCAAACTGACCTAGGTAGTTTAGCGTTATAAGGTTGACTGGCGAAAATTGTTGGGTTGCAACAATATTTTTATTTAGATAACGGTTAATTCCATATGTCAAACCATTATTTGGCACATTTCTAAGAGCAGCTTTTACTTGCAAAAAAGCAGCATCCCAGTCATCAAATATAGAATTAATAGCAACCGGATAACGGCTAGTAAACCAACCTACTGTGCGTGAGACATCGACAATATCGTCATCTGATAAAGGATTATCACGCCCATGCCCCTCCAACTCCACAGGAATCCAAGGTTGTTCATTTTTAAGAGCCTCATCAGCAAGCACTTGATTTTCAAATAAAACCGACAGCACTGGCACAAGTGCGGCTAATAAAAACTCATTAACATGTACATTATAAGCAGCTAAAGCTGGCCCAAGTAATTTTTCGGTGTCATCGGAATTCAGACTTAATCTTTCTGTTTTAGCATCTGCGACCGTATTCTTATTTATATCAAAACCTGGAACATAATCAGATTGTGTGAACGACGACGACAACGATTGCCAAAAAGCAATATCATTTTGCACTTTGCTAACACAACTTTGCTTGTGTAATAAATTACTCCATTCCAAATAACTATTCGTTTTTTCAGGCAAAGCAGAAAAAACATATTCCCGAATTTCTTGATGAGAAAGATTATTGCACGCTTTGCTGGAAAACCCACGATACAGAATCTCAAGGTCTTCAAGAATTATACGCCAAGACACACCATCAACAAGCAGGTGGTGCGCACATAAAGCGATCACAGCTCCACTCTTATTCTTTTCGATTAAAGCTATTCTAAAAAGTGGAGCGCTATTTAACTGGAAGCTTTTTTGTAGTTGGTCAATATGAGAATCTCGCCAAGATTCATAGGAAGGTTTATGAGATGGGACGGAAGATTCAACCGTATAGGTTAAGTGCACAAAGCATTTAGCAATCTCGTCATCAGCAATATTTTGATAGCGCTGAGTAACCTCTAAACATTCACCTTCTAAATGTTGCTCATATGAAAGCCGTAAAGCATCATGGTAATAAACTAAAGCAATAACCGCGCAACGCAGAGCAACTGGGTCAAGGGTCTGCTTGACGTCAAGTAAGAGAGATTGATTCCAGTGCGCCAGGTTAACTTTTTGATTATCAAAAAACCACTGTTGAATAGGCGTTAAAGGTACAGTCTTTCCATTTAGCTCTTCCGATAGTACATTAGAGTGTTGCGCAGCTTGCTTATCACTATGCTGCTTGGAAGAATCCTGAGAGGATTTTTTAATTGTCGCTCTTAACGCTAACTGCTCTACTGTACGAGCTTCAAAGAATACTTTTGGCGTTAAGCTAATTCCTTGTTTTCTGGCTTTTGTGATGATTTGCAAGCTTAAAATTGAATCGCCACCCAACTCAAAAAAGCTATCACAAATACCAAAGTCTTCACGGTTGAGTACGCTACACCAAATCTCGTATAAGATTTTTTCCGCTTCTGTTCGAGGTAATAATTTTTCTTCTGATGCTCTATCTTCCGATTTAGGCAAAGGAAGGTTACGGCGATCGACCTTGCCATTACTCAGACGCGGAAACTCATTAAGCACTTGCCATAACTGCGGCACCATAGCTTCCGGTAATTTTTCTCTTATCCGCTCACAGAGCAAATGAGTATCTAATTGTTGACTGGTTGCATCAGCTATTATGTAAGCAAGCAGTTGCCCTTCTGAATTACTAGTATTTCTTACATCTTGATCACTACCAACACTATTGCTGCTATTACTATTAAGCTCAGAAAAATATAAAATTACTATCGCATCTGCTATTTGTTCATCTTGTCGTAAACAATATTCAATTTCCTCCAGTTCGATTCGATATCCACGAATTTTAACTTGCTGGTCAATACGCCCCAAATACTCTACTTCGCCATCATGACGACGTCGTGCACGATCACCAGTGCGATATAAACGTTGGCCTGAATGTATAAAAGGAGATGGAACAAAACGCTCAGCGGTCAATGCGGAACGTCCCACATAACCCTGCGCTATACCCTCGCCTCCTAAGTATAGCTCTCCAGATACACCGTTTGGCACAGGGTTTAAATACTTATCCAGGATATAAGCTTGAGTATCATTTAATGGCCGACCGATTGGAACTGAAGATTTTATAGAGGTCAAATCATTAACATGATAAGTTAAAGCACCCACCGTCGCTTCCGTTGGCCCATAATGGTTGACAATACGACATTGTGGTTTTATACCCTGTATTTGGGCTACCTGTTCCTTTACTAAGGGTTCACCCCCTAATATCAATGTATGCGTAGGTAAAATATCCGCTAAAACTTCATTAAATGCACGCAAATGAGATGGCGTTAATTTCAAACAGTTAATGGCGTGACGACACATATAGTCGGCAAGCAGATTGGGATCGTCCAGTTGCTGTTGAGTGGGTATATGCAAACAGCGCCCAGTTAACAGTGCACCGAAAACGGTTGTGTGTCCTAAATCAGCTGCTAAAGAACCCAAGCTCATGAGACTGACATTAGCCTCAGTGGCTGAGGGTAATTCGAGGCGCTTATCAATAGCGCTAATATAGTGAGCTAAATTTCGATGTGTCACACATACCGCTTTAGATTTACCGGTTGACCCAGATGTAAAAATAAAGTACGCGGGTTGATCCTGATGATAAATATGATTAGGAATATCATTCTTTACCTTAGGAAAAGAATCTAGGCTAGCGATACGAATACATTTACCTTGTTTCTCAAAACGTTCTTGTAAAGCGAATAGATCATCAACTTTATAACGATCCTTTTCATAACTATTAACATCAAGAAAGGCAATAGCATTTAATTGGCCATCATTATATAGTTGTTCGATACGAGCCTCAGGCCATTGAGGGTCTAGAGCTGCATAAGCAGCACCTATTTTCCACAGAGCAAAAATACTAACAATCAGCTCATTACTACGAGGCAAACATAGGCCAACACAGTCCCCTTGAACAATCCCCTGTTGCTGAAAATAGTGAGCTAGTATATGGGCATAATCATCTAGTTGCTGATAGGTCAGAACTTTATCCTTATAGTACAGTGCCGATGCATCCGAATAATGCTCGACCTGCTGCTCATATAAATCCAATGCACCTAAATCGGATACTTTTTCTTTTTGTGGTCTATTGAGTTCTTCTAATTTTTCAACATTAGTATGAAGCAAGGCAATATGGTTAATGTAGCAATGAGAGTCTTCGCATATCACCTTCAATAAATGACAGTAATTATCCAAAATGCCTTGCACGGTAGGTAGAGAAAATAATGCGCGGTTATAGCGCCATTTACCAGTAAATGTCTCACGATCATCAAGTACAACTAAATTGAGATCATGAGCCGCGCCACGTTGCTCAGAAAGTAACGTTGCCTCAACCATATTCGCATGCTGTTGAGTATGCACATGAGTCAGAGTAAACATGTGCTGAAATAGTGGTGTGCGCGATGGATCTCGAGGAATATTTAACTGCTCTAACAGAGAACGAAATGGATAATCTTGATGGTGAAAAGCAGCTTTACTAACATCAGCAACACGTTTAACTAAATCGCTAAAACGTGGATTGCCGCTACAATCACAGGTAAGTACTACAGGATTAACCAGATAACCTACTGTACGGCCAAAGCGCTGCTGTAGGCGGCCTGAAGTTGGCGTACCAATAAGAAACTCTTCTTGTCCACTATAGCGGTACAGCAATAACTGAAAAATGCTCAGACAAAAAACATAAGGAGTAACACCTAGCGCTTTAGCGGCTGAACGCAATGCTTCACTCTGAATCTTATCGAGGTGGAAAGTAAGCTCTTCACCTTGATATGTTTGAGCTGCTGGACGTGGATAATCTAACGTCAAAGCTAAATTCTCGTAGCGAGAAGTTAAAGAATCATCGCAGGCATTGTTTGAAGTCAAACTCTTTTGCCAAAATTCTTTTGTATCAGCAAGCTTATTGCTTTGTAATAAATACCGCTGGTGTAGGCACCAATCAAAATAGTCATGAGAGAGATCAGTATATTTTGATTCACTATATTGTGGCTGTTGCTGACCAGATAAATCTTTATAAATACCTAGCAGTTCATCGAATAAAACTTCACACGACCAAAAATCTGCCGCGATATGATGAACAGTTAATTGGAAAACAGTATCTATTACTTTGCCACGACGGTTAATCAATAACTTAGCTCGGCATACATCGCCGGTTTTCAAATTAAAACATTTATCTGCTTCTTGTTTAACTTTTGTGACTAACTCATTTTCATTCAGCGTATTAATGTCTTCAATATCTAATGACGGTGTAAAATCGTCTTTAACGTACTGTAAAATTTCACCATCGTGATCACAGTAAGCTGTGTGCAAAATAAGATGACGCTGACAAAGTAATCGATAGGCTTGCTGCAAGTATTCAACAGAAACATCCTGCCTTAAACGAACAGCATGGCTAAGATTATAAGCAGTATTTTCGGGCTCCATACAATACACAAGCCACATGGATTTTTGGTTTTCACTGGCTGGGAAGTAGCTAAAAAAATCGGGGGACTGCTTAAGCCAGGCGATAACCTCGGCTTTATTTTCTTTTAATTGAATACGTGTTTCTTCATCAATAGGCCAATCTTGGTAGGCTTTAAATTTTAGCGCACTACCGTCCAACCACAATTTTATCCCACGCTGTCTAAGTGAGCGCATTAAAGCTGATAACATTCTTTTAATTCTCCAGCTATGCGCTATATTCAAGGGATGGTGAAGTATCTTCCAATGTCGTATTTTGGCTATCTCCATTAGCAGCTATTGAGTCGAAAGGCTCTGTCATAGCGACAACGACTTTTCGTTCACCTTCAAATGTTCCTCGTCCGTGGGCGACCAACATGTTATCTAACAACATGACGTCACCGGGTTGCCACGGAAAAGACACGGTAAATTCATCGATTACACCACGAATTTCATCGAGAATAGATGTTTCAATTTCGCTACCATCGCCATAGTACACATTGCGCGGCAAGTCCTGCATATCGACACAACCAAGCAACATTTCCCGTACACTTTCATTTAAATTAGAAATATGAAATAGATGTGCTTGATTAAACCATACCCATTCATTTGTCAGTGGGTGTTGCGCGGTGGCCTGGCATAATTGCCGCGTACGTAGCTCACCATCTTCCTTCCACTCCAATTGAATTTTATTATTTTTGGCATAGGCTTGTGCGACCGATATGTCATCAGTATTAAAAGCTTGTTGCCAGGGTATATCTAACCCATTGCCATAATTGCGAACATACATTAGGCGTTTCTTTTCGAAGCGCTCGCGAATAGTGCGATTAATATGTTGATAAATAAGACGACTATCTGCTATAGGAGTGTGACCTCCTCGCGAAGCTGCCGTCACACAGTGAAACCATATATTTAACGGCCAACTTAAGGTATAGGCTTGCTCGTTGTGTAGAGGTATAACTTGATGTGCTGGATATTCAGTTGAGGTATAAACTCCATTACCAAGGTGTGAGCGCGGTGTTGAACCAAATTCATAACGCAATAAATCGAGACCAAATGATTTTACAAAATCGTAAAAATCATTGTCATCAATAAACTTAAACCCTCGAAATAAAATTGCGCCTATGTCACGCTGATAGCGAGTAATAATCTTTTGGATAACTTGATGATAATCACGCCACCGATTACTTAAATTCGTATTTTTTTCACACTCAATAAGCAGAGGTATATTATCTTTCTCATGTGAAATTAAAATACCAGGTACTAACTGACTTAAGTCGCCACTGCGTTCTAATATAGAGTCGTGAGACATTTCAAATTCGCCCACCCTTCGAAGATTGATTTTTATAAATGAGGCTTGATTCTAGACAAGGTGCTAAAGCCGAGAGACAGATACTATTGGCCAGTTTCGGCTTCATTAAGCTGCTCAGCACACAAAGATGACACCAAATTCATCTTTGAGAATAAAAAAATTGCGCACCAGAAATAAAAATTATTTTTTCAAGCAGAAAACATAGGCAGCATGATAACAATTGGTTTCAATAATGTAAATAATATTGATTATCATTTATATTAAATGTAGTATTATGATTATTAGTATAGATATGTTCATATTGTCGTCATAAGCCTCATGGAGCAAGGCGATAAATATAGAAGCGTCTGAATAATAAGGAAGCTAGATAAAGGCAGTAAGGACAAAGTAACAGGCAAATAATCAATGCCACTACTTTTAGCGATCCTATTGTATGGTGAAATTTTCCTAAGCATAGAATCTCGCACGCCAATTTTAAATATTTCTTTAACAACAACATTGAAAGGCAGTTGAAATGAGTTGGGATGACGAAAACACCGTTTTTTTGGTGGTAAAGAATCATGAAGAGCAATATTCCATTTGGCCAGAATATAAAGAAGTACCTGGCGGCTGGGAAGCAGTAGGAAAAACCGGAAAGAAACAAGAATGTTTAGAATACATTGAGACTGTGTGGACGGATATGAGACCACTAAGCTTGCGTAAATTTATGGAAGAAAATGCGTAACAAATAATTAACAAAGTGCACTCTATTATCTATTTAAAACCGCTGTTAACTAAACCTAATAATATAGTGCATGCAAAAACAGTCTAGATAGATTTAGTCAACATTATCTTCCCAGAGGAATAACCATGCACTCTTGCTTGCAAGATGATTTAAACTCTAAGACTTTACAGGCCTCGCCGTTTACGCTCAAAAAGTTTAGTGAACAGGCTGCTATTTCTTTGTCGTATACCAACTATCTAGAACGACAGAATCTACTGGAGTCGAATGCCCGCAGTTATCCTCGTCGTATCCCTATTGCCATAAAACGTGCTCAGGGTATCTATATAGAAGATACTAAGGGACAATTATTTATTGACTGCTTAGCCGGTGCTGGAACACTGGCATTGGGCCATAACCATCCGGTAATACATAACGTGTTAAAGAATTACCTCGATAGTAGCGGCCCTTTGCACACCCTAGATATTACAACACCAACAAAAGATACATTTATCAAAGATGTATTCGATATTTTACCTGCAGAGTTTGCGCAAAAAGCACACATACAGTTTTGTGGGCCAAGCGGCGCCGATGCCACGGAAGCAGCAATTAAGCTTGCCAAAACAGCCACTGGCCGGCGTAGTGTTTTAGCATTTAGTGGTGGCTACCATGGTATGACCCATGGCGCATTGAGCCTTACCGGTAACCTTGCGGCTAAAACTCCTGTTAGCAATTTAATGCCGGAAGTACACTTCCTCCCCTACCCTTACGAGTTTCGTTGTCCTTTCGGTCTTAAAGGGGAACAAAGTATTGCCAGTAATTTACATTATATCGAGAATTTATTGAGCGATCCGGAATCAGGAATTACCACACCTGCAGCGATTATTGTGGAAGCCGTCCAAGGTGAGGGCGGTATGATACCCGCACCCGCTCGTTGGCTTAAGGGTTTACGCGAAATAACAGCTCGCTTCGATATTCCATTAATCTTAGACGAGATTCAATGTGGTATTGGACGCACAGGAGACATGTTTGCATTCGAATACGCCGATATTGTGCCTGATATGATTTTATTGTCGAAGGCAATTGGCGGCGGGCTGCCACTGTCTTTGGTGTTATTTGATAAATCTTTGGATAAGTGGAATCCTGGTGCACACGCCGGAACCTTTCGAGGCAATCAAATGGCCATGGCAGCAGGGTCTGCAACACTTGATGTAATTAGAACAGAGCAACTTTGTCAAAATGCTAGTCTAATGGGTGAACGCCTTCGCCAGCATCTACAAGAGATACAAAGACAATATTCTCACATTGGCGATGTTCGAGGCCGAGGTTTGATGATTGGCGTTGAAATTGTTAATCCAGAGAAATTATTGAACGATGGCTCACCAACCCCATCAGGTGAATTGGCAGCTAAAATTCAACGAGAGTGCTTAAAAAAAGGGTTAATACTTGAGCTAGGTGGTCGCAATGGCTGTACAGTGCGCTTCCTGCCTCCTTTAATTATTAAACCGGAGGAAATCGATCGTGTCGCAGAAATATTTGCACAGGCAACACAGGTCGCTCTCGAAAATACTTAACAACACATTTTAAGGATAAGAGCTGACTAACTATAGATCAGTATAAATTATAGTTAATTCGCTCTAGTGGTCGGGTTTTGCATTACTGATCGAGACAAGGGAATAATAGGTTGATGTTTTTTGATCATCAGCATTATAACTAAGGAGGTGGGACGTTTTTTCCACCATAACTACAATATAATTCGAATCATTAGTATGTACACGAAAAACTTTAATCTTCGGCCACCCTTCATTATCGCCGCACTTAGCGTTGCTGTATCCTCAGTAAACGCACAAACAAACACAGCACGACCTCCTATCGAAGAGGTTTTTGTGGCGGGATATCAGCGGGACTACCGCGAAAATGAAGCCGAATCTGCATTGGGTCTGAACCTAAAATTAATTGAAACTCCGGCAGCAGTTAGCGTCATTACACAAGATTTATTGCAAGATCAACAAGTCAATAACGTCGACGATGCACTGAGAAATGTCGCAGGTGTGACGAAATTTAAAACAGGTAATGGTGGCGAAGAAAGATTCTCAATCCGAGGCTTTGATGCATCACAATCTATTTATAAAGATGGTGCACGTATTAATAACAGCTTTAATGCTTCGAATATACCTTCCACTGAAACTGCAAATATTGATCGCATCGAAGTTCTCAAAGGACCATCAGCCCTTCTCTATGGGCAAGGCGAACCTGGTGGTATTATTAATTACATTACCAAACGACCACAAATAGAGCGCTACGGTTCTATCGAAGTGTTAGCAGGTTCTGATGATTTTAAGAAAATAGAGGCAGATACAACCGGCGCTATTGGGAGCTTGGAAAACTTTGCTTATCGAGTTGTGGCGACTTATGAAGATTCAGAAAGCTTTAGAAATGAAGTTTTCCGCGAGCGGATATTAGTAAACCCAACACTTGCTTACATTGGGAGCGATACTTACGTTCAGGTGGGCGTAGAATATATCGACGATGAATCTACTCAGGATAGAGGTCAAGTATTAGATGGTAACAATGTCCAAGGTTATTTTTACAGTGATCGCCTAAATCGAGAACAGTTTTTCGGCATTCCTGATTGGAATAGAAATACTACCGCTGAATCAACACGTATCTATGCTTTAGCGGAGCATAAAGTGAACGACATCTGGGATATTGCTTTTAGTTACAGCAATACTAAAAACGACAAAGTAAATTTTGACTCATCGCCTGTTGCCCTTGTCGGCGACCCCCTTTTCGCTGTCGTTGGCCCTGAAGGCAGTGCCGTAGATAACTTGGTAGCCATTGGCCCAAGAAAGTCCGACGGTGAAGGTGATAGCGAGCAATTTAAGTTTACCAATACCTTAAGCTTTAGCGATGGTTTTGGCTTTGAACACCAAGTTCTAGCCTCTTATACACGCGAAGAACTCTCTACAGACTCCACCAGCTTTCAAGGCGATCAAGCAGTGCTCTTTAATATTGCTACTGGAGAATATTTCGATGATCCTCGCACACCAGTTACACCTGGCTTAGAAGAAGTTCGGGTTAACGATAATATTACTTTTGGTTTAGTTAATCGTGGCTCTCTTATTAATCAAGATTTTGAAGAACAAGGCATTAATATACTCGACTACGTTCGCTTTAATGAGCAGTGGGCATGGTTAATTGGCGGACGTTTTTCGGATTTTCAAGATAATACTAACGCATCTTTTGACGACGACAACTTTAGTATGCGCACTGGTGTGGTATTTACTCCTGCTGAAGACCTATCATTCTATGCTAGCTATTCCGAAGGCTATACCAATTCCGCTGGCCGACAAGATGAAAATGGTAACAATATTGACCCTGAAACATCAGTATCAATTGAAGCTGGTGTCAAATGGCAGCTACTAGAAGAGCAACTGTTAATTACCGCCGCTCTTTACGATATAGATAAAGAAGATATTGCTTTCATTACCAACCCCGGCGAGCCTGTGCTCTTTTTCGATAACATTGGAGCGGTCAATAGCCAAGGTTTTGAACTTGAAGTTGTAGGTTACATTACTAGCCAATGGCGAATACAAGCAGGTTATACATTCACCGATACAGAAATTACTGAAGGTGGCACCGATGCATTCAGTAGCACCTTTACAGAAGGCAATCAATTTCCCGGTATCGCGGATCACAGCTTTAATTTATTCAGCTTCTACGAGATTCCTATCGGCACTGGTGATCTAGGGCTAGGCGGCGGCGTATTTAGTCAAAGTGATGTATTTGCCAGCCTAGAGAACCGCACAGAATTTGATAGCTGGACTCAAGTGGATTTAGCGGCATACTACAAAATGGACGCATGGAAAGCGCAATTAAATGTTCGCAACATCACTGATGAAGAATTTCTTTTAACCCAGTCTTTTATCTCATCTGATGTTTTCGCAGCTGGTCGAGTAGGCACTTCAATTCCTCGATCAGTCACCGCTTCGATTGCTTACGAGTTTTAACTCATACCTTATAAGCTAAACAAGCCTGGCATAAAAATATGCCAGGCTTAATTTCACCCAAAACATCATGCTTGTACAACATCCTGTGATACGTCAGCAATATCTTCTGTCGCAGGTAGCGGTTGATCTTCTGTTTGAGCTTTTCGATATATACGCATATATACTCCAACCCAGAAAAACAAACCAAGCCAAATAAAAAGAAGAAAAGATAAAATAAAGTACTTAACCGCACGGTTATTTGTTATTCCTAAGGGAAGAGATTCCATATTAGGTACAGCACTTAGAAGTTCGTCACTGGTTAAGCGATGCTCATAAAAATTCCCTTGCTGATCCTCTAAAACAAGTGAGAGTGATGCCACACTTTCATACCATTGCGCTATTGTTTTATCTAACGATTGGCCAGATTGAAGAGCTGGAATATCCAATTGTGCTTTCTGTCCATACCAATCCAATTTAAAATCAGCCTTGATAACATCTTCCTGATTTCGTATATGAACATACAATGATGCTGCTTTAAGGTTGGGCCGGGCATCATTAAACACCAACTCAAAATGACCATGAGTTTGCGAATAACTATTTATTTTTTGTTGCAAATAGCCTTGCCAAGGCCCCAAGCTTTCCATATTAAAGGCGATTTTGTGAGTATCGTGAACACCAGATCCCATACGCTTCATACCAACAACGCTAAATAGCGTCGATAAAATAAGTAAGGATATACTGATCACATGAGCACAAATAGCAAGTCGGCTAACGCCTTTGGCTTTGATTTTCTGAGAATTAACAATACGCCTAAACCAAAGATAAAATCCAACCAAAATAGCCAGGGAGATAAGCAAGCCAAAGAAAAACCAAATTAACTTAGTCCACAAGCCACCGAAGGTACCAAAATGCAATGGATCTACCGTATGAAGCCAGCGATCTAATAACCCCAAATCGGTAGCATTACGCACCTGTAAAACCTTGCCACTATATGGATCTAAAGCAACATAATTTGCAGCGTCACGCACTAACATAGCTTCGGCTTGGCCAAATACATGCACAGGATCGCCCGCTTTGAAAGGGAAGAAAAATGCTTTCACTTCTAAACCAGGCAGAGCCGCTTGAGCTTTTTGGATATAAAGTTCAGGATTGGGAGCATCTAGCAATAACCCTTTTTGCTCATAAACGACTTGATTCTCTTTCGCCAATGCAACTTCTGAGATATCTGTCACTTTTTCTAGCCAATACCATATACCAGTCAAAGCAAACAAAAAAGAAAACAATAAAGACCAGAGTCCAGTGCTATGATGCCAATCAACAAAGAAAACGCGGAGCCCTTTACGCCAACGTAAACGAAATAAATTTTTTAGCCAATTACCCAATAACAAAAAGCCTGTTACCACGGTCACCAACAACGACAAACCGAAGAGGCCAACGATAAACACACCGTTAAAAGTAAACTTTGTTGGTACAATAAAAAGCTGTTTGTGGAAAATTCGAAAGAAATTTTTGATACTCATCCTATCCCGAGCAGCAAGCACTGCTCCTGTAAAAGGATCGAGATAGACAGTCACCTCACCAGAGTCGAGATCTCGTAAAAATACTTGAAGGGCAAGATAATCTTCTGAGGGGCTACGTATAGCATAAATGTTTCCTCGAGGATAAAGTGCCTGCACATTGTGATAAGCACTCGCTAAAGAAATACGCTCCTCGCCTTCTGCAGCTGCAACTGGACGAATTTCACTGTCTAATAGCCAATCAAGCTCATAACTTAAAGTCGCAATCGTGCCGGAAAAACAGATCACAAATAGCAAAAAGCCTAAATTTAATCCTAACCATCCATGAAGTGAAAAAAGGGTTTTATTTGAGATCTTCATATTTTAGAGACTACTCATAGAAAAGCTATTATCACAGTTTGCATATGCAAGCTTGTTAGAATCATCGCCCTGCCCTAATTAGCAAATATACGTGCCACCAGGTGATTCTGACCGGCCATTATTTGGCACATTAAACAACACTCTAAAACCCCTTTCTAACTGCGAAGCTTTCTAACTGCACCTCCGAAAATACAGCTTAAAGGGAACCTCTGTACACAGCAAAAACCAACTAAAATCATACAATTTAAGAATAAAATACAACTCACCTAATGATGTTGGTGTTTACCGCACTCACTTTTCGTATAGAAATGGGTCGTTTAATTGTAATAAAAGACCAAACAAGGTTTTTTTGCAAATGAGAATTATTACATTTAAGATGCCGTTCTGTAAATAAGCACGCAGCAAAAATCTGATAGATTTTACCCTTGTCTAAATTCAAACCGGGTTTGTTGTGCTATTACTTACACATTTTGAAATGCTTCATGCATAAGTATCCCTTCTGTAAAATGTCATTAGAGACATTATCGGGGGTATGTTGACACAAAAATCAACATGCCTATACTTGCTATATATACAAAATACCAGCTTTTATAAAATCTTTTATGAAGTATAGGTAGCCCAAAAACTATATTTTGCACACTTGAATCTGGTAGCTATTGTTAACGGATAAACACAAGAAGGAATCATTATGCTTCGCTACATCATCTTTAGCATATTCTGCATAATCATTTTAGGATGTACTACACCCACCAACACTAAGATTCAAGCTTCTGCCGATGATCGGCGCTATCAAAGCCGCCAATTGCCTGGAATCAGTTACAAACTTATAAAAAAGCTAGATGCAATATCGAGTCTAGTGATTCCCCCTGCAAACCAGCGAGGTATTATTAAGCCTGATTTCCCATCGGCTTTGGCCCTATTAAATGAAATAGAAGATGATTGTAAACTAGGGTGTAATAACTATGAGAAATCTCAAATTCATAGGTACTACGGCTATATTTATTATCGACTTAATACACTTGAAAAGGCTAAGAGTGCTTATGATCAAGTATTAGCATACTCCCCTGATATACCCGTGGCAGTCGAGCTTGATACTTTACGTGCAGCACTAAATACCGCCGTTAAATTACAGAAACTTGAGGAAATAAGACCGTACTTAACAAAAATTGAAGCTTTGGCACCTCAGCAATTTGGAACGATAGCCTACGTAGAAGCTGTAGAGCTATACGATGAAGGCTTCAAGCAAGGAGCGTTGCGTGTAATTGATGTGTTAATCGATAAATATAAAAACCAAGAAGCTTCAGCCACATATTACAGCCTAAAAATAAGTATTCTTAACTCTCAAGGAAAAACGGATGAAATACCTGTTCTTGAAAAAGAGATTGAAAAATTTGAAGCTTACAACGAAACTCTAGTTTATTCAGTTACGCCTACTTTTCCCAAAAAAGCAATCCAGAGCAAAATCAATGGCTATTGTACTGTTGAATTCTCTATTCGACATACTGGCAAAACGTATGAACACAAAATAGTCGACTGCCCCAATCCTATATTCATACCAAGTAGTATAGAAGCAGCTAAGATGTTTATTTACAGACCAAAGATAGTGAATGGCAAAGCCATTAACATTAAAGGAGTAAGGAATCGCTTTACTTTTAACTATGGCAACTAACGATAAATTAAAGGTATGAAGTATAAAATATACTACTCAGACACACTGAGCTTCATCTCTATAACATTTGGCTCGAAACCAACTTTTTCATAGGCTTTTATGGCCGCACTATTTTGGCAATATACATCCAGGTAAAAATCAGTTACCCCCCTGGTTTTACTCCATGAAATAAGCTTATCAATAATATGTTGATTAACCCCTTTACCACGATATTCAGGCACAACAAACATAAATCCTAAATATGAGTGATAATCGTGTTTAAATGAAACCTTAGATTCCCTTATCTGTGCATAGCCGGTAGCAACAATAGTTGCAGAGGCCTCTGCAACAAGAACATAAGCATCATCACTCGAAATTAGGTGTTCTAAATTATAATATGTGGTTTTTTCGGATTTAATAGAGGAGTTAAATGGCCTTTCGGCATCGATAATACGTTGTTCCAGCTCAAGCAGCTGAGGAATATCATTCAAGTTTGCTTCTCTATAATCAGGCATAACATAATCCTTATTAGCAAAATGGTGAAAGTAAAATAAAGGATTTAGTCGATTTTACAAGGCTTGCCAATCCATATAGGCAACGATAGCCCCCTGCCGTTTTGGCTGTTTTGCCGCAGCTTGATTCCATCTTCGGATTAACGCAAGATTATATGCAGTTTTCGCAATTGCGATAGCATAATTAGAACAATACTCCGAAAACATAGGCGTACGCTGTTTTAAAATATCAAGTGCTTCGGTATCGCGTTGCAAATCCAATAGGACTGCGGAATAGTTGCTTAATAACAGAGGGTCGTCCTCACCACTATCAATTGCGTCTTTTAGCAAATGAGCGGCCTCTTCTAAAAGTTCAGTAAACTTACTGTGGTCACTCCAAGCTTCACGATATAATTTTACAGACTCATCTACTACGTTCATGGTTTATATCCCTAATAATATATAACGCTGATGTCGGTAGCTCTGCGCAACACACACCCATGTCCCCTTTTCATTAAGAATCATAATCACTGGGTATGACGGAATAGCACTTAGCGGGACTCGACACTCCACTCAGTATGATTTTATTGCGAAACGTACCCTCGTACATACCCCCCAACTTGGATGCAACCCTATTGCTAGCGCTGTTATCTGGATGTACATGAATCTCTATACGCTGAAAACCTAGCGACCGGAAGGCATATTTTATCGCTAAACGCGCAGCTTGAGTACAGACTCCCTGGCCCAAAGCAGAGGTTCTCACCCAATACCCAAGATTGCCAACTTTGTGCTGAGGCACAACTTGATTGATACCAACAGAGCCGAGAATCTCGCCAGAATAAACACTCTCAATGACAAACCTATAGTCTGTGCCTTTTTCCCAAACCTGAGCTGCAGATGAAATCCACTGTATAGCATCTTCCATGCTGTAGTCGTGTGTACACCATGACAACCACTGGCTTATATGTGAAGCTGAATCTACAACGGCTGCGTAGAATGCTTGCGCATCAGATTCACTAAATTGACGAATACCTATTTCCAAGATTATCCTCCTTAATCTAGAGACGATATACCCTAAAATCAGCTGTAAAGGGTCAGACAAAACGACGCTGTTGTTCTTTATAAGCCCAATCTGCAAAGCTTCACAGCAGACTAAGGTTACTCTCTATCTAGGTGTACAATTACACTTGACGAGCTTCAATGCAAGTAAAAAATCCGACGCTTAAAAGGCTACACACGTTTAGAAAAAGTAAGACTCTCTTGTTGTAAATTTACGTTTTAACTCACTGATCAATCGACATTCAATATTCAACAGGTATAATTGGCCAAAAAACGGACTAATAAAAATTCTAATATTGATTTCAAATTTATATTGATAGGTGTGAAAATGAAGTTTGATGTTCAGAAAAGTACGATAATAGATGCTCCCATCTCCAAGGTTCGCGAACTAGTGGAAGACTTCAACCACTGGAATAGTTGGTCTCCCTGGACAGTTCTAGAACCCAATTGTGCGGTTAGCGTTTCAGGCACTTCGAACAAACCAGGACATTCCATGAGTTGGGAAGGTGAAATTATTGGCTCAGGAAAAAACACGCTTCGTTTAACCAATCCACAGCAACTCCACTACGATTTAGAGTTTTTTAAACCCTGGAAATCAAAAGCCCAGGTGAGTTTTTTATTTGAAGAGCTAGATGAGAAGACAAAAGTTACCTGGATAATGAATTCAAGCATGCCTTTTTTCATGTTCTTTATGATTAAGACTATGCAGAACATGATCGGAATGGATTACGACCGCGGTCTTAGAATGCTAAAAGAAATGACCGAGCATGACCATGTTAATGGTACGACAACAAACAACGGTATTGTGGAATATAAAGGTTTCTCTTATGTAGGCATACAGCGACGTGTTGCCATCTCAGATATGCCCACAGCCATGCAAAAAGACTTTGAAAAGTTGGTTAACGATATTGTTATAGATGGCAAGAAAGGCGCCATGCACTGGGTGTGTATCTACCCAAAGTTTGACATCAAAAATATGGAAGCGACCTACATTGCTGCAGTTTCAGATGAAGATCTAGGCGGCTTAGATTTGGGGGCTGAATATGTAAAAGGAAAAATAAATGATGGTAATTCGCTCGAGATCAAACACGATGGCGCCTATGATTTCCTCGGTAATGCCTGGTCAATGGGCATGATATATATGCGCGCTAAAAAAATTAAAGGTAAAGATTTCCCTTTCGAGCAATACTGGAATAGCCCTATGGAAGTGTCTGCGGAGGAGTTAAAGACAAGTGTTTATTTTCCGCTAAAAAAATGAGAAAAACACAGTGACTGCGATAATAGAAAAACTTGGGTTACAAGAGAACTAGTGAAAAATAAATTATTCTCTTGCTAAGATTAAGATGAGTACTTATCACACATTACTTTATATCGTCATATTGGGCCATGTTAACACTAATTTCATTGCTTCTATCGATTGACCTGCGAAAGTGATTGACACGTAAAAGGCGCAATCAACTGATCTGCAAAAGGCACAACCCAATATAGGTGTGATTAGTGTTAACAAGCCCTAATATTCGATTTAATAAACGCCTCTATCTGACTTTATTTATCAGACACTACATATATTAATTTGCATGGGCCACTTTCGCTCATACGAACCCATATAGGGCGGTTATCGGTGTGAGCAGACAAAAGTAATTTATAAATAGCGTCATAGTTTCTCACCCATGGACTTATAGTAATATAGCCTTGGCTACCAGCGTCACAGCTAAGTCCTCGCTCATCTCCTGAAGTACTTATTCTAGTGTCACCATCTGCAGTAACATAAAGCCTTGTAATTGTCACATTAGTGCAACTCAACCCAGAACATCCCGCGAATACATCTCCTGCTAAAAAAATACCAAAAATAACGAGCAAATATTTCATTTCGATAACTCCTAAGTATTAATAGAAAATAAGCTCGAATATTTCACCGAGCTTATTTGCCAATTAACAATAGGTCATATTTGCAATGTGTTATCAGTTTAGATGCCATTATTTTAATATAAATTTTAGTTCTTATTGATACCCATTTAATTATCATTGATTTAGATAATTGGCAACCAAACTTACACCCGGCTTTCGTTATCAACGATAGTGATGGTAACTGAAGCATTTTTTAATGTATTTTGGTTACCCACCAGATTACTTTTTACAAGGACCGCTACCGCCACAGAAACAAACATACTTAGGCTTAAATTGATTCCAAACATTACACCAAGCATTTGATGCGCCAGTAACACTTTTACATTGTGCGGAGTTGTTATCATTGTTGTCACATGCAAATGTGCCGCCACTGTTGCTGACGCCTTCGGGATTAATGGTGACGTTTATAGTATGGCTGTTCCAGACGTTCGTATTATCTTGGGCGTGAACTTTGATTTCATGGGTACCAACTGAAAGGTTTTCTGCGGTAAACACATAAGGAGGGGTTTTATCCGTTTGCACCCAGCCGCCATCAACATACATACTCGTATGGTCAAGTCCAGATTCATCACTCGCATTAACGTTTACTGTAATTTTCGAGCCTTCAGTGAAGCTGGCATCATTGGCAGGTGAGGTGATTGTGATACTTGGAGGCATTGGCGTCACTCCTTGGCAACTTGGTAACCCACCTATGTTGGAAAGCAATGAGTCGTCTCTCAAGCACATATCCGTTATCTCATTTGGCTGAATACTTGGATTACTTTTGTCAGATGCTGATGTGGATACTTCTGCGACTGACGACATATTCACGGTAGGAATGTATTGGTTATTACCACCACCGATTAGAGGCGCTTTCACTTGCTTGGTCTTTGTGCTGGTATTCTCTCTGTAAAATATAGAATTATTGAGTTCTACTCTCGATGGGATATTTCCAGCCCAAAACATGATATCACTGGCTACAGCACCATTTCTCGGTTCATTTTTATAGAAAGTACAATTATCAAAAGAACCTGACTCAGGTATATTTTGTAAGAATACAGCACCTTGTTGTATGGATTCTGATGTATCGAGAAAGTTTGTATTTGCAAAAATACAATTACTAAACTCAAAGTTATTAATCACTCTAATATTAGCCTGCCCTACATCATTATTATAAAATACAGAATTCGTCATTTTTATTGTTGCACTATTACCATGAAAAACAATAACGCCAGCAAAAAATGCTCTATTAAAATTACTAACGCCGGCGTAGTTATTGTATTTATTGTTGCTAAACTCGCTGTTATCAATAATCAATGTAGGTTCGTTATTAGAAGGCATTCCAGGAGAAAATCCACTTACTGGAGCGGCAAATACTTCAATACCGGACACTTTTACGTTTGCAGAGTTGCGTGTGAACTTAGATCCATATATCTCAAGAGGTTTTACTGTTCTATCCACCCGCAGTGCACCAGCACCCTCCACTACATTCATATAGCCCACAGTGGAACTGTAACCGTTGGATAAGTTAGAGTCGAATTCACTGTTGATAATAGTAAGTTTTTGTATTGACGTGGCGCCAATAGCACCACCGGTAACCGCTTTGTTATTTTTAAATACGCTACCAAATACCTCTCCGGAAGTTCCATAATTAAATCGTATGGCCGCACCGTTTTGATTCTCACCCATGCCTTTAAAATGTGAAACGGTATTATCTAAGAACTGACAATTTCTGACCCTTAACGATGAAAAATATGGCCCGGATTGCGTTACTTCTATAGCACCTCCTCCCGTCCGGTATATCTTCTTAAGGTTATCCATTGACTTCCCTTGAAAGTTTGCATTCCTAAAGATCGCATCTTGGACAATAAGTCGAACACTTCCCCTAAGTAAAAAGATACTGCTTTTATTTGTTCCATTAAATGTAATATCAGCGCCTTGAATAACAATAGTTCTTATTTTATCTCGATTCCTGTACTCAGGAAAAAGTTCTATGACTTCATTGAAGTTAATAGTCGCCGGGCCTGTATTACTAAAACGTAGAACGCCACCGTTGTTATTAAGTAAGTCAGTAAGGCCTTTTTTCAAATCGCTATAATTTGGGGCTACGACTATCTGGTCAATATTATTACCTGGGTTAGCGGGGACAGCATTGGGCATTTGTGACGGGTTGCTATTATTTCTTCCGTAAGTCTCCCATAAAGCGTTTGCTGCGACTCTACGAGACTCGACAATTTGGGCTTGTACTACACTACTAGAAATAATTAGGAATGCAGTTATAAATAAAAATATTTTTTTCATTTTTTCTCCGATACATTCATCCATAGTTTTTTGCAAGCTAGTAGCATTAAAGATAATACCCAAAACAATAAATACTCAAGGTAATAGTTCAATGTATAGAAAGCATATAATATAACCTCTTCTCATTTACCTCCAAAAATCGATCTAATTTATATTTTTAATAAGAATTTGTTAAATCCTGTAACTATATTTATTTTTAAATATTGAATTTTGACTATTTAAATAGGATCAAATAATTTTTAGAAGTTATTTAAGAGTTTATATAATTTAATATACAAGGCTTTGAAAAGTTAAGTTAATTTATACATCATAAACCTCTAAATAGCTTTATAATAAGATAGCTGTTTGTGAACCATATCTATTTAACTGTATTTAGTTGTGAGTTAAATCTACTTTTAAGATAAAGATAAAACACTATTCTTAACGCTTTGTTTAATTTTTTTACAAAAAAGAAGGATCTGGGTTTAAATTAGAAAATTTCCAAAAGTGAGATTCGATGTTATAAGCACAATTATCTAAAGCGTCAAGATTTCAATGAGCTCTTAACTTTTGAGTATTTACAAATAAAAAGTAATACCAATACTAAATTAATTAAATTAGATAAACTAATACGCAAACCCTTTGGTAATACCAATAATGCGATTTTGTTTAGGACAATGACGACATAACTTAATTCAGCAAGAGGTGTAAGCTACGGCTTTACAGTATAAAGCTCTATTGCTGTATAGTTTTCAGGTATCTGTTTAGATTGTTTGGAACGCTTAAATCTAACGATTTTTACTAAAGCCAGAAAAAAAGAAGCTGAAAGAATAATTTAAGTTAAGTGTCGATCTTATAAATCGAATGGAATTATTAACGCTAATAAATTTTAATTTACATTGACAGATGTCATTCTGACTGGGCCCACCGCTTCGGTGATTGTCCATACATACGCTTGAACTCACGACTAAATTGAGACGAGCTTATGTAACCGACTTCCATAGCCGCCTCATTAACATTCATGCCTTCAGAGATCTTTACAGCGGCATTATTCAGCCGCATAGCTTTAATAAATTGAATGGGTGACATAGTTGTCGCCTGTTTAAATTTACGATGAAATACAGCACGACTCATTCCGACCTGTGTTGCCATATCTTCTATAGTAATGGCTTCTTGCAAATGACGCGATAAATATTCAATTGCTCGGGCGATTTCATTGCCTACACCAAATGCCTGCCTCACACAATTTCCTGCGTCCCCTTTTATTACAGCGTAATATACTTCCCTAAGTCGACTACTCCCAAGTATTGAAGTATCGGTATGACTCTTCCCTAATTGCAATAGCCGTAATAATGCTTCTGTAAAAGTATCATCCCAACGGGCAAGGGAGATACCCTTAGGTTGTGGTTCGCCTGTTGATTTTCTAATAACACCGGCGACGCTATCCATCTCTATGGCTAACTCTGTCATCACTCTCGTATCTAAGGAAATATATACACCAATAAGAGGTTTTTTTAGTGAAGCTGCTGGCGCTCCGGTTTCTAATGGCATCAACATAGTACAACACAGATACTGGTGGCTGCCATAAACGTACCTCTTACCATCTAGAATAGCTTCTTTAGATCCGTTTACGATAGCAACTATAGCAGGCTCATATACTGCCGGCGCACAGTGGATAGCACGCGTAACTTGAAAGAGTTTAACGCCCTTCACGCCGGTTTCAAACATTCCGTCGGCGCTTACTCTATTTTCACTTATTTTATTTTCAATTATTTTTTTAATCTGTTGTTTACTCATATTCAAAACTTAGCATTAAAGAATACAAAAATAAATAAATTGATACAATTAGGCAATTATTAGCGATTATTTCGCCTATTTATATTCAAAGTCAATAATTAAAATAACCTCATTGATATTGAATGTGGATACGAAGAAAGAGCATCTATAATGAGTAGAGAACACCAACACAACATACAGGGATGGACACCTGCGCAACTTGGCTCCCTTGCAGGAAAAACATATGTTATCACTGGGGCTAACACAGGTACTGGCTTTGAAGCAACACGAGTACTCTTATCAAAGGGCGCAAAGGTGGTGATGCTTAATCGCAACGCTGAAAAGTCGGCGCTTGCAATCACCACGCTGAAGCAAGAATTTGGCAAAAAAGCGGATGTAACGTTCGTAAAAATGGATTTAGCGGTGCTAAATTCTGTGCGAGAAGGCGCTAAGGAATTAATGGACAAGTCTTCTCGGATAGACGCCATCATCTGCAATGCGGCTATTGCGCAAGTAGCTAAGCAAGAAATCACTGTCGACGGTTTTGAAAGCCAGCTTGGTGTAAACCACTTTGGACATTTTCTCTTGTGCGGATTACTCTTTAAAACTATTGAAAAGTCTGAAGGCCGTATTGTTGTTGTCGGTAGCAACGCTTATAAAATGGGACTGAAGAGAATTCAGTTCGAAGACCTTAATTTTGATAAAAACTATACCGCTTGGAATTCTTATGCCCAGAGCAAACTCGCGCAGATGATGTTTGCCTATGAATTACAGCGTCGTATTGAGGCTAAAGATATAAGCATTCAAGTGCAGGTTTGCCATCCTGGGGCGTCGCGAACAAATTTACTAAAAGATACAGCCAGCACCTTTAACAAAATTGTTTGGTCGATACTCTCCCGTATTATTGCACAGTCCGCTGAAAAAGGCTCTTGGCCTGAAGTGATGTGCGCGGTAGAAAAGAATTTAAAACCGACAACCTTATATGGTCCGACAAAGCGGGCCGAGATGGTAGGCCCCATTGGCAATTGCCCATTAGATAAGGTAGCCCTAGAACAAGAAATGGCGACTAAGCTCTGGAAAATTTCCGAGGAAAAAACATCGCTAAAATGGTCATTATAATTTTGTTGTAATAACCAGATACAGTCTAACAACACTTTTTTATTTTATAAGAGGCTCAACCATCACAGAGCCCCTTACTAATCATTTTCTATACGCTAAATTTTTTTGGAAAGTTAGGCAAAGTATTTTCTATCTACTACATCTAAAAATTCTTGTCGCCATTGATTATACAAATTATGCCTGGTAAATAAATCCGGTAGCATAGATTGGTATGAGCCTGTTACATAGAACAGATTCTGGTGTAAGGCAGCAGTATAAAAAACCTCATGGCAGGTATGCATGCCGCTGCCTACAAGGTAAGCGACGCAGGCCATAACGTATTGCTTATACTGCTCAATGTTAGCGTTATTGAGTATGTTGGGGTAAAACGAAGCAGCAGAAGCAAGAAGAGTGCTGGTAGTTCCAGAGGCTGATGCACTAAAGTTGAGGTTGTGGTTATTTAAATCTTGCGCGTAAGCCGCATTTAAATTTTGATTGATCTGGAACTGATTAATACCTCGTCGTCGCATCATCTTATCAGGACAAACGATCCCGTAACTGCCATGGCCATTATTTGCTACTCCCGCACGAGAGAGTGCGCGTATTCCTTCAGCCGGTCTTGTTGTTCCCACGAGCCCCGGTAAGTCCACAGGTGTAGCGTTAGGATTAGCATTAGTACGGCCTCTTCCGTTGGCGCCGTTATTATTATCGAACCATGCTTCTCTAAGCCCAAGTCTCGTCGCTTCAGCCCTCGTGGTATTGGCGATATGAGACCCAGGTACCCTACTTTCCATTGTCACATACACTTCAAAAAATACATCAAACAGGTTCATTTTTCTCGGTAGATCGTCTCCTGCCAGAATTCCGAGCCATCGTGCAAATTTGCCCAGTGGGCCGGCGGCAGGAGCATTCATACCGGGCCCAAAATGGCGACCAAAACTTGTAGGACTATGCAAATGCCTTCCGGCTTGACTCGCTACAGTTTGTACATTAGCGCCGACCTGGGTTGTCGCTCCCCAAGAGCGCTGTGTTAACAATGGTTGATTTGGGTTCGGCGTCGGCAAAGTAAATATAAACTGTCGGATTCCCGGTCTCACGTTTTCAACGGCAGGACGAGTGAACGCAGGGTTGTCGATCATTATCATTCCAAGAGCAGAATCACAATATTTTCGACGTAACTTGTATTCTTGAATGGTGTATGGACGGATGTAAGGCGCAGCCGCCGCAATTTGCCCACGGTCTGCTAATGTTCCATAGATTAATTCACCTGTGGACCGTTTGATTCCTATGGCACGATGGAAAAAAGGAATCGTTGGAACATTCTGAACAACGCTGTAATAGTTTGGAGAATTTTGATCAAATAATTTGTAATCCATGGGGAATCCCTTAAAAATATTTATATCTATAGTTCTAAATTTCAATTAATAGTCAGATGTAACACCCTGCTATATGCTCAAAGTGAAGACTGCATCAGATGTTGTGATGATAGTTACGCGGGCACCTCGAAAAAGTTGTAGCGTTTATGAAATTTCTCAAATCTTTATTTAACACGTTAAATTGATGACTAATTAATGTGAACCGACCTACATAAAAAATGATGAAAAGGACGCAAAGTCTATTTTTGAATGATGTTTTTTTAAACTTTTACAAAAGACTTAATTCAGTGCGATGCAGCTGTTTTACGTGTGTTGTTAGAAAAAACGATGATGTAGAAAAAGTTTTAGAGGTAAAGCGTTTATAAATCATTAATAACTTACTAAAGCTCGATATTTTAAATCAGATTTTTTCATTTTTTAAAATAGCTTTATTCATACTAGGCTGCTCGTTTTTGTTAACAAGCCGTTTGTATTAACAATACTTAACATTATGATAGGTATAGGAATACCGAGTTCATAAATGATGTCGGTATTAAATTATAGAGCCTACCTTCAGTATATAATCCCAGCAAGTTTGTTGTGATCTGCTTTTATTTCAGATTCAATAAAGTCAAAAAACGAACGTACTCTTCCTGAATTAATTAAATCACGATGGCTTATCATCCATAAACCAACGTTAGCCGATTCGAGTTCCATATCAATGCGTTGAAGTTTGTCAGACGCTTCGCCAACAAAGCAAGGAAGGTAAGCCAAGCCCATGCAACGTTCTGCTAAAAGAGCTAGCGCTTCAAAAGAATCCGCTCTCAACACAACATTATAAGGATTAAGTATATCTTCCACTTGCCGGGCGACTTTGCCACCACTCATTTCCGAGGAAAGTCCCAGCCAATGAGCCGCTTCAATTGGCTTAGGCCCGTGCAAACTGTTGATGTAAGTGGGCGATCCGTACACACCGAAGGCAAGGTCACATAGCCGCTTGCCAAATAAATTTTCAGGGATGGCGATACCTGGCCTAATAGCAACATCCGCATCTAGCACACTCAGATCTAATAAGCGGGCGGTGATACTTAGTTCCAATTTGATTTTGGGATAAGCCTGATGAAATCTGCTCAAGTGGCGTTCTAGAATTAAGCGCAAGAGAGTGTCGGTAGTGGTTAGCTTCAGTGTTCCCTCTAATTTCATCTCTTGGCCAAATACCTTTCGCTCCAATGTTTTGACGGTAGTTTCTATCATAAGGGCGGCATCTAACAACTCCTTACCTTCGGGCGTTAGCTTGTACCCCGTCGGCAACTTATGAAATACCCGCAACTTATGACGATGCTCAAAGCCATTAAGCCGCCTGAGCACCGTACTGTGATTTACCCCCAAAGCTCGCGCGGCAGCGGCAACAGACCCGGCATTGGCCACGGTGAGTACATATTGTAAGTCATCCCATCTTATGCTGTGCATTTTTGCATACCAACTATGCTTATTTGGTGAATTTACTGCGTAAATAATATAGGCATACTAGTTGAGTAGGCGAGACTTATTCAAATTAATTTTCTATATAAGGTGACGAAATTGAACAAAGCGTTAGTAAAAGTTTTTAGCATATTGCTATTGAGCATAAGTCAGTTGGCAGTATCAGCAGAGCAATTTGAAGCACAAATCCAAGCACGCCAAGCTTTTATGCAAGTGCTTAAATTCAATATCGGCATTCTTGGCGACATGGCTAAAGGCAATCGCGATTATGATGCTAAATTAGCCGAAAGTTCTGCGAAGAATATTCACGCAGCATCATTAATGGATAACAGTGCCATGTGGCCTCAAGGCTCCGATAACGCTGCAAAGTTAGCGGTTAAAACAGATGCATTACCACAAGTCTGGTCAAACTACCCAGGTGTTGTAGAAAAGCATACCGCGTGGATTGAAGCATCTGCTTCGCTTTCTGCAAATGCAGGCAAAGGCCTGGATAAGCTTCGTCAACACATCGGTGCGGTAGGTAAATCCTGCCAAGGTTGCCACAAAAGTTTTAGAGCAGATAAATAATGAAACCCGGTAATAGCCCCTCAACCAAGGTATGGGACTTGCCAACGCGATTGTGGCACTGGTCATTAGCAAGTTTATTCGTATTTCTTATAGTTAGCGCTGAACTAGGCGGCCAGCTCATGCGTTATCATATTTTGAGCGGCTGTTTACTCTCCGGGTTGATAATATTTCGTGTGATATGGGGTTTTGGGGGCGGCCACCACGCCAGATTTAGCTATTTTGTGCGAACACCTAAAGTCGTGCTTAAATATCTACAAGGTGTAATCCAGGGAAAGCCCTCCGCTTATTTAGGCCATAACCCGGCTGGGGCAATCATGGTACTGGTACTGATACTCACACTTAGTGTGCAAACAATCAGCGGCTTAGTAACCACTGATGACATACTATGGAGTGGTCCACTTTATCGCTGGGCAAACGACAACATCGCTGAGCTAGGCGGAGCAATACATAATACCATGGGAATCGCACTTAAAGCGCTAGTAGCACTTCACATCCTCGCCGTGTTGGTACATCAATATTACCTTAAAGAGCCCATTGTCGGCGCAATGCTACACGGCTATAAACCACTATCTAATACCAATAAGCCTGAAGCCGATAAACACTACTTAACCCTTGGCTTCGCACTATCGTTGTCAGGCTTGTGGGTCGCATGGCTCTGGTCAATGCCCTTATAAACCCCACCCTTATAAACCTTAACACGTGTAAGAATTGGCTTTTAATAATACTCAGGAAAACATATTTTTTGGAATCATAATGAAAATTTTTGTCAAACAAAAAACCTATATTACCCCCCATTTATTAAGAATAACTTTCAAAGGAAATGCCTTAGCGGAATTTCCAGCCGATGCACAAGGCGGCTACATTAAATTATTGTTCGAATCAGACCATCGCGCCAAACCAGAAATGAGAACCTACACCATTCGTCACATAGACCACCAACAACAGACCATAGAAGTAGATTTTGTCGCACATGGTGATCAAGGCCTAGCATCCCGTTGGGCACAGACATGTACCATTGGTAGCGCGTTGGAAATTCGCGGACCAGGGCCACGAAAATTAGCCAACCCACAAGCGGATTGGTACTTTTTTATCGGAGACCTATCCTCATTACCCGCCATCAATGTAAACCTGGAACACCTCCAGGAAAACGCCGTCGGATACGTGATGATAGTCGTGGATAACGACTCAGACATTCACCCTGTAAATACCCCCAAAGGGGTAGTAGTCGAATGGATTAAAACAAGTAATAACGCAGAAAATCGCGCAAAAACTGTGATGGACACGGTTGCGAAAAAAAACTGGTTAAATGGCGACTGCGCCGTATGGCTGGCCGGCGAATTTACAATGGTCAAACACCTCAAAACCTACTTTCGTGACCATAGAAAAATAGAAAAACAAAACGCCTACTATTCCAGTTATTGGAAACAAGGACTTACAGAGCCGGATCATAAAAAGGAAAAACAAACGGTTATGTTATCTGATGCTTAAGTTTTTTATGGCCGTGCAGCTGTAAAGAACCGAACTTTCGTAAAAAGATACCGCCATTGCCTTAACGTTAAACAAATCAACGGTTTCCCGTTATGCCAAGCAAGCACAGCATGAAGGATTGCTTTAACCGGTTCTTCACCGGTTGCCAAGTTACATTTTTATGGCTGAGGGTGTCTCACCTAAATATACCCTGTCTGTATTCTACCAAATCCGGTAATCTTACCCCTTTTACTTGTGGCTCTAGATCAAACTAATCACACCCCAGTTAAGAGTGTTGAAAACGATGAAATTAATTTAGGTCTTTGTAATTGTATGACATTATTTAAGCCTACATGCGAGAGCCTATGATTTGTGAGATTCACAGGTTATCGATCATCTCATCCCATATTGGCTCAAACCCAGCATCACACACAAATGATCCCGCTTCATAGTGCAAGTCAGGGATCACAGCACTGCCAATTTCTACAGGGAATTGTTTACCTGATTTTTCGTCAGCAAGCCGCTGATCTAATAGCACAGGAATAAAGTCGCAAAATGTTTTAGCGTCTTGCTCTGTACTTATCCCCTTGTCCATTATCGTAATGATATCGCCATAACCGAGCGACTCAGCGTAATACCGGAGAAAGTCATTAATATAGTCGTAATGATAGGGCTTAAAGCTCATAGCACTTTCCCTCCTGAAGTAATTTTCTGCATTCTATCAGCAACCCACAGTAATTTTTGCCGGAGTTGCGAAACATGCATTCTTTCCGTTACGGTTAAAAAGTAGTGGCCTTTTGCTTTGGAGCTTGAAGAGCGGTCTTGCTCAAATTTTAGTCCAGGCGGCAAGTCAGCGCCCGACAGTACCCAATACACATCCGGCGTTCGCTCAACACCACGAGAGAACATTTTGTAAACGCTGCTTAGATGCTTCCAAGTACCGGAAAAAGACAAGCCTTTTTGTTCATGAGGTAAAACCCAAACGCCGTCAACATCAAATAAGTAGTCACGGTAACGGACACCGTGCGTATTGGCATTGTGGGTATCATCCTCGCGGTAAAGTGTTGGATGCTCACCATCGCGAATAGGTCTTGCCCTAAACCCGTCAAATTGTTTTATATAGTCCCGTAATTCAACCAGACTTTTAAACTGATTTATCTCTGACTCCATTTTCTTTCCTTGTTACCAAAATGATGAAAGGTGCAAATTCGTTGTGACAGTTGAATACCTACCAACACCAACTGCGGTTCTGCGTAGATACTAACCCAAATCATATTAAGCCCCTAAACAAATCAGTGATATTGGCGTCACTGTCCACCTCTGGCGTTAGAGTCCTCTAACTCGTTAAGGATTCATGTTTTTACAAAGCAGGAGAAATATTGAGCAGGGAGAAAAGCAACAGCCGGACTTACCGTTACATTTGGACTTATTGTGGACTTATATTGCGGGCACAAAAAAGCCCGCGCCTTTTGATAAAGTTATGCGGGCTTCTAAATCGTTGATTTACAAAGAAATTTTGGTGGAGCCTAGCGGGATCGAACCGCTGACCTCAACACTGCCAGTGTTGCGCTCTCCCAGCTGAGCTAAGGCCCCAAATATTGAAGGAGGCGCATTGTATCAGGCCTTGGTGTAGTGTCAACTATTCTTGTGGGGATTGTTATTATAAGCCTCTAATTGGGGGATTTTTTGTCCAATTGCTCGATTACCCTCTGAGTTAAGTTTTCACTGTAGTCGTGTATTTTCCAGTGGCCGGGGCTCCAGCCTTTGAGGAATCTTACAAAGTCTGCCCAGGCGAAGGCGTAGAGTGTTCGCCATTCTTGTTCTAGGGCGTCGGTGTCAATTTCATATTCCTGTGCGGCTAGGGCGGTTTTTAGGCTGGTGAAGTAGTAATCCAGTAACTGCGCTTCATATTGCTTGCATTGGTCGCTATTGAGGCAGCTGCTTAAGAACAGCATCACATCTTTTATGCCGCAGCCGCCGCCCACGTATTGGAAGTCCACTGCTGCCACTTGGTCTGCATTTTCGGTGAAGCAAAAGTTGGCAATTTTTGCGTCGCCGTGGACGATGGTCTGGTAGTGGCAGGTGTTGAGGGTGGTGTCGATCTTGTTGGCAGCTTGTTTTAGCTGCTCATCATTGAGGGCTGCGAGTTCGTCTAGGCGTGTGGCGAGATGCCAGTAGGTGCCCACTGGCCAGAGTGTGTCGTTACTATTCTTATCCGCCTGCTGCCCCATAAATTTCGCGTGGAAGTTGGCAAGCCAACGTAGGCAGAGGTGAATTTGTGGTAGTGAGGCTTGTGCGATTCTGCGGGAGTATCCGGCGGCATCTAGGTCTTCTAGTATGAATAAAAATTCACTGTTGTTGCTTTGAATGAAAAAAGACTTTGGTACACGGCAATTAAGCTGTTGATTAACTTCTTCATGAAGGCTCTCGGAGGGAACCCAGTAACGGTACCAATTTCCTTCAACTTGGTAGGAGTGCATTTTCCTTTTATGGGAAATATCGCTATTCCAGCCGCGTGGATGATCGACATTGTCAGGTACTTTAATATGTTTAACAATGAAAGTATCCGTCTCGCAGCCAGAGACTATGCAGCGAAGAATTTCGCCGTAGCCGCTCCAAAGAGACTGTAAGGTTTCTATGCGAACAAGGGAGTGTACACCTAGTTTGCGTGATAAAATATTTTCAATAATAAGGTTTAGACCGGGTAAACTTTTTTCACTCATAGCTCACATTATACTACGAAGTGATCGTCATCTTTACACGATCATCTAAATCTTCTAGCTATGGCTTTATAGTTCGCCACAAGTTAGAGGGAAATCAGTTATAAGAAATTAAAATACTGCGGCAATATTATATTTTCCAGTATGCACCTCACTACAAACATAACCATCGCCCTTACTTGTCGCAGTGAGTTCAACATTGTTCAATTGAATTGCGCGAATGGCGTTTTGGTATAGGCACAGGTTAGTATTGTCTTCAATAACTTCTATAACACCCGTATTTTGGTTCATGCTAACCGATATATTTTTAGATGAAGTAAATCCATAGCTAGAATTTTGCAATGACTCATTAAGTAATTGATCACCAATTTCTACAAAATAACTGATAATCTCATTATGCTCTTTTCTTACCGAAGCAACGAGGGCCTTATATGTAAGGGTTTCATCTTGAATATGAAACTTGCTCTCACCATCTGAAATCAAGATGTTGTCGATTATGCCAGCGCCATGATTCACTTTTATACCCTTCCCTAAAGCGGTATCTAATCGCGTTACTGTTGGTGCAGGCTTATTAGCATTTTCTGGAACAACTGCAATTAATGATCGAACCCATCCATTTTCATCGGCTTTGTATGCACTTTTAAGAGCGGCTGTTTTAACAATTTTTCCGGTACCACCTTTAAAGCTCGTTTCTATCTCAACTGTTTGCGGTGAAGTGCCATAATAAATATTCGCCACCAGTGAAGAGTCGGCGGGTGCTTTGTCTCCATGCTTATCTTGTTGCAAAAGAGCATCAATAGTTGCCACGTAGTGTTCTTTATTCTTAGCGGCCACGACACTTTTTTGTTGGCTATTGGGCTGCAGTAAAATATTCACTGTGTCATTTTTTTTATCAGGCGAAATCTCATCTACGATGACAAAATATCCACCTGTTTTGTCTTCATGTGGATGAGCAAGCAGTAAGCTTCTAAAATGCTTGCCATTACCTAAAGCATCTCCCGCACTCGTGCGGCCGTATTCAATATGGCCGCCCGTGAGTCCGTGGGTAAGTCCTTCACCAAAACGTTTTTTGTGTACTTCGTTATCGCCAATTAATACAACATTTTGTAGTGAAGAATGGGCCCAAGACTTAAAGTCGGGAGTGTTGCCTGGATAACCGCTAGTAATTTCTCCATTTCTTTTGTGGTTCTTGTACTCCACTCCAGAATTAACTAATAGATGTTCACCAAAACCGACCAGACTTATACTGTTAGTGTTGTCATGGTCATGGCCTCCTTTTTCGGCATAGGACAACAGCACCCCTTGTAAACCGTTGATAGAATTATCTTTCAGCCACAGGCATGCGCCCGATCTAGGATAAAGTTTTGACTTCGGTATTTCTTTGTTGCCCGTATATTCATCATCTAATATGAAACGCACATAGTTGTCTGCACCAAATGATGAAGGCCAGCCGCTAGTATGCCATGCCATCATATCTGTCAGACTTTGGCTACCATATTGGTGGATTTTATTAAAAAATGTATTTTGGTCTTCGGTGCGGCCAGTATAAAGAAGCGTATCACCAAACAACGTGGGTGAACTAAAGGGGGTTCTTGCACAGGTAGCACTCCATTCAATAGATTTATACATAATCCCAGAACGATAGTGATTGTCGATACCCGTCGCACTTAGTACATCGATAGTATGACTTTTTGCCATGCGGTTACCGAGCATACGCGCAAAGTAATAACCTGATGATTGCGACCAACTGCCATCATCAAATATAAAATCTCCAAACACGTGGTTCCTATAGCCACGAATATTCGAAGTGAAATTTTCGATAGTAGAAACCTCAACATTTTTTCTGTCTCTAACAGAAAGAGTAAAAGTATCTTTGCCACCATAATAAAATTTTTCAAATAGCTGCGTATCACCTTTATATAAAGCCCACAGCACGATAATGCCACTTGTGGATATCCTTTGATAATCAGCAATATCTTGCTTCTGGGCATTTCTCGCTCGGCGCATATATCGATAGCGTTCAACTACTTGCTCTACAGTACGTTCTAACTCTTGGCGTCTTGAGCGACTAAAATCGTTATACATTAAATCGAGCGCAAGTATCGTATTAAAGAGTGCTGTTGCAGAATCAACCTCTGCTGCATGCCCTGTAAAGCCTATTTCTTTAAGCGCGTGAGAGTCCCAAAACTCAATAAGCTCACCAACTTTATTAACATACTTCGATCGATTTGAGGGCTTATCCTCCATCATATAAGCAATCATGTTATAGCTGTATAAGCTGGCAAAATCTCTAAAACGATTGAAGTTTGATGCGATGTCGTCGGGAGGGAGATTATCCCATCGCTTCACGGCTGCATTCGCCATGAACTTCCAAGGATTTTTGTCTATTTTTGCGCGCATGTTTTGATAGAACGCTTCACCCCCTCGGTGAATTAAAAAAGGATGCTGATTAGCTGTATAAGGCTTGATATCCAGCGTCATAGTGGCACTATGTGTTACCTTGCCATTGACCAAGGTATTCAGCTCTACTGTGTGCTCCCCTTCACGAAGCTTACCGAGGGAATTGTTATCTGATCGACGCCAATTGTAGGGTGGTGAGTTTTTAGTAATAAAAGCGTTTCCATCGATTTTCAACTCTACCGAAACATTACCGAGGGGATAATTAGTAGGTGTATCAATTAATTTTGCTTCCACTAGCCAATTGCTAATCGTTGTTGTGTTTCTATTCTGCGCTACATTTTCTAGCACAGCCTTGGGCTGAGGCACATCAGTAGTGGTTGGTTCAGGTGTTGATGTTGGAGAGGCTATAGGCGTTGGCGAAACATTGGGTGTTGAAGGCGTCGGAGGCGTTGTTGGTGTTGGCGGCGCACTATTATCAACCGAGGAATTGCCACCGTCGGGATTATTTGATGCAGAATCGAAGATACTGCCTTCTTCCTTATCTGTTCCGCAAGAAAATAAAATCGATAAAATGCATAGTAATACAACGGGGCGATAAGTTTTCATATACTTTCTATAATCCACAAGTTGATAGAAACTTTTTCGCAATTAAAAGCTATTCACTCTTTGTCTAAGTAGATATTCTTTTTACTGTAAAAAAGCCACTTAGGGAAAATACAGAAATAAAGCATGTGGATAAAGATGACGATAATAGAAATGAGAAGAGCACATCAATTTGTGTAGCTTTTTGATTTTGTAGTTTTTTTTGGCTATGCAGCTTTTATTTTTTGGTTATACAGATAAGGCGCAGAGTCGCTAACAAAGCGCCCCGTTCTTCGAGAAGTATTCTTGGTTTATCGTCTAAGTAAATAGTGAATTAGGGAGTAATAATCATCTTTACCCGATCGTCCAAATCTTCTAACAAGGCCTCTATAGTGCGCCCCGCTCGGCCCCTAAACATATAGCCTTGGCGCATATCGTACATAAGTCTTGCGCGGGCTTTGGAAGGGAAGTCTTCAGGTAACACGCCTCTTTCTTTTTCCTTGTCGAAGCGCGCGGCTAGGCGAACATCGGTATCGTCGATAGCTTTTTCCATACGTCCCGCAACACCTTCTACTTCATCCACATTAGCAATAACACAGGAAGCAAGAAAGCACCCCTTAGCACTGGTACCGGGAGTTGTCGCGTATGTAATCACTGCCTCGAAAAAACCTCTCACCGCTTTTTCCAAGTCCGGCTCTGTTTCAAAAGCTACCACCGGCGCGCAGGCGTCGACATCGGCATAGAGATCGATGGTTTTTAAGTAGAGTTCGCGCTTATCCCCAAAGGCGGAATACATGCTAGGACCGCTGATCTTCATCGCCCGAGTCAGATCTTTAAGAGATGCGCCGTCGTAGCCCTTAGCCCAGAACACACTCATAGCTGCCAAAAGTGCCTCGTTTTCATCGAAGGTGCGAGGACGACCTATTTTTTTTGTATCGTTCAAAATAAAAGTCCTTGACATGGGATTCATTTGACATAATTATATATTGATCGATATATAACTACAAGGCAATAGCTTATGAGCACTTTAACATTACAACCCGGTGATGTTTTTCCCACCCTTTCTTTACCAAAACTAGGTGGCGGTACCATTACTCTAGGTCGACCAGAGCCACAATACGATTGGCAGATGGTGGTAGTTTATCGCGGTAAACACTGCCCTATTTGTACAAAATACCTCGATGAACTTAATCAAGTTTTACCAGAGTTACACCAACTTAATATTGATGTTGTGGCGGTGTCAGCCGATTCGCAAGAGCGAGCCAACAGCCAGATAGCGGGAGTGAATCCAGATTTTCCTGTGGGCTATGATCTTAGTATTGATCAAATGAAACAGCTCGGACTCTTTGTTTCTGGCCCCAACTTAGGCATGGGCGCCGAACGCCCCTTTGCAGAGCCAGGCTTATTTGTCATTAACGATGAAGGTAATCTGCAAATGATTGATATTTCAAATGTACCTTTTGCGCGCCCAAGTTTAAGTTCAATGCTAATGGGTTTGCGCTTTATTCGCAGCTTAAAAGAAAAATTCCCTGTTAACGGCTCTTATGTTTAACCCTACTCTTAGTTTTCAATCTCTTCTAAAGGAAATATTTATGCGCTTTCTTACAATTTTTTGTGTATTTATTTTTATTACAGCTCCGGTATTTGCCGACAGCAAGCATGACCACTTAACGAAAGAACTGCACAGCTTTAACGACAAGTTTAATCAATTTGTTGCCGATCGTGATATGGATAGTTTTCTCTCACTTTATTCTAAAGAAGTGTTATGGATTGCACCTGCAAAACCACCAGTAAAAGGGCATGGTGAACCACGAGCGACACTGCAGTTTGTAAAAGACCAAGACGGTCAAATCACTCACACTATTGACAAATTAATGATTGCTGATGATGGCACACAGGCAGTGATGATAGGTAGCGTTATTGCAAAAGCAAAAAAAATAGGTATGGATGCTACTGGCACTTATCTTTTTGTACTTAAACGAGAAAGTAAAGAGTGGAAAATTGTTACCGATATGTGGCACCAGCACGCAGAAAAATAATTTTGCGAATCTTATAAATACAATTCAGGAAAACGACTATGTCCCCGGATTCACCTCAGGCAACTGAGTTAAAAAAAGAACTCGACAAACTTATTGCTTCAGCAGCAAGTGAAGATTTTAGTATTCTCGACAATATCTATCACGATAATATGCAGATATATTTACTGGATGCTAATAACACCTTACATCGAATGGATAAGCTTGGCTTTAAGCAACATGTTATTGAGTCGACAAAGACTGCGCAAGCACCACAAATTTGGTCGAAATACCATCTTGTTGAGGCAGATAAACATAATGGCCATATTATTATCAGCCGTAAAGTCAATCTTACTGGCGAACAGCAACTTGTCACCCTCAGTATTGATTTCATATTTGAAGATGACCGTTGGCAGATAACACGTGAAGTAATCTTTGTTAGTGATGACAAATAACCAGTAAGATACAATAAAAAGGAGGCTATAGCCTCCTTGATAAATCAATAAGTTATTCTACGGCCTCACCTTCCGGGCTCTTGCCTAATTGCGCAAATTCCTTTTCATAACGTTTCAACACTTTTTTCCCTGCGCCACCAAGAACCTCAATGGCTTCGCGTAAGCGTGCACGACTCATATCTGAGCCGAGTAGTTCCATCGCATCCATAACAGAAAACGATGCTGTGGTGCCTGAAATTGCCACAAATAGAGGTGCGAGAAAATCTTTGATTTTTAGTGACATCTCGTCGGCCAGGCTCTTCAAGGTATTAAATAGCTGATCGCGATTCCACTCTTGCAACGCTTCAAGTTTCCATAAGGCAAATTGCAATGCTTTCTTTTGATCTTCAAGACTCAATTTATTAGCAGTAAAGTCCGCTTCTGTAAGTTCCAGTTTACCGGCAGCTAAAAAGGCCACCATGGGCAAAAAATCTGAAAAGGTTTCGATGCGTTGCTTAACATGTGGGATAACCTTCATCATATTATCCTGGTTAAGTGCCCACTTAACCATGCGCTCGGCGAGGGCTTCATCATCCAAGTCTTCACGAATCCAAAGGCTATTTAGCCAGCGAAGTTTTTCCACATCGAAAATGGGACCGCCTAAAGAAACACGTTTGATGTCAAAATTATCAAGCATTTCTTGCAGTGAGAACTTTTCACTTTCGTCGGGCATGGACCACCCCATGCGCCCCAAGTAATTGGTTAAGGCTTCAGCCATGTAACCCATGCGCTGGTAATAAAGGATACTGGTAGGATTTTTACGCTTGCTCAGCTTGGTTTTATCGGTGTTACGCAATAGCGGCAAATGACAAAGTACAGGCGCTTGCCAACCAAAATATTGGTAAAGCAAGATATGTTTTGGCGCTGAGTTAATCCACTCTTCCCCACGTATCACATGAGTAATTTCCATCAAATGGTCGTCGACAACGTTAGCTAAATGGTAGGTGGGCATGCCGTCGGACTTCATAAGAATCTGCGCGTCGACCATACTCCAATCTAATTCAATTTTTCCACGCAACAAATCCTCCACTTCACAGATACCATCGGTGGGAACATTCATTCTTACTACATAAGGAGTGTTGGCTGCTTCGCGCTCGGCCACTATCTTATCGTCAAGTTTTAAATCCTCAGGTTTTATCGCAGTATTAATGCCGGAGGCTTTACGCTCTGCTCGCAAAGCGTCCAGCTCTTCGGGTGTGCGGTAGCATTTAAATGCATGACCGGCCTCAAGCAACTGGTCTACATACTTCTTATATATATCTTTGCGTTCACTTTGACGATAAGGCCCCAAATTTCCCCCGACATCAGGTCCTTCGTCCCAGTCTAGTCCCAACCAACGTAAGGAGTCGAAAATGGCTTGCTCGGACTCAGGTGTGGAGCGGCTCTGATCAGTATCTTCTATACGCAGTACGAACTTACCGCCATGTTGCTTGGCATAACATAGATTAAATAATGCAATATATGCTGTACCAACGTGGGGGTCGCCGGTTGGCGAGGGTGCAATGCGAGTTCTTACGGTCATGAACAAAGCCTCTCGGGAAATAGTGTATTCACAAAAAAGGCGCGCATTATACGCCCCTTTAGAGCAAATTAACTATAGATGGCTATCAAGAAAAGCGTGGGATTTTGCTGTTTGTTTAGGCGCTTGACCTCACTCGAAGCTTCCGCCCCCAGCTCACGCCCCTTACCTACAATCCATTTAGGCATAGTGGGGTTATGAGCAAGGTGAGCAACGACACCAGACAGCAAAATAACCGCTTTTATTATGCCGATTTATATTTAATTTACTCTACTATCTAACGATGTATTTATTTACTGCCGTTAGCTTGAAATACTTAAATATGCACCAAAGTCTAATGACTCTAAATTGACAAATATACAAGCCCAGCTCTATGACTGACACACTCATCGATACCCTTCTTACCCGCAGATCTGTGGTTGCCCGAGATTTATGCGACCCGGGTCCAAATGAAAGCGAAGTGAAACAAATTCTTGCTGCCGGCCATCGTGTGCCGGATCATGGCAAAATTGGCCCCTGGCGTTTTATTATTTTTCAAAACGAGGCTCGGGCAACGTTCGGCCAACATTTGGCTGATATTTTTGCAAAGGAAAACCCTACTTGTGGTCCCAAGGTCGTGGAGTTTGAAAAAGAACGCTTCACTCGCGCTCCTCTAGTGATAGCTGTTATTAGCTCCCCCATCGAACATAAAGTACCTCAATGGGAGCAAGAATTAAGCAGCGGCGCCGTTTGCCAAAATATGTTGTTAGCTGCAAAGGCTTTAGGTTATGGCGCTCAGTGGTTAACAGAATGGTACGCCTTTAACAAAGAAGTGGATGCGCTACTCTCTCTTAAAGAAAACGAGAAAGTCGCCGGTTTCATATATATAGGTAATTACCGACAAGCTCCCCAAGAACGCAATCGTCCCGACTTAAATGAACGGGTAAGCTATTGGAATGATAGTGAAAGCTTGTAGCCATACACATGCACGGCTAGCATAAAAAGGGAAACTATTTCACTTATAGTTTCCACAAAAATCGTTGACACCTTTATCTACATTCTGGGTTAGTATATTTTTTATAAAAAAGAGTTAGCATCTACTAACCCCTCTCAGAAGGTAGAGACTGCCAATCTCCTCGACGTATTCTCACTGTAAAAAAACCTTAACAAATCTGTCGTTTATATTTCATAAATCTGATGAAAACTATGCCGCATTAAAGCACTTGGCGTGGGAAAAGATAGCTTGTGAAAAGACTATCTAAATGTCGATAACAACATAACAGCGCCGGCATTTAAGTTTTTCTATACGGAAGCCGGATGGCCTTCAGTTATTTCTTTACTTATTAATTTCTACGGTCTCATTGGAGAGTCGATAAAGATGAAAATTAAAACACTAGTTAGCCTTAGCGTATTATCTGCAGCACTTGTTGCTTGTGGTGGTGGCGATATTGAAATTGACGCACAGAACAATAGTACGACAACAACCACAACAAACAACAACGGTAGTTCAGGTGGCGGAACCACGACGCCTACTAACAATTGTGCATCTTACGTGCGTGGCGGTCAGACTATCGCGGGCCAGCCTGACGGTGCTAACTGTGTATACGGCACAGACTTCTCTGATTTAACAAATCCAATTGTTACCGACCCAACAACTCAAATTACTTTTAGCAATCTTCCTACTGATGGAGTTCATATCTTCCGCGGAAGCTTAGTTGTTGGTCAAAGTTTTAACACAGATGCTGACTTAACAAATGCAGGTCTCACTGCTGGTGGTACAGGCAGTGTTATCCGCCTTGAAGCCGGAGCAACTCTAGCTTTCCGCACTTCTGATGATTACATGGTAATTAACCGTGGCTCGCAAATTTTTGCTGAAGGTACTCAGCAAAATCCTATAACTATTACCTCTGTTAGTGATGCCGTTGACGGCACAGTCACTCCTGAAGCTGTGCAGGAATGGGGCGGTATGATCATCAACGGTTTCGGTGTTACAAACAAGTGTGCATACACAGGTAATCGCGGTGACGCAGGCTTTGCTCTAGCAGGCGAATGTCACGTAGCTGCTGAAGGCCGTTCTGGCTCAGCTCAAACTTTCTACGGTGGTGCAAACGACGCCGATAACTCCGGTGTGCTGCGTTATTTCATCGTTAAGCATACGGGTGCTGAAGTTGCTCCTGGTAATGAGTTAAACGGAATTTCATTTAACGCTGTTGGTTCAGGTACTGAGGTAAGCTACCTAGAAGCCTACTCAACTTTCGATGACGGTATCGAGTTTTTTGGTGGTGCAGTTAACGTTGACCATTACATCGGCTTATATGTTCGCGATGACTCTATAGACATCGACGAAGGTTACCGTGGCACTATTGATTACGCGTTGGTGATTCAGTCTGAAGGCGACGGCAACCGTTGTATGGAATCTGATGGTATCGGCAGCTATAGCAGCCAAACTCAAGCCACTATCGACGACTTTATCGCACGAGGCTTAAACTCAGCAGCAACTGTTCGCAACGTAACGTGCATTGTTTCTCCTTCTGCATTACGAGCTGACCTTGCTACAGCTATGCAAGACGAAGCTCTCGGCACGGCGACGCATGATCCCGGTCAAGGTTTCCGTATCCGCGAAGCGCATTTCCCAACTATCGAGAACGCAATAGTAACAACAGCTTACGCTGGCGACGTTCTTACTGGTGATGATGATTACAACTACTGTGTTCGTATCGATGACGAAGGTCAACAGGCCGCTATCGATGGCACTTTAACGCTTTCTTCTTCCATCGTAGCTTGTCAGGATCTTATCGATGGTGAGCTTGCAGGTGGTGCTTCAACGTTAGATTGGATTAACAACAACGGTGGCAACATCACTCGTCAAACGCCAGAAACGGGTGAAGATCCTGAAGCTGGAACAGCTCCTGACCTTGTTATTCTCGACAGCTTCTACTCACTAGCTATCACTGACACTATGATCAATGGTGCAGCTGCTAACGCGACAATCACGCCAACTGAATCACGTACATTTATCGGCGCGGTAACACGGGCTGATGATTGGACTGAAGGCTGGGCATTCGGATTGGCCGATGGCAACCGCGGTCAAGCACTTTGGATCGATCAATAAATCTGAGCAGAAAACATCGTTAATCAAACCTTATTGCCGTAATTGAAAGGCGCCTTACGGCGCCTTTTCTATATAGCGGACAAATAAAAACACATTTGACAACATGGGTCAGTTCAGATGAAAAAGTTTTTAAAGAAAGGAACAGCACTTGTCGCCTTTCCACTAAGCGCATTAAGCTTAGCAATTAGTGGCAGTATTTATGCTCAAGAAGCTGAGCAAGATGCACCTGAGCAAGAACAGACGTCGTCCGAAGAACGAAGTGCGCCACCGAAACGTAGAGTCGTTCTTGCCAATCCTATTGAGGAAGTTTTGGTATTAGGCAGAATACAAAGTGCTGCCGGTGACATTGTTTTAGAGCGAATGGAACAGGAAGTCGCCGTCGACCTTATCAGTGCCGAATTAATTAGCCGTATTGGTGATTCCAATGTTGCGACGGCATTACGTCGTGTACCAGGTGTTACCTTGGTAGATGATAAGTTTGTATTTGTTCGTGGCCTTGGGGAACGCTATTCAAGCACAACCCTTAATGGAGCCAACATACCTTCGCCAGATTTAACGCGAAACGTTGTGCCTTTAGATATTTTTCCGACATCAATTGTAGAGACTTTATCAGTACAAAAAGTTGCCTCTGCAGATATGGCCGCAGCCTTTGGTGGTGGTGCAGTAGATATTCGCACTAACGGTTTACCCGATGATTTTTTATTTTTTGCTGAAATTGGTATTGGTGACAATAGTAATTCAGGCGATTTCTTTACTTATAACGGTGGTGGTGATGATCGTTTAGGTAAGGACGATGGCACACGAGCACTGACACCAACACTTAGTAGTGCCCTCAATCGCTACCGCGGCAACTTCCGTAATATCGCAGAATTTGATGGTATTAGTGAGGCAGAAGCTCAAGAAGATGTTAGAAATTTAGCTTTAGAGTTAAATCGTGATATCACTATTTTCGAGAATCCAGAAGAGCTAGATCGTTCTTTTCAGGTTAACGTCGGTAATACTTTTGGCGTAACAGATGAAGCTGAGATCGGTTTCCTTGCTGGCATTTCTTATAATTCAAGCTGGCGTAATACTGAAACTACATTTGTTTTAAGTGATGACTTAATACCTGGAACAGATATCGCGCAAGATCAGGCGTTTGAAAAAGAAAGTACATTCAACGTTTCACTCACCGGAAACTTTAGCCTTGGCTTTCGTTTAAACGAAGAAAATACCGTCGAAACAACGACGGTTTATATTCGCAATACCGATGATGAAACCACGATTGAAGATAACTTTAATACGGATAATCCCATTACCAGCGGCACCTCTGATCGCTCCTATAACTTGCGTTATGAGCAGCGTGAATTGTTAGTGAATCAAATCCACGGCGAACACGAGTTAGGCTTTGCTACGCGGGAATTATTGGGTTTAGATTTTCTCGAGTCGTTAGATGGCTTGAAATTTAGCTGGTATTTCTCAGATAGTGAATCCACTACAGAAATTCCTAACGAAATTCGCGTGAATGGGCAAGCAGGTTTTATTCGCCCGTTCAGCTTAGAGACTAATGCTTCAACAGTACAAACCAACCTTTCCGCAGCAGATTATCGCTTTACTGATTTGGAAGATCATCTTGAGAGTGCGGGTTGGGAACTAGCTTACCCTATCGAGTTAACTAACTTTTCTATAGAGTTAAGTGGTGGTGCCGAATACTGGCGTAAAGCGAGAACTTACCGTCAGCTACAATTCGGTTTGGGTTCTAATGTTCAGTCCTCACCTAATGTGGGCCAGCCAGGTGAAGTTTTTACCAATGCTAATATATTAAATCCAGATTTTGGTTTCCAAATCAATGTTAACAATGCCAATGCTGATAGTTATGTGGCAGCCAATAAAGTTTCTGCCGCTTACGGTAAATTCGATGTTACTTGGCAAGATACCTGGCGTGTCGCTGCAGGCCTGCGCTGGGAAGATTATCAACAAGTGGGCCTATCATGGGATCCTCTGGACTTTGATGGCAGCCCTCTTATTCCTGATGCCATAGAAGCGCGCGCATATGACAATACCTTGCGTCCCGACGGAGTAAGATCCAACGTTATTGCGGACTTCTTTGAAAGTGCAACCTTTGCCGATAACGATATCTTTACTTCTGTAGCGTTAACTTACATGACACCGAATTTCTTTGCCGAAGATTTTCAATTGCGCTTAGGTTTTAGTGAAACAACTGTACGTCCTGACTTGCGGGAAATTACCGAATCCAGTTATATCGATCCAATTACCGACTTCTTAGTGTTTGGTGAATCTAGCCTTGTTCCTGCGCAGTTTAAAAACTATGACATTCGAGCAGAGTGGTATTTCGAAGACGGTGATAACTTAACATTATCATTGTTCTATAAAGATATTACTGACCCAATAGATGTGCAGGAAGTGCCCCGCTCAGAAGATGATAGAGCGGTTAGTATCTTTAACGCTGAAAGTGCTGAAATCACCGGTATAGAGGTTGAGTTATTGAAAAGCTTAGGCAACGTTAGCGATCTCTTAGAACCCTTCTTTATCCAAGGTAACTTTACGGTGTTAGATACCAATACCGTAGCAGGCTCTCGCGCACTTAATCCAACTAACCCTGAGCGAGACCTGGTTGGCGCTTCTAACGCGGCAAACCTTATTTTCGGCTTTGACTCCGATGACGGTAAACACGCGGCGACAATGTCTTATAACTGGTTTGGAGAGCGATTATTTTTCGCTGGGCGTGCTGGGCAGGCAGATGTATTTGAACAGCCATCCAACACTTTAGATATGACCTACTCTTACTTCCCGACAGATAATTTAATATTTAAGCTTAAAGCGAAAAATATTTTGGACGAGACGGTATCGTTCAAACGGGAAAATGAAAGCTTTACCCTGCTAGAGGAAGAAAGAGGCGTAAACTTTAGCATGAGCGCAACGCTTACATTCTAAAGTCTTGTTAATTCTCTACGTACGTTCAGTACTCACCGCGCTCTGCGCGGTTTTTTTTGCCCGTAGAAAACAGACAATGATAACTAAGCACCTACTTGCTTTTACTTTTACAATAATAATTACACCGTTGGCAAACTATTCTCTACACTTAATACAACGATAGCACCGAAGGGTAAGTTCCTGTAAGCTGCGCCCCTGCCGTAAACAGCGGTAGTAATCACTATTTAAGCAAGACAAGACATATTTATGAGTTTTTCTTCCCTGGAGTTATCAGACTCCATCCTTAAAGCTGTAGCCGAGCAGGGCTACGACACGCCCTCTCCCATCCAATTAAAAGCGATCCCAGCGGTGCTTAAAGGACGGGATGTTATGGCTGCGGCCCAAACGGGCACGGGTAAAACGGCAGGTTTTACATTACCTATTTTGCAGAGGCTGTCCGACGGACAGTCAGTGGGTTCCAATCAAGTCAGAGCCTTAGTGCTAGCACCAACACGAGAATTAGCCGCCCAGGTGGAAGATAATATTGCCGCCTACAGTAAGTATTTACCTTTACGTTCATTAGTGGTGTTCGGTGGCGTTAAGATTAATCCTCAAATGATGAAACTTCGCCGTGGCGTCGATATATTAGTAGCCACACCAGGGCGTTTATTAGACTTATATAACCAGCGAGCGGTTAACTTCAAACAGCTTGAAGTATTGGTACTCGATGAAGCCGATCGCATGCTCGATATGGGTTTTATTCACGATATTCGCAAAATTCTGGCAGTTTTGCCTAAGCAAAGACAGAACTTAATGTTCTCGGCTACATTTTCTGATGACATTCGCAAGCTTGCGAAAGGGTTGGTCAGCAACCCAATGGAAATTTCAGTAAGCCCTCCCAACACTGCCGCAAAATCGGTGAAGCAGTGGATGTGTCCAGTGGATAAAAAACGTAAGCCAGCGCTTTTAACCCAGCTAATTAACGAGGGTGATTGGCAACAAGCGTTAGTTTTCACTAAGACCAAACACGGCGCCAATAGACTTACCCGCCACCTTGAAAACGAAAACATAAAAGCGGCTGCCATCCATGGCAATAAAAGTCAGGGGGCTCGAACAAAAGCATTAAATAGTTTTAAAAATGGTGAAATTCGCATCTTAGTAGCCACGGATATTGCCGCTCGAGGCTTGGATATTGACCAGCTGCCACAGGTGGTTAATTTCGATCTCCCCAATGTTGCAGAGGATTATGTACATAGAATAGGCCGCACTGGACGAGCGGGAGCCAGTGGGCAGGCAATATCTTTGGTATGTGCCGACGAATATAAGCAACTGAGCGATATTGAACGGCTTATACAGCAGTTACTTACTCGCAAGTTAGTCGATGGTTTCGAGCCCGTTCACGATGTTCCTCCATCTCGGCTGGATAAGCGCCCCGTGCGCCCTAAAAAGCCCAAGAAACCAAAAGTAGAGCATCGAGATGGCCAACGACCTAGTGAAAATAAAAACGGCCGTCGCAGCGCTCAGGAAAAAGCAAAACCTAATAAGCATAAACCCAGATCTCAACGAAGTAACCAATCGAATATTCGAGACAAAGCCCAGGACAAAAAAAGCCAACCAGGTACACGCAAAAAACATGTGAAACCGGCGCAGCGCAATAAAAATACAGGGAGGACTATTACTCGTTAACAATTTTTTTCGCACAAAAAACAAACAGGTATACATGTTAATTAACAAGATAATAACTTCAGTATGAACCTGATAGCATCTGTATTGTGATTAAAAAAAACACACATAAATTTGATGTTCATTAAAAAAAAATAGATCGATTGCTTCTATTAGTGATGACCAAATAAAATCTTATGCGAATATTTTCTGCTTTAGGTGACCATATTCAATTAAAGACGACAAAATAAACTATAAGTTTATTTTTAACAACTTCAGACTTATTGTTGTTAAGATATCTGGTCGATATTATCCAACCTATGGTTGATAGTGAAGGTGCACTTGGTCAACGGATAGGAGAAGCCGTTAAGACCTGTGGGAAAAAGCCAGCTGATGTTGCCGAGTTTGTGGGGATTACGGAACAATCCTTATATAAGAGTTTCCAAACCGGTGGTCTCAGACTGAAGAATTTTATTGCCTTATTGGAGGTCACAGGCGCTGACGCCAATTACGTACTTCTAGGCAATAAAAGTGTTCATATATCAGAGCCACATGAACCGTATAAAACACGCCATAGTGACTTACATGCTTTGGTGGATAAACTAAGTCCATTACATGCAGAGCAAATGTTTCTTTCTGCACAAACAATGATAAATAGTGAAGAAACCAACGTAGAGGTAAAGCTCTCACTTGAAAGCAAAAATCAAGAAGAGGCAGAAACCTGTGGTTGTCAATGCCACGAAAATCCTAAATAAACAATGGTTTTTTTGATCACTTAAAGTGCTTAGCAAAACCGAAGACATTCAATACAGTCAGGCTAGAAAAACATAACGAATAACCTCTAACAGTCGCCTTTTTTAAAGCGCAAAAAATCTCTATCAAATGTAAGTCAGCAATATTATTACTTTTAAAGACATTGTGTTGTGAATAAAATTGCTCTTAAAAAGTTAATACATTTTTTAAATACTGGATTAATTTTATTTTTCAAAAGTTATCACTTCTTGAAATATCACTCAATATATGAGTATGTTTTATTCATTAATCACCACCACCTCCCCCATCGCTACCAGAATCCCCTCCATCAAAATCAAACCAAGAATCACCACTTGACTTACCCTTATTTGGAAAGATAAATATAATGAGAAAAAAAGCTGTCCATGCCCACCAGAACCAGTTTGAACTATCTTCCGATAATTTCCAAATCCCAAGGCCAGCAAATCCGGCTGCTATTAACCTACTCATCTTGTAGCTCACCCATCTTAAAACCTATACACCTTACTCAGTTTACTCACTACCCATCTCGACTAAAGCCTACTTATTTAGACCTATTAAAACAAGCTTTCCATAGTAGATGCAAAAGCTACGTTTGTGAAAGCTCTGAGCATTTACTTAGTTGCATTTTCAAGGCGCTTGCCAATTTCCTTCATTATATCTCTCCAGGAAATAATACCAACAGGTTCGTTCAGATTATTGATAACAGGAATACATGAGATTCGATGACTATTAAATAGCGCAACGGCATCTTTTATAGTAGATTTTTCATGGAGAGTAATGGGCTGCCTCGTCATTATCTGATGCACTTTTTTATTTAAGCAAGCCAAGTCTTTATTTGTCTCCGCGGCGGTATCGATATTTGGGCTCAATGATTTAAGCAAATCTCTATCTGAAATAACACCAAGTAATTTAGATTCCCCCACAACTAGCAGATGATGAAATTTTTTATTATCAAATATCTCCTTAACCACGCTAAGAGCATCATCCATTTCTACACTAACAACCTTAGGTGTCATTAAAGAGGTAATCTTCATAGCTACCCTTCTATTCTAAATAGTCTATATGCGTAATAGTCTGTTTAAATAAGTATAGTTAGAAAGCTCAGTTGCTCTAGTATTAATTTTGCTAGTCTAATATTTACCATTCTAATATTTTCTACGTTAATATCTCCATCTATACTACAAAGTGCTAAGAATTACCGAATATTAAGAATTATGAAATGTTGCAGCATAAAAAATCCTACTCATCGCCAAAACTAATATTTCACAGATGTATCATTCTTAGTAATTATATGTACAAACAAGTTGCTTAAAATACCTCTGGAGTAGCATAGATAATATTTGGCAAATGCGGGTATTAGACAGTCAAATTTTACTACATATTATTAAAGAGACCTTCGTCAAACGGCATCGTATTTTTCATTCACAAATAGAGCTAGGGTTTATTCTCTCCCTTAACAATCCTAGTGATATCAAATAATTCATCCGGCGAAGGCTCAACAAAGTATTTAGTTATTTGCTCAAACATTTCGGGGGTATCGGTCAACGCTCGCTCAGGATGTGATTGGCATCTTTTTTCAATCTGTGCAAGACAAGTTTCGTCAGAGGCATCAATAAAAATCAAATTATGTGAGGTATCGACTTCTAAAAAAATCGTTCGAAACCAACTTCTCTGGGATATTGTATTCGCAGGGAAATCCATCACCACGTTAGCACCCGTGACTAAAATAGATTGGGCTAGTTTTTTAATCTGCGGCTTTAATTGATTCGAGTATTTAATATAATCCTCTAACGAAGAAATCTTATTTGGGTAGAGTGACGCAAGCCATTCATCCTCAACAAGTAAGACGCTATTTCCTTCTTGCGCTACTTTAGACGCTTCAGTAGATTTACCTGCTCCCATTTTTCCGCAAAAAAATATCAATTTTCCTTTTTTCATATTTGTTCTCTACGCTTATTGACAACAGGTTTTCCTATTAATGAACTGTGATATGCCCTATCTTACAAAAACCATTTGAGATTTGATTGGTATACACAGTGACTTCAGCTTGTGCAAATTTTGCTGCCGTTAATAAACTGACATATGTCTCATAGTTACTATCAGACTTGTTTAAGAACGCCCATGTATTAGCATTACCACACAGTGCTGGAGCATTTTTTAAATGAATTCGGAATGCATAATTTGACTCTGCTGTTACTTCAATAGCTACAACTTCGCCTCTGGTACTGCCATCCCAAGAGGCATAGCTACTAAAAGAAAATAGGGCCACTAATAAAACTAAATATCTCATTATCTATCCTTTACAATACAACTAACAAATGTCATACGCTTCCCATAGCATACAAAGTATAGGGAGCAGTCATTTTTCAAAAAACAAGTGAATTCAATAACTTAGCAGGGTAGTCTTACCTTCCCTGTATTTATCGGCGTGTTTCACTTCCCGGCTTTATTATACCGAAGAAGTGAATACTGTCTATGAGCCCAGTTTATGAGGCTAATGGTAAAAACAATCTGTACACTTTTCAAACACAACTAAAGTCATAGTCCAGTCATATTGCATGGTTTTTGGGGAAATGCAGAGCGAGTGGGAGTAATGGAAGAAATACAAAAAAAGCCAACGTCATACCTACGTTGGCATAAGTGGAGCAGTAGATACTCTATGAATAATTTACTCAAAGTTGTAATTGGCACCGAAATAAAACTGCCGGCCAAAGAATTGAATATTGCCAGTTCTATTACCGCCGCCAAAGCTACTTAGATTAGGCTCATCCGTTAAGTTAGATACTTGAAAAAGAAGTTGTAGACCATTTCCAAAATCATATGAAGACTGGAAATCCATGGTCGTTTGCTCTTCAAAGAGTGCTAAATCGCCATCACCACCGGTGGGGTCGAATAATTCCCCTACTTTGGCGTCTTGATAGTTCGTAGATAGGCGTAGTTCTAAACCTTCATAGCTCCAAAATAATGTGAGCTGACCAGAATTTTCGGCTAAACCAGGGAAAGGCAGAGTTGCAGCGGTATCACCAGTAAAGGGGTTGGTAACATTTAGCTCTGTATCCAAGCGAGCATAACTCGCTTGAAAACCGAAGGTATCTAATGGTTGAGGCAAGAAATTTAACGTCTGCGTCAATGATACTTCAACACCTCGAATAAAACCCGCATCGGCATTATTAGTAGAGATAGTTAAGGTACCATCGACAACAGGAAGTGCTGCACCTAAGTCGGTAATTTCTCCAGTGACAGGGTCACGAGTCGGCTCTTGCAAACGAGATGATGGAATAGCAAAGCTACCAAAGCCTAACTCTTGAAATGGAAATTCGGTAAAACCAACGGTCTGCTGGTCATTCTTAATATCTTTATTAAAAAGTGCTAAAGCAAACACACCTTCAGTTTCTTCGAAGTAATGCTCGTAAGATAAATCGATTTGTTCAGCTTCAAAGGGACGTAGAAATGGATTATTGGAAGCATCAATATCTAGTCTAAATACAGTATTATTTCGATCCAATGAGTAATTGGGTGCAGTATCATTAGCCAAGTCAGAAATAGGAACACGGGAAATAACTTTAGCAACCCCCAGCCTTACAATGTCATTATCCGTAAGGGATAAGTTTAAGCTCAGTGATGGCAGTACTTTAGTATATTCGTCACCATTTCTCACATAGGCTGCGCCATTTTCAAAACCCGGCGCACCTTCTTGGTCTGCGGTTCGGCCCAAGCCATCCAAAATATTATCTGCCGGCAAACCATTAGCCGGGTCAGCCCCAAAAATACCCAAGGCAGATTGGTCTGTATCTACAACGCGCACTCCCACATTACCCGTTAGTGGCATATCAGCTATATTGGTATCGATGTTCGCCAAAAAGTAATAGGCCGTTACCTTTTCGGTAACATCAGCACTTTGCGTGACCGACCACGCTCGTCCTTCTCCCCAGCGAGCACGTGGTGTTGTATCACGCAGATTTCCCTCATCGTCAACCACCAAACCTTCTGCTACTGCCTGAGCAAAAACAGCGTCAGCATCAATATCTAAAAATGAAGGGAAGTGAGAAAAATCACCTTGCCAGTTAATAACCTCAGCAAACTGTGGGTCAATTGGTAAGCTTGTAGAGTTGGCATTAACACCGTCACCAGATTGGAAGGGGCTGTAAACAAAAGTTTGTCGTCCGCGAATGTAGTTACGTTCAGAGTATCTCACTCCCGCCTCAACCGAAGCAATAAATGAACTATCAAAATTGTATTTGCCATCAATACGAATCGCGTCCACCTCATCTTCGTTAAGATGAGGATATGCCTCGTACGTGGATAAACGAACAACAGGTCCTCGGCTGGGATCGAGATTAGTAAAATTTGCTCTTTCATTAAAAGTAATTTGCGGTATTTGGTTACCATTCAAACGAAAAGCTAAGCCGAGATTATCTGTTCTTGTTGTGGTAGTTATAGGATTACCATCGGCATCGGTGGTGTTGTTTACATCGTATAAATGAGAACGGGTTATACCATCATTGAAGAATCCTTCCGCACGAGAGGTGGAAATATCGGCACTGACTTCCCAACTTTCTTCAGTCCACTTAAGCGCGATACCGCCAGAAATAACTTCGTCATCGTTGGTGACGTTATCAGAAATTAGTTGGAAGCCTTGATCGGCCGAAAGCACTAAGGCATCACTATTATAACGTGGCCCATTGTTGCGCGTAGAGCGCTCGACGCCCCCTACTGTTTCTGATATTAGAGAAAATTCACCGCCGATGACATCAATACCGTTACTGTCGAGGATGGGGTTGTCGATTTCAAAACGTGCAAGGTTCTGTATCCGAAAGCCCTTGGAAAAACCTGTTGACTCAAATTGAGATAGAAAAAGATCCGCTTGAATTGTGAGTTTTTCATTGGGTTCAAATTGTATCGCCGCCATGTAGCCATCGCGGATTTCAGTACCACCGGTATGCTGTAATTCAAAGCCGTCGGGAATAGAATTACCGCGCCCATCGCCATCTACATCAACAAAGTCGCTAGATGAAGGATTGGGAAACTGTAAACCTATATATTCTTCTGCCGTTTGTCCTTGATCTAAACGCGCATAGCCTATGGCAAAGCCCAAGGTATCCTCGAGAAACTTACCTTGATAAGAAATCGTGAAACGGCTACCAAATTCATCACCACCGGCAAGATCACCAGCCCGATCATTATAGCTACCGCGAGCACTTACATGAAATTTATGATCGACGTCTAATTCCAGTGGGTTAGCTGTTTTAAGTTCAACCGTTGCGCCTATGCCGCCTTCGATAATCGAAGCCTTAGGTACTTTATAAACATCTACCTTAGATAGTAACTCTGCGGGGTATTGGTTAAATTCAATAACACGTTCACGGTTTGGCGATACTTGCTCACGACCATTAAGAGTTGCAAAAACAAAATCTCCAGATAAACCCCGTACTTGTATTTCACCCGCCTGGCCGCCAGTCCGATCAACAGTAATTCCTGGCAAGCGAGCTAGTGAGTCTGCGATAGAACGATCTGGAAGACCACCAATATCATCTGCAGAAATAGATTCAATGATAGTATCCGCATTTCTTTTAGTATCGATGGAATTGAGAAGAGAACGCCGAAACCCAGTAACAATAACTTCTTCATCTGTATTGACTTGAGGCTCTTCCTCTTCGATAACTGCATCTTGCGCATATGTATAATGCGTTCCAGCCATAACTAACACAAGAGACGAAATCACTGTCGCCAAGGGGTTCAATTTAAATTGTTTCATTGCTTTGCACCCTTATTTTTATTTTCTTATTATTTATTTTTAAGAAAGTATCCTAATAGCAATGCCTCATAACTTGGCATTGCCGTTATATTTTTTATCGATTCATCACAACCGGCTTAAGGTGATACATCTGTTACCGTCAGCGTAGAAGCGCCACGACTTGAGTCAAAGGTAAAGCGATAAACACCGTCTGTAGAAATAACAAGACTAAGATTACCACCGTTATCTGCAAGGCCGCTGAAAGGCACTCCTAATGTGACAGCTGCCCCCATACCTTCTCCAAGATTCACTGTGCTCCAATCTTCCGACGCTACTTTAAACTCATAGCTTCCTGCTGAGATATTAATATCGACGCTATAAACCGCATTACCTTGGAATATAATTTCATCCGCGATGCCCCAACCATTAAAGCTACCGCGAACGAATACAGGTGTGCTGCCAAAGGTTTGGTTAAGTACCACAGCTAAGCGAGGCATATCTATATTGGATGTATCGAGAGTAAATAAATAATCGGCGGCAATAAACTCTGCCGCTAGGTTATTGTCATCCACTTCGCCAAGTACTAAAGACTGGCCGAAATTCACCTCAACGCCTGACTCTGTGCCACCTAGATTAACCGTGGCAAAATCGTCCGATGCTACTTTAAATTCATGTCGTGCTGCACTGATAGGTAGTAGTGTTTGATAAATACTTTCACCGGTGTAGGCCATTTCGTTAGCAGTTCCCCAACCATTCATAGAACCACGTAAAAATATTGCGGTGTCGCCAAAAGTACGGGCGTTGCGAACATTAAGTACTGGCGACGATGCATCCACTGCCGCATTTAAATCAAAACGGTATTCACCATCACTGGGAATGGTAATCGCTAAATTACCACCGCCTGTCGCTAAAGTTTTGTCGCTACCTAAGGTTACTGTAGTGTCGGCAGTGGCAGCACCGAAATCCACCGTACTCCAATCTTCGGATGCAATTTTAAATTCATAGTCAGCAGCAGTAATATCAGTAAATACAGTAAAAGTACCATCGCCGTTATAGTTTAACTCGTCACTAATACCCCAGGAATTCATACTGCCACGCAAGAAAATAGGTACACTGAAGGGATTCGGTATCGCACCACCAAGAGCGGGCGATGCACCTGCCCACAACCCATAGCCTTGGGCACCATTTTGTCTTTTAACAAAAACTGCGGTTGTCAGAGCTGGAACACTAAAGGTTGAACTGGCATTATCAAAAGATGCTGTTTGCACAACAGTGTCGATACCGCTTGTTTGCATTGCATGCAGTTCAAAATTCGCTGCACTTTCAATGGCGTGTGTACGAGCAGTAGTGGCACCATTAAAAATAACAACCACAGCATCATACGCTGGATCGAGGTCGTCTAGATCGAGATTATTTTCTAAATCATCAAACATACTGGCCTGCGTATCACCATCATCAATACTCATGACAATCATGTTGTCAGCTTGAAAAATACCTTGATTGTGAAAACCGACACGCTCGGATATCTGCTCTGCTGATGTTAAGTTAAACAGCGGCGTAGAAGATGAAATAGCTAACATGTTATTGAAAACATCGGAAGACCAAGCAATAGTTGCAGCGTCCGGATCAGCTTCAGGATTAGCCAGAATATTCGCCAAGAAAGTGTCATCTTCAGGAGTGCTATCTCCTTGGGTAACACCGATATTCCAGTTGTTATCCGTTTGTGTAAAATCGATGTAGTTAAACCAGTCGCCAGAATTAAAACTATTTTCTTCAAAAGATTTTGAACGCAGTAAGTCAGACCCCATGTGAATAAAGCTAACCCCTTGGCTCAATAAGGGAACAGACAGAGTCAGCACTTGCGCTCTAGCGCGATCGGCCATAGTGTTAATAGCGTCTGGTAAAGTGCCTTCCATGTGTAAAAAATCCCACAGAGTTTCGTTGTCGTGTACCGTGGCATAGGCGACGTTTTCCTGGGGATCATTGGTGTAAGCACCAATATCAGAAGCGGAAATAAGTTGGCTACTGCTGTTATAGAATTGATAAGAAGCAAGGTTACCAGCTAAACCTGCACGAATGCGATCAAGGTTACCGCCATTGAGTAAAGAGGCACCACGCAGAGGTTCGCGCATTAGATCATTAAAGGTACCAATACCTGTGCCACCTAAATTTTCTTGTGTGGCTCGCGCGAAAATTGCATCGTTGGCAGAACTGCCACCCAACTCTTCCCAGCCTTCTCCGTAAAAATAATTATCGGGATCAATTGCTTGTACCGCTGCTAGCGAACGCTGAATTAAATCGCGAGGGTGAAAACTCATAAGATCAAAACGGAAACTATCGATTTTATATTGTTGTGCCCATTGCACTAGCGAATCTTCGATAAATTTCCCCATCATAGTATTTTCAGCAGCAGTATCCTGACAGCAACTAGCAGTTTCTACTAAGCCAGTAATAGGGTCTAGGCGGTAATAATAACCAGGAACAAATTTGTCAAAATTAGACTTCACATTTTCTAAACCAGATTCACTGGTATGGTTATATACAACATCCATCACCACTCGTAAGCCTATTTCATGCAGAGCTTGAATCATCGCCCGCATTTCTAAAATTCGAGTAGAGCCTTCTGGGTCAGTGGAATAACTGCCTTCTGGGGCATTAAAGTGGTGAGGATCATACCCCCAATTGAAACCGTCGGCGTCACTCAGTGATTCTACTAAATCGCGAGCTTGGGTAGAGTTAGTGGGATAACTTTGCAATACTTCTTCTATGGTCATTGTGGCATCAGCAACAAATGCCTCATTATCTTCATCACATATTGCCGCTGTTGTCACCTGCTGACATATACGCTCAACGGTATCCGTTAAATTAACAACAAACTCTTGCGCCTCCACCACCGTTGCAATATCAAAAGCAGGTAACATATGAAAGTGCGTTAAGCCGTTATTAGCAAGTTCTTCAAGATGTTGTACTGGCACGGAATCTTCCGTAAAAGCCATAAATTTTCCGCGATGGGCTTGTGAAGTACTTTCGTCACGGATACTAAAGTCCCGTATATGACCTTCATAAATCACGGCTTGCTCTGGGTTAGTAACCGTGGGAATTTCATGGCCATCCCAACCCGCGGGTTTGGTCGCCTCGGAATTTAAATCAATAAATTGTGAAAACACGCCGTCGGTATCCAGACTTACCGAATAGGGGTCTGTTGACTCAACATTTTTTATGGTGTCGGCAATGGGGTCAAATACAGAAATAGAATAGCGATAAAACAATCCATCCAAATTGGCAGCCGGGCCGCTGAATGTCCATATCCCAGTTTGATCGTCAAAGGTCATAGTATTATCAGATACTAGCTGCTTTGGATTCGCCGCACTAAAGACTTTTAATTCAACAGCGCGTGCTGTTGGTGCCCACGCCGATACAGTAATATTGCCATCGGCATATGAAATACCAAGCTCAGCGCTTTCCGCTAAAGGGTTAGTATCATCACCGGAAGTGTATAACGCATCGAGAACTCTTTGCTTTTGAACAAAGCTGCCCAGAAGCGTATCACCGTCTGTGCCAATAAAAAGAAGCTGGCCTTTTAGAGATTCTTTAATATCCGCTTCGGTCAGCTCGGTATCGAACCTATAGGCGCCCCAGCCGTCACCGGTTAAATGAGGAAATGCCGCTTGCTGCTCGGGAGTAAAGGTCGTTGCCGAAAGACTGCCGAGTAACCTGACATCAAATGTGTTGCCTTCGGCATCCACACCAGTGCCTGCCACAATGTTACCTTCACCATCCTGATCTATCCCGCCCGTGGTGGAGGCATATAATGCTGTATCATTTGCACCAGCAACAGACCAGGCGATTGTAGTTTCATCTATCCAATGTGCGGAGAAATCGACAAAGCGCCGTGGTGGTAACACAGGCACACTGCATTCTTCATCTAAGCAAATAGGTAACTCAGAAGCGACACCCCCGGCAGCGGTGCCCGTAGCACTAGGTTGATAGAAAGCCATGCGCGCAAAGCGATCGGTACCATCAAGGGTGAGGTTTAAGTCGGCCGATTGATCCCCGCCTTGGAAATCTTCATGCACGATATAGTTACCACAGGTGGCAGCATCTTCGATTGGCAAAATCCAAAAAGCCCCATAAATAGGATCAATGCCATCCGCCGGGACTTCTGTCACAGCTGAGCGATCGCTGGTAGCCATGCCCGCAACACTGTCACCATTTACCGAAGGCCCATTCGGCCAAACAGTCAGCTCACTATCGGGCCAACCGGGCTGATCGCCGCAATTAAATAGATGTAATACCCAGCCATCGTACTCTGCATCAACACCTTGGCGGTTGTAGTAAATGACAGCTTCACTTTCAGCTGGGAAATAAACCGGGTCAGGACCGCTAAAATCAGGTGGCAAACAATCTTCTTGGGTGGGTACTTGGTCTGCCGGGAAATCATCCGGTAATGTAAAACCCGCTTGACTGCAGAAAAATGGTCTTGCACTACAGGTTCCCGTAGCGCTATCGAGAGTCTGCCCATTTTCACACACAAGCAGCGGCTCTTGGTTGCCTTCAACATCGCCACCGCCACAGCCCGATAATGCAACAGTAGAAAGTAATATTGTGGACGCAAAGAGTTTTTTATAGTTAAACACTTTATAGCTGGACATAAACGGACACCCTGCTTAATTATTCTTTTGTTTTAAGGGGAGGTTTAAAACCTCTAAAATTTATTAAAATTATTATTGTGAGAAGACGCCTTAACAGCTGAATAACAATCAATCGTAGCAAAACAGATGAAATATTATTTCTTCACACCGGTGCAATAACATGCCATTTTTTTTTAACTATGTCACGTCAAAAAAATAGGCAATAGAGATGTCAAAAAAACCTGCTTACAGATCCATTACAGAAAAAAATATAGTTTTTTCTTGCGCTGTCATTTTTTTAAAAGTGATAAAAAGGTCATGATAAAATCACACCCAGCATTTCAAAAAAAACATAACCAACCACATAATATGTTGATTTTATTATGTTTTCTCAAAAAAAATAAAAATAAAATATCACAAAAAAACAACACAGCCTTAAAACTGACGATTGGATATTGAATTTTTAATTTATAAAAAAACAAATAATAGCGATTTAAATAGGCGACGACATAAACACATTTTTTACTGATGCATACGTATGAAAGTACATTTGAAAAAAATACATTTTTTTCTGATTTTCTGAAGGTAATAAGACACACAACGGTTAAAGTTAAGTAAGGGTCATTGATACGACAAAAGGGAATATTTAACTGTAACTTTCCTTCTCAAAAATTCTAAAGCCGAGGAAAATGTTACTGTTTGAGTAGTTTATCGAATAAAATTAGATTATTGAGAGACGAAGTAAAGTACATTCGCTCGATAAAGCACTCGAATAGATGCGTTGTTTTTTGTTGCGTAAAAAACTCAACCAAAGTAGTAAAAAGTCAAGGCAATGCATACGTATAAATAAAAAATAAATTTACCACTAACGACCCGCTAGCCGATGAAAAGAGTGTAAAAGTCGACTAAATGAAATGCATTAAAAACACCAAAAGCGAAGCTGAAGCTAGCCTTACGCTTGCTATGTGTTAGCGCTAGGCACTGTATACATTACAATACTTGCTCAACACTTATGCTCTGGTTAAGCTATGCCAACTATCCCCCATTGGCTTGTAAGGAATTATATGAGCGCTGCATTTGCCCCTATAAAAAATATTGTTATTCTCGGCGGAGGCACTGCTGGTTGGATGAGCGCTCACCTAATGGCGGCATGCTGGCAAACACTGGGTATCAATATCACCTTAATCGAATCACGAGCATTAGGTATTATCGGTGTAGGAGAAGGCTCAACACCACAACTGAAATCGTTCTTCGATTTTCTTGGCTTTGCAGAAAACCAGTGGATGCCGAAGTGCAATGCCACCTATAAAAACGGCATTACTTTCGCTGGTTGGTCATCAAAACCTGGTTTTGACAGCTATTTTCATGCATTTGAGTCAGAGGTAGATTTTAAAACGCAACCCGCCTTTTTTTATAACTGCGAGATGCGACGAAAAGGTGTCAATATATATGCCCACCCCGATACTTTTTATCTGAATTCAATACTCACGAAAAAAAATTTAGCGCCTATTGAACATGATAACTTCCCGTTTAAAGTATCTTATGGCTATCACTTCGATGCGGCTTTATTAGGTGAATTTCTCCATGAGCAAGGGCTTAAGCGAGGTATTAGACATATTGATGCAAAAGTAGAAAGCGCCTGTGTTGATGAGCAAGGAAATATTGAGTCTTTGATTCTCGATTCGGGAGAGATAATTAAAGCCGACTTTTTTGTGGATTGTACAGGTTTTTCGTCCCAATTATTACAACGCACTCTTAAAGTACCTTTCATAAATTTTGAAGAAAACCTATTTAACGATTCTGCTGTTACTATCGCTACTCCTAAACAAGAAAACTTTAAACCACAAACAGTGTCAACAGCAAAAACCAACGGTTGGGTATGGAATATCCCCCTAGCTAATCGAAGTGGTAATGGTTACGTTTATTCATCATCTTATTGTAGTGCTGATGATGCTGAAACAGAGTTACGCCAACATTTAAATATGCTTGATAGTGACATACAAGCCCGTCATATTAAAATGAAAGTAGGCCGAGTCGAGCAGCATTGGTATCGCAACTGTCTAGCTGTAGGTCTTTCGCAGGGGTTTATTGAACCGTTGGAAGCAACGGCTCTACACCTAGTACAAGAAACAATTCAAGGCTTTATCGATGCCTATGAACTAGGTAATTTTACTGATATCAACCAACAAAAGTTTAATCATAGAATTAACGAAAAGTTCGAAGGCATTCGAGATTACATTGTTGCTCACTACGTTTTAAATTCACGACAAGACTCAGACTATTGGTACGCAAATCGCCAACACAATAAACTTTCAGATGACCTAAAAAATGTACTCGCCAGTTGGCACCAAGCAGAAGATGTAAATAAGGTTCTGCGCAAGCGCGATATGGAAAAACACTATACTTCTATGTCATGGCATAGCATTTTATCGGGTTATGGTATGTATCATGATGAGAAAAAACTATTAAAAGGAAGTGTAAAAGCCCATAAATATGAGCTCAAAGAGATTAATACTTTTCTTGAAAGATGTAGTTTAAACTTTTCCAATAACCAAAGTGTGCTACAACAAATGTACAAGCAGCGATGATAAAATATTAAAGTCACATTCGTGACTTTAATATTGTCTTGACTCAGGCAACTCTTAATCTAACTGTCTAATAGTTAATTTCCTGCTGTACTTTTGATTTGGGTAAGATTTTTTTCATCTCACCGTATAGGTTAAGCTCACACGCATTTTCTGATTCGTTTTCAACGATAATATCGTTGTTGCTCACCATAATATTCAGTTTTACGCCTCTAAATATCATTTTAAATGCATAGGAATCCCAGTTTTCAGGGATAAAAGGCTTCAAACTCAGTACACCATTGTCGACCCTCACACCGCCAAAACCTTCAACAATGGACATCCAGGTTCCCGCCATTGAGGTGATATGCAGGCCATCACTGGTATCATTGTTATAATCGTCTAAATCTAAGCGCGATGTGCGTAAATAAAATTTATATGCAAGATCCTGATAGCCTAAGCTCGATGCTAAAATTGAATGAATACAAGGCGATAACGACGACTCATGTACCGTGAGTGGCTCATAAAAATCATAATTTTTCTTAATTGTGTCGCGCTCAAATTCATTCTCAAATAAATATATACCCTGCATAACATCCGCTTGTTTAATGTAGCACGAACGCAAAATACGGTCCCATGACCAATGTTGATGAATAGGATATTGCTCTTTGGGGATAGCAGACATCGGCTGTAGATCTTTATCCATAAAACCATCATGCTGGATAAAGACACCCGTTTCATCGTCCACAGGTAGTGCTATTTTCTCGCAAATATCACTCCAAACACTGGTTTCGTCTTCTTTAGCATTCAGCTTGGTTTTGGCAATAATCTGCTGATAGCGTTGTCCATCAAGTTGTTTAACAATTGCTAGCGCTTGCTGCGTGTACTGCATTGTCCAACGGGCAATATAATTGGTATACCAGTTGTTATTGACGTTATTTTCGTATTCGTTTGGCCCCGTAACACCAAGCATAAGGTAAGCATTGCGCCTTTTCGACCATTGCACACGCTGGCACCAGAAACGGGAAATTCCTATCAATACTTCAAGGCCATACTCAGCAAGATACGCCTCATCTCCCGTATGATTAATATAATTGTAGATAGCATAAGCGATAGCACCGTTACGGTGAATTTCCTCAAAGGTAATTTCCCATTCGTTATGACATTCTTCACCGTTGATGGTAACCATAGGGTAAAGCGCTGCGCCACTGTTAAACCCAAGCTTTTCAGCATTTTTTATTGCATTTTCTAAATGATGATAGCGATAAATTAACAATTGGCGGGCAACTTTAGGGTCTGCCGTTTTTAAATAAAAGGGAACACCGTAGGCTTCTGTATCCCAATAGGTGACGCCACCGTATTTTTCACCCGTAAAACCTTTCGGGCCAATATTCAAACGCTCATCTTCACCTGTATATGTTTGATTCATATGAAAGATGTTAAAGCGAATACCTTGCTGGGCAGCAATATCGCCTTCAATACGTATATCGGCTGTCGACCATTTGTCGGCCCACGCGGCAGCGTGTTGCGCTAACATTGTCTCAAAACCTTTACCTTTGGCATCAGCTACAGATTGTTTAGCAAAACCTTCGATATCGGATACAGGGCAGTTAAGCGAGGATATAATAGCCGCGTATTTATAAAATGTTACTTCTTCACCTTCGGCTAAGGTTGCGCTTACTTTATTAGCAACGTATTTATCTTTTTCAATTAGCTCTGGAGTGCTTACCACCTCACTATCACCACAAACGAGTTGGTAATTCATTGCCACACCCAGTGTAAAACCTGTCTTGAGTGTTTCACCGCAAATATAAGCAAGTCCAGGTTCCACATAGTGAGACTTCTGTTGCCAAAACTTCTCATCATAATTGGAGTCAGAATTAAAAATATCTAGATCCAAGTAAGGAGAAAACTCAACTGTACCACTAAAATTTAGTAGCTTAACACTATATTTAATCGCACCATTGTCAGTGTCGACGATACTAACAAAGCGCTTAGCAACAACTTCAACACGTTTCCCAGAAGCTAAAGATACGACAAAACGACGCAACAAATAACCTTCTTTCATGTTGAGAGTACGACTAAAAGATTCTATCTCACATTTGGCAAGATCTAGCTGCTCACCATCAATACAAACATCGATACCGATCCAGTTTGTGGAATTAATTACCTTTGCAAAATAGTCGGGATAACCATTTTTCCACCACCCTACCCTAGTTGGATCAGGGTAATATACCCCCGCCACATAACTGCCGCGTAGAGAATCTCCTGAATAGGATTCTTCAAAGTTAGCCCGTTGGCCAAACTTTCCATTACCTATTGAAAAAATACTCTCAGATACGCGGTTTACCGCAGGGTCAAAATCATTTTCAATAATCTTCCATGGGTCATGCTGAATATAATTTTTCATTATTACTTCCCAATTAAATGCATCTTTGTAACTAATGCTCTATGGGCTTATAAAACAGACTTAAAGCCGTTCGATAAGCTGATCTAATGTTTGGTTTTGTAAATCCTGAAGGACAAAATTTGCTTGATGTAGAGTTTCCTCTGAACCGATGCCAATAACATACATACCTGCATTAAGGGCTGCTTCAACGCCGGCAACCGCATCCTCAAAAACAAGACATTTTTGTGGGTCAATATCGACATCTTTAGCCGCGTTGAGGAATACTTCTGGATCTGGTTTGGCCTGTGATACTTGAGTGCCATCAACAATCACGTCGAACATATCCATTAGCTTAAGTTGTTGCAAAATAATGACAGCGTTTTTACTCGCAGACCCCAAAGCAATCTTTATACCTCGGCCACGAATTTCAGTGATTAATTTTTCCACACCAGGCAATATTTCCGAACGATCTAAGCGGTGGATGTATTCAAGGTACCATGTATTTTTTCTTTCCAGACAGCTGACTCTCTCTTCTTCCGTAAGAGTTTTGTCAGCAAGACGCAAAATAATGTTGAGCGACTCAACACGGCTGACGCCTTTTAAAAGCTCATTATTTTCTTCAGTGAATACAATATCGAGCTGGTCAGCCAGTCGTTTCCAAGCTAAAAAATGGTATTTGGCTGTATCGACAATAACGCCATCTAAATCAAAAATGCAGCAATCGATCATAAAACTATATTTCTGTGTAGATATTCTCAGGGCAAACTTATAGTAGTTATCAAGTATATTCCCTCGAAACTTACATACACCCTGTCATATCTATTTAACAATACCTATTGAGCTGTGCAATAGCGTTTAGAATTTTGCTTGTAAAACATGAAAAATAGCAATTTTTATTTTTTTTGAAGCCGGAAAACCCAAGTGAGCTTAGGGGGTCTTTGTTTTGTCAGCATTAAAAGCTATACGATACAACAGAATAAAAGCGACTCATATTGAATAGGTATTCAGCCAACAGTAAAATAATACTAGATATCGACATCACCCAGACTTAACAGAACATATAGAGTGTTACAAGACAGCACATAAGGAGTACAAGAGTGCCTACCATCTGCCCATGTGGGAGTAAAAAAGAATATATTCAATGCTGTAGCCCTTTCATTTACCAGCAAAGTTTGCCGCGTACGCCTGAACAATTGATGAGGTCACGCTACACGGCTTTTGTCGAAAAACAAGCAGATTATTTACTCAAAACTCTACATCCATCCAAAATAACAGAAAACACTCAGCATCATATTCAAAGTACGATTAACACAACTCAATGGCTGAGCTTAAAAGTTATCGATAGTGGACTACAGAAAGGGCGTAAAGACATTGGTTGGGTAGAGTTTGTCGCCTTTTACCATACCAAAAATACTCCTGACACTGTGACCAACGTGGATCAATTACATGAAAAGTCCCAATTTATTTTTGAACAACAATGGTTTTATACTCAAGGCGACATATTACCAGCGATAAAATTAGGGAGAAATGATCCTTGCTGGTGTGGTAGCGGGAAAAAACTTAAAACTTGTCATAAATCTCTTTAGCGGCTACTGAGTGAGTAGCCGCATATATACTCCTATAACACCGGCACTATTTTTCCGGCGCTATGTTTCTGACACAGCATAGCGCTTATTGAGACAGCTTATTCCTAAACCGCTCATTTTTTTTACTTCAATTTGCAGGGGAATGCGTTCTTTTAACGCTTCTATATGGCTAATAACACCAATCATCTTACCACTGGCATTGAGACTATCTAATGCATCTAGCGCAATCTCGAGAGTTTGCGCATCCAATGTACCAAAGCCCTCATCTAAAAATAGGCTATCGATACGTGTTTTATGACTCACTAAATCTGATAGAGCTAAAGCGAGAGACAGGCTCACTAGGAAACTCTCCCCACCAGATAAAGTTTTAGTATCGCGCAAGGAATCCGCTTGCCAAGTATCCATCACCTCAAGCTCCAAAGCTTCTTCTACTTTTCGCACAAGCTGGTAACGGCCATGGAGTTGAGTCAGTTGCTGGTTCGCTAAATAGATGAGATGGTCTAAAGTTAAGCCCTGGGCAAATACTCTAAATTTTTTACCGTCAGAAGAGCCAATTAAACTCTTGAGTGTATCCCAGTCATCATACACTTGTTGCTGCTCTACTATTTTGGCAATGATGGACTTCTGTTCTTGTCGCCTTAATATATCAGCTTTAAGTAACTGTTCTATTTCACCTAGCTGTTTATTACAAGAGGTAATAGTTACTTCAGAATCTGTAACCCCTCGCTTTAGTTGATCGACGGTTTGTTCTGTATCAGTACTATTTGAAAGCTCATCAAAAGTTTGCTTGGCTTGCTGCTGTAGTGTCTTTGCCTTTGCAAGTTGCTGGTCTAATTCATTTTTAAGCTTAGTTAAATGTTCTTTCTCATCATCGCTCAGTAACGCGGACAGAAATGCTTCCTCATTATCAAAAACACTGTCAGCGAGCGCCTGCGACCATTGGTATTTGGACTGCTCTTGTTTTTGTAGATATTTTTGCCTGCTACTATGATTTTCAGATAATTGAATACGATAAGTATGACAAGATGTTTGCTGCTCTTCTAAAACTGCAGAAACTTCTTCTAAATGCTTCAGGCACTCAGATAAAAGCGTTGATAAACGATTTCGCTCCTGTTGGACACTTTTATTACCGAACATACGATATCGTTCATCTTCATTTTGTTTTAACTGAGATTTAGTGTCCAGCAGTTTAGCATTCAAAGAGTTAAGATCATTTTCTGTTTGTTGAGCTTCTCGCTCAGCATTTTTACTATCATTTTCTAACTGAATAATTTCTTTTGAATATGAATTAAATAGCTTCAGTTGTATTTGATACTGCTCACTGTCTTGCCTACGTAACTGCAGCCAATTATCTTGCTCTTGCGTTGCTGGCAAAGCCAATTGATATTGTTCTCGAAGCTGCTGAGTAAGAGCCTCCTCTAACTGATGCAGAACGCGATGATCTTCTTCAATGTGAAGCTGTTGCTCCCCTTGCTGCAATAATAACTGTTCTTGTTGTTTCAGTAGAAGTTGGTGTTCGTTTTCTGTAAGCAGCAGATCTTGTTTTAGTTTATTGCTCTTGTTTTTTCTAGTCTGTCCTTCTTCCTTAAGTACTGCAATAGCATCTGCACGTTCTTGAGCGCGACTAATATTATCTTGAATTGCGACTAAACTCTCAGTAATCACAGCCTCATTTTCTACACATAGTGGCGCAGATAGTGCTAATTGTGGATTGAGCTGAGACCAACGAATTTTAAGCTCATCTAGTTCCAATTGGATATTGTGTCGATTAGCTTCCATCACTTTACAATCTTTGCTTAACTCGGCATATTCTTCACTGGCTTTTTTGCCTGCTTCTTCAAGCTCAAATAAAATAGCATTTTCACTATCGAGGCGCTGCTCGCTAGCTAAGCTGTTAACATTGTTGTATACCTCTATAGCAGGGTGTTCAGTTGCACCGCACAGAGGACATGCTTCATTTTGCTGAAGCTTATCTCGATAATCCTGCAAGCTATATACTTGTTGCTCAAATTTTATGGTACGCTCAATTTCGGCAATAAGCTTCTGCTGCTGTTTATAATTTTTGCGCAGTCCCTCTACCACAGTTTCGGCTTTAGCCGCTTTAACTAAAGTGGTTTCTAGAGATTCTTTTTGTTCAAAAAATTTCGTTTGAGCGCTTAAAAAATTTTGAAAGGTATGTCGCGCCTCAAATAAAATAGGCTGCAAAATCAATGTTCGTCGAATACTATTTTTTATATCTTCTTCTGTTTCACTATCCAGTATAGCTAACCATTTACCATGCCATTGTTCCTCGGCGCGTTGTTCATTATCGAGCTGCTTTTGTTTTACTTGCACTTGCTCTTGCTTGTCATTTGTCGTGGCTGCCAGCGCTTTAAGATCCTGCCTTAGCGATTCTAATATTTTCTCTCTTCGATCAATATTTTGCTTGATATTGTTTCTCTGTTCACATTTAGCTGTCCACAGAGGGATCTGTGACAGTAGATGTTGATGAGATTGGTTAGCGTTTAGATAAGTTTCGGCAGCCGCATAGCTTTCTTGCGCCTGTGCTAGCTTATCTAATGTGCTCTCACAAATTGTACTCTGTTTGTTAAGTTGCTCCTTCAGCTCATTCTGCTCTTTTAGCTGCTCACGATAATGACTCTGTAGCTGTTTTATCTTTTCATCCAGAGGGATTACTTGATCGCTTACAAGCGTATTAAATCGCTCTATTTCTTGCTGAGTATTGTTATACTTTTCTTGGTTTACTTGCTTCTTAGCGAGTAACTGAGAGAGCTCTTGCTCTACAGACATTTCTTTTTGCTGTAGTTCTTTTATAGTGCTATTAATTTTTTCTAATTCTTCGTTTACTTCTTTTACTACTAAAAAAAGTGTTCGAATTTTTTCTGCAGGTTCATTTCTTTGCAGACGGTCGAGCTCATGCTGATGCGCTATAATATGCTGTTCACATTGTTGACAAGACCTAAGCGCTTGTTGATAGGATACTGCTGAGTTATCGAGATGCTCTAAAGCAATTATTTTTTTTTGCTGATCACGTAAAGTATGCTGTGTATTTGCAACAGCTTCCTCTAGCTTGGCCCTAGTTTCATATTGCTCCTCAAGCGCTTGCTCATCTAATAATTCTGCGGTGTCACTTTGATCTCGTAAAAGCTGTAATTGACGTTCTTCTTGACGAAAACGTTCAAACACTTGCTGTGAAATACTGCCGTATATTTCTGTACCTGTTATTTGTTCAAGTAATTCAGCACGTTTGCCTGCAGGCGCATTGAGAAACGCAGCAAAGCTCCCTTGCGCCAATAACATGGACTTAGTAAAACGACCAAAATCCAGGCCAGTAATCTCGGCAATTAGCTTTTCTTTATCTCTGATTTTATCACTCAGGATTTTATCCCCACGAACATATTGTTCTGGTTCACCATTATTATCTGTATTATTTATACTGGCCAGTTCAACTCTAGTCGGCTGAATTTTCCCATCTACTTTTAATTTTGCACGCTTCACTTCCCAAAACGCACGATAACGCTTTGTTTTTACTTCAAACTCCACTTCAGCAAGACACTCACCCGTGTAGCGAGTCATAATTTTATCCGCAGGAGAAGGCTCATTTAGTCTCGGCGTACGGTGGTAAAGAGCAAGGCAGATCGCATCCAATAAAGTTGTTTTGCCCGCACCAGTAGCGCCGGTAATAACAAAAAGGCCGCTGCTAGCAAAAGGCTCCTTAGTAAAGTCTATTTTCCACTCCCCTTTTAGCGAGTTAATATTTTTGAGCCTTAAATTTAATATTTTCATGTGCTCGATCTCTCCTCTCGCTTTCCTTTCTTTACTTGCTCGCCGTCCTGTTCTTGCTCACTATCGTGCGACTCAGGCGTTTCATCCTCCTCAGTGGCCATTATCTGTCGGTTTACCGAATCCAGTATTTCGTCAAAAGCGCGCTTAATACGTGTCTTTCTATTTTGTTCTTCCTCAACATCCCAATTTTCTAACGCCAAACGACGCTCAAATACTTCATGGGGACTTAGCTCTTGCAAAGTTTCTTTAGCTTTCGCTCCGGAGCTGTGCAGACGAAGTGGACGCTGCCTGCGAAGCACAAGTACTTCTAGAGGTAAATCGGCAATCATTGCTTGGATGTGTTGCTGCAAATCATTCAAGTAGTCTTGGGTGCTGACCTCGATATGCAACCATGCATTAGCTTCGCACTGGTGCTTTTGAGCCAAACTCTTAATCTCAAGCTCGATAGTACTTAAATCACCTTTAAGTAAATACATGGCTTGAAAAGTTGGCACTTGTTTATTAAGCACATCTACAAGAGTTCCATTTTCAAAACAAGCCAATAAAACAGACTTAGCCTTGCCTAGTTCATCAAAACTGAGAGGTATTGGTGAGCCTGAATATCGAATATGCTCACAATCTGCAACTTTTTGTGTTCTATGAATATGGCCAAGGGCAATATAATCTGCTGTAGGAAAGGCGGATGCGGGGAATGCTTCTAGAGCGCCGATATAAATATCCCGTACTGACTCTGAGGTTTTTGCACCAACAGTTGTCAAATGACCAGTAACAATAATTGGTACACTTTTATTATGCTGTTGCAAAATGTCTTGCTGATATTGCTGGGCGATGTGGTATGTTTGCTGATAGTGATCCGCAATGGCTTGCTGCAAATTACGCTGTTTTTCAAGACCACTATCTCCTGCATGACTATGAATAATGTCTCGTGGTCGCAAATAAGGTATCGCACAAACAATTGCCTGAGGCTCATCTAGTGCATCATTCAAAACAATGACATGCTGGTTAAGATCAGCAAATGCACCCGGGACAACATGGGTATTGAAATGAGCCAACAGAGATTTTGATTCGCCCAAGGTTGCCGTAGAATCGTGGTTTCCACCTAATATAACAAGCTGAATGTTGTGTTTCTGAAGATTTACAACAAATTGGTTATATAACTCTCGCGCGTAACTCGGTGGCGCTCCCGTATCAAAGATATCACCAGCCACAATAATTGCATCCACTGCGTTTTCTACTGCTGTGCTAATTAGCCATGCTAAGAACTGATGGTGTTCATTCTTCCGGCTTTTACCGAAAAAGTGCTGGCCAAGATGCCAATCAGATGTATGTATTATTTTGAAATACTTACTGCTCATATATGTTGGGGGTTATCTCTTGCAACTTTATAGGGCGGTTATTTTAATTATTGTAAATACAACAACAAGAGCTTTATTAAAGTTGTGGCAATATAACATCGCCTCTTGGTTTTTTATGTTACCGCTTTTTAAACTGACACATTGTTTGTATATGCTCTCTGCAGATATGTCACCTAAATCATTATATTTTCGTGTATTAATTCTTTTTCAATGCTAAAAAACACTTTTTTGAGTGTTTTAACCATTGCATATTTTTCTCTGCCTAAATTATTCCAAACTGGTGCATCCATTATCGTTAGTGGTTTTCGTCATACAGCCTTAAAAAAAACTTCTAAATCGTATGAAGTGCGAGAAAAACACCTATTTACCTATCTTTTATTTGACATTTGCACGTACCTATTATGTATTTTAGCGTCACAATTTGATCAAACGATCATACTCTCAAAAATACAATTAGAAACTTAGGTGCTTAGAATGAATAACTCTCAGGAAAATATACACACTGCGGCGGAGCAATATGCTCATCCAAAAACAATTAATGAATATAGCAATCAGCGAGCCTACGGACCGCTGTTGGATACAGTGTTTAGACTGCGATACCAAAGCTACAGCACAGAAGGGTTTATAAAAGCCAATGATAGCAAACTGTTTTTCGATGAATTCGATGATAAACCTAATTGCACCTCTTATTTAACTTTTTATAAGGAAAGCTATAAAGAAGGCCATAGGGAACACTATCAAGAACGCGCAATAGCCTCTATACGCTCGTGTATGTATACTCCTGGTAGCGACCAAACTATACCTATAATGGAAGTATTCGAGAAAGAAATTGATAATTCCATCGGTTTAGACAATACGATGTTAGAAATAAATAAGTTTGTGATCGCACCGCATTTTCAGAGGCGCGGAGGTATTACGGCAAGGTTTATGGTGTATGCAAATGTAGTCAATGCCGCACTGGATCAAGGAGCAAAATATCTCGTTGCAGCTGTGCGAGAGGAACACATTCAGTATAATCATTCAATGTTTGGATTTGAGCTAGCATCAGAGCCCCGCTCTTATCCACACCTTAAATTCAAGACTGCGCTGATGGTATGTGATGATATTGAGCGTGTTCGAAGAAGATTAGATAAAAAATTAGGTAAACGGAAAGTTTTCAATGACTCACCACTTAGCTACGGCGTTTGTTGATTTTTGTGTTGCATTTATAGCACTATCTAGTAAAAACGCTCCAGCATCCCGCCCGATGTCACTGGTAGCAGTGAGTATGGGATGCTGGTCACTAGAGCTATTTATTCTTGGCTCAGTGGCTGACTTTGAAACCCTTAACACGTTATTTCATATTACTCGCTGGGGAATGTTTCTTATTCCTCCCAGCCTAACACTACTCACATGGTATTTAATTGGTAATAAGTCAATACGCTTTTTGTACGCTGTTATTATTCCTGGCTTTGCCACGAGCGTATTATTGTGCATATTGAACTTTTTTGTTTTTCCCTCTGAATTAGAGCGAGTTATCGACGGCTACCAGCCTAAGCCAGATGCAATTTATAATGCTTTTTCACTTCTCTTTATAGCGTGTCTGATCAGCTGCATTGCGCTGGGCATCAAGCGTTTTAACAACGCTACGCACCGAGAAAAGCAACGAATCAAATGGTTGCTCATCGTATTATTGGGCACGCTATCATTAGGCTTATTAAGTATGCTTTTACTGCGCTATCCGTTTTATCTTAAATTGGTAGGTGCAACCATTAATATGCTCTTCATTGGTCTGCTATTTTATGCAACCATCCAACACCACTTAATGGATATCAAAGCGGCTATGAGCGTAGGCTTGGTAAAAGCTGCAGCCGTGGCGGTCATTTTGTGGGGATACTTCTTTATTAATTCCTTATTTGAACAACCTTCCGATGCCACCGGCCACATCGTTATTATGGCTGTTTTTGTCTACCTAGTATTAGAAATTTATCCTAAGTACAGAGATTGGGCACTGCTTAAAACCAAAAAGCTTGTGTCGCGCATGCAATATGACCATCAGACGCTAAAACAAAACTCCCGCTTAATGCTTGAGGCAAGCTTCGATTCCCTCGCATTTGGGCAAGTACTGCATTACATCTTTTCTGAAAACATGAATCTTTCGAGCTACTACTCATTTTCAGTTAACTCAGAAAACAATACTTTGATCCAGGAAAACTTCGTTGAAAGCAAAGAATTTATCAAAGATTCAATGTTTAATGAAAACATGATCGGCTTATGTCGCCGGCGCTCGGGCTTTACCTCGGTGGATGAATGCGAGGGATATACACGGGAATCATTGGAAAAAAACGATATTTTAGGATTCATTAGTATCAATTATCAGGATAGGCTACTGATGGTTATCCTTTTAGGAAGACCTTTAGATGAGGATTATTACTCATACGACGATTTAGTATTGTTCGAATGGCTGTCGGCGGAACTTGGCCCTACCATTGTCAAGATTAGCAAGATTGACGAGGTTCACAATGATCTGAATGATGCAAAGAAGACGCTGTCATTGTTAGACCTTATGAATCACTATCATCATGATATCAAGGCTCCACTATCGATTATCGATGGTGTAATCTCAAATAATGTTTATGACAATGACAAACAGAATGCCGTAGTGCTCGAACAGGTGAGTCGCATTCAGAAGCTCATAACAACCATGGCAAGTGTATTCCAAGGACATCGCAGTCGCAAAGAGCAGCCGGTGGTGTTAACAGATCTTTTGATCGAGTGTATTACCGTATTTGATGGACAAATTGACAGTGTCGACTATGACATTAATGAAATACCCAAAATCTGGGGCGATAAAGAAGACCTAAAGATTCTTTTCATCAACTTGATCAAAAATGCAATTGAAGCTGCAGCCGTGCCCGGCGCAGTCTATATTCGGGTAAAATCATGGCTGGATGTAAATCGCCCCTGTATATCTATTCAAGACAACGGTATTGGCATGTCTAATCGCCATGTGGATAACCTATTTCTGCGAGCCTACTCAACCAAACCCAATGGCAGCGGCATCGGCATGCAAGCGGTTAAACGTATACTCAACGAGCATCACGCGGAAGTTGAAGTATTAAGTAAAGAAGGCGCAGGCTCAACTTTTATTATCCGCTTTCCCCCACCTTATGACTACGTTTAAATCCGGCCGAGCTTGTTCGCTATTCCCGATAGCTAGCAAGCCCCAATTAAGCCTCTATAGAGCATCAAACACTACTATTTGTGTTTAATATTCATCGTGATGTCTGCTGTAAAGCATTTATTCCCATCCGTATCAAAAGCCGCTACCGGAACGACGACTTCTCCCGGCTTGGAGAAATCCACATCAGCAGCATCACAGACGACACGCAGATCTGTCTTAGCCTTAGCCAAGTAGGCAACCGTCATTCCTTGAGGAATCCAGCGAGCGCCTTCAGGTATCGATACATCTGTTGCCATACCACCAACCAGCTCAGCAGCATTACACATGGCAATCGCATGGATAGTGCCTAAGTGGTTGTGGACTTTTTTCTGATTGCGTAGCATGGTTTCGCAATAGCCCGGCTTAAGAGAAGTAATTTCCGGATCGATAGTGGCAAAATAAGGCGCGACTTGCTCAACACCTTTGGAAAAGGCCTCAGGCCCCATTTGATTGTACATTGCTAAAAACTGGCTCATAACCAACACCTTTTTATTATTTATTGGTAGTATCCTGCATACACGCACCCAAAAAACGCACGACAACGGCTATTTCTTCTTGCGAAAACCCCTTAATGAGCTGCTCATTAAATTGATCGATAAGTGGAAAGATAACAGGAAGTTTATTTTTACCTTGCTCGGTAAGATAAATACGCGAAGCACGAGCATCATCATTACAAGCTCTGCGTTCGATTAAATCGTTTTTCTCCATTCTGGAAATCAACCCCGTGGTGGCTGGATGCTTTAAACCTAAAGCGACGGATAGATCCCGCTGCAAACAGCCTTCATCCTTCGCAATATAAAGAAGCGCTGCAACCTGGGTTACCGGCACTCCCAACACTTCCTCACTTTTTGTATTTGCATACTTAAAAATTCGGTGTTGAGCTTTGTTAATTAGAAAAAAAAGCCGATTATCCACATCAAAATTCCTGATTTAAGGGCTCGATTTAAGAATTTAGTTCGTATACGACATATATAGTTTACATACGAACTAATAACTTGCAAGCAGTAACGAACACGTTGCTCTTAAAACATTGGAAAACAGTCCTAGCAACTTCAATTAAAACCAAATGCAACAGTTATCTTATAGATAAGGTACACTACCGGTTTAGATCGCCATTGAAAGATGTAACCTACTGATATAATGGCGAAAATTGTGAAAAGATATTTATCGATAACAAGCTGTTGGATATATGAAGGTTTTAGACAGGCGCTTCTCAATCGCCCCCATGATGGATTGGAGTGACAAACACTGCCGCTACTTTTGGCGTTTACTCTCAAAGCAAAGCTTACTTTATACTGAAATGGTGGTCTCAGGTGCGATCATTCATGGTGACAAGAACCGTTTTCTAGACTTTAACCCCGAAGAACATCCTATTGCCCTGCAAATAGGAGGCAGTGAGCCTGAAGAACTAGCCAAGTGTGCAAAGCTTGCACAGAGCTGGGGCTATGATGAGATCAATCTAAACTGCGGATGCCCAAGTGATCGAGTTCAGTCTGGCAGAATAGGTGCGATTTTAATGACCGAGCCCGATCTAGTAGCCCGTTGTGTGGAGGCTATGAGTGAGGCTTGTACAATCCCTGTAACCGTAAAACATCGCATCGGTGTGGATGATATGGATGACTACCCTGATATGCACCACTTCGTTTCAAAAGTGGCCGATGCGGGTTGTCAAACGTTTATCGTGCATGCTCGGAAGGCTTGGTTAAAAGGCTTGAGTCCGAAACAAAATCGAGAGATCCCCCCCCTAAAATACGAACATGTTTACCAACTAAAACACGACTTCCCAGCACTTAACATTGTCATTAACGGCGGCATTACAACTATTGAACAGTCACAAAGCTTATTGAAGCATGTAGATGGTGTGATGATTGGACGCGAAGCCTACAACAACCCTTTTTTTCTTGCCCAAGTGGATCATGCACTGTTTGAGTCAGCTCCAAATACCACTACACGTAAGGATATTATCGAATCCTATATTCACTACTGTGACACCCACGTTAATAATGGACAGCGTTTGCACCATATGAGCCGACATATCCTCGGTTTATTCCAAGGCCAGCCTCGAGCACGCTTATTTCGTCGCTACGTTACGGAAAATGCGAATAAACCAGAGGCAACCACCGATATTCTGCGCCAAGCACTGGCTCTTTTAGACAAAAACTAAGCGATGATTAAGGCGTCAGAGGAAAAAACCGCCACAAACCCCAATCGCCAATTGCATTTTGGTTGTGCTCGAAGCATATCAGTCGGATAATGGTATGTGCATACGATCACAAGTTTATGAGGAAGATATGAGCAATAAACTAGAACAGCTTAAGCAATATTCTGATGTTGTTGCAGATACTGGCGATATTGAAGCAATTAAGCGTTATCAGCCAATTGATGCAACCACCAACCCATCTCTGCTCTACAAAGCCGCACAAATGGAACAATACGGCTCTCTAGTGGATAAAGCCCTCGCTAACGCGGCTTCCATCGGCGAAGCTTGCGACCAATTAGCCGTTGCTATCGGTTCAGAAATCTTAACGGTTGTTCCAGGACGTATTTCAACCGAAGTGGACGCTCGCCTATCTTTCGATACTAAAGCAAGCGTAGAAAAAGCGAAAAAGCTGATCGGTTTATATGAGGCCGCAGGCTACGGTAAAGACCGCATTTTGATTAAGCTTGCCTCCACATGGGAAGGTATTCGTGCAGCAGAAATTTTAGAAAAGGATGGTATCAACTGTAACCTTACATTGTTGTTCTCATTTAGCCAAGCTGCGGCTTGTGCCGATGCTGGTGCATTTTTGATATCACCCTTTGTAGGACGTATTCTAGATTGGTATAAAGCCAATACAGATAAAAAAGAATACAGCCCATTCGAAGATCCAGGTGTGCAGTCAGTAACAAAGATCTATAACTACTACAAACAGCACGATTACAAAACTGTTGTTATGGGGGCGAGCTTCCGTAACACTGGCGAGCTAGAAGCACTAGCCGGTTGTGATCGTCTTACTATTAGCCCAGCACTCTTAGGCGAACTTGAAAACGATAACAATACTCTTGAACGAGTGCTATCACCAGATAGCAGTGGCGAAGCTATTGCAAAAACTATCGAGAGTGAAGCTCAATTCCGTTTTTCAAATAACGAAGACGCGATGGCAACAGAAAAACTTTCTGAAGGTATTCGTAACTTTGTGAAAGATCAAGTTAACCTTGAAAATTTCTTAAAATCTAAGAAAAACTAACTCAGTTTTTTTAGAATTAGTGTAAGTAAGCCTAAAAATTCATAAGTTTAGCTTACTTACACCTCTTAATAATATTTTAACTCTCATTATTTCCTGCCCTCCTTACTAATTACTCCGCAAGAAAAGCAACCAATTCGCCAAAATTACGCACTTAAATCACTCATACTTTTATGTAAAGCTTCTTTACATAACTTTTTAACTTGGCTGTAAAAACATAAGTTAATTAATATTTTTACGTTTTAGTTTTGCAGCTTACTTTTATATTATCTAAACATATAAATAGATTTATTATTTTGTAAAAATTTTATCTTATTAAAGAACGGTTAAGTTATGTAAAGAAGACAACTAACAGCTAATAAATCTTATTCATTAATATAAAATAGTTTGCAATAAACAGGAGAAATCATAATTAAGAAGTGTAAAAAAACTAGGTGACCGCACTCTCTTAACCCTCCTAAACTTAAGAAGCGCTCACTTACTTTTTTTCAGAAAAATAAAAAAACAACAATTAAAAATATATTTTTATTTTTAATAAAGAATTAATTTAGCACGTAAAAAATTTCCTTATTAATTACACTTAAATAATAATGTGTAATTTTTGCAATAATAAAATGTGAATAAACTCTCAATTTATTATTGGTGTTTAAGGTGAAGCCGATCAAGGCGACAAAGACCATAGGTTATATTCAAAAAATATGGAAAAATATTAGTATTACCAATGATAATAAAAATTACTCACGTACCGACCTATGTTTAAAGTTAAATTATTGACTCAATATTTCATGACTGCTTTTGTATTAGCAGGTTTATATTCTTGTGGTGGTGGAGAAAGCGAAAGTTTACTCAGTCCTGATGCCAGTGCGGATAATGATACCCCCGTACCAGTACAAACAGTACCACCACTACCTGACTCGCCTCTAGCTACGCCAACACCTTCTCCTGGCGCAACACCACAGACAACACCACTTGCTTCACCATCACCAAATACAACACCTACGCCCATCCCAACAGCTACGGTTGCCCCGGTGGCGGCACCAAGGAAAGCAGAAACAAGAGAAGATGCCGCACGATTTTTAATGCGCACTAGTTTCGGACCTAAGGCTGAAGAAATAGATGCGCTGATGGCTACAACTTACGAGGCCTGGTTGAATCAGCAATTTAGAGAAACACCCACATACCAGACACAGTCGGTTAAAAGGTTAGTGGATAAAGATACTACCCCATCAACTTCGCCGGGAACACGCAATAGCCTTCGTAAAGACGTGTGGTTTAATACCATCATGAAAGGCAACGATCAGCTCCGCCAAAGAGTCGCTTTTGCCTTGAGTCAAATACTTGTTGTGTCAGAAAGAGATACAGGCCTACGCTTTCAAACCGTGGGAATGGCAAATTATTACGATGTATTAATACGTCATGCTTTTGGCAATTTCAGAGAATTGATTGAAGAAGTTACCTTACACCCAGCAATGGGCAACTACTTAGATATGCGTGGTAATCGAAAAGCCAGCGACGACGGTAACGTGCAACCTGATGAAAACTATGCGCGCGAAATTATGCAGCTGTTTACCATTGGCCTGAATGAACTCAATAAAAACGGTACCAATAAGTTACGCAACGGAAAATTAATTCCTACTTATGATATAGAAGAAGTCATCGCGTTTGCAAGAGTATTTACCGGTTGGAGCTATCCCGGAATTACAATTTCCAATAAACGGCCATTTGAAACATTTGCCAGATCAAAAACAGATGATCCGGATAGGTTTTTAAAACCCATGGTTCCTTACGAAAGTATGCATGATCAAAGGGAGAAAGTGTTATTCAATGGCACCGTACTACCAGCGGGACAAACCGCACGTGAAGATTTAGAAATGGCGTTGGACAATTTGTTTCAGCACGCCAATGTGGCTCCCTTTATCAGTAAACAACTTATTCAACGCCTTGTTACTAGTAATCCTTCACCCACTTATGTGGCTCGCGTTGCTTCGGTATTTAACAATAATGGTAATGGCGTAAGAGGTGATTTAAAAGCAACCATAAAAGCAATCCTGCTGGATCGCGAAGCATTATTAGGTTATAAGCAGGTTAATTTCGGTAAATTAAAAGAACCATTGTTAAAATTGATCCATATCTGGCGGGCATTTGATGGCCGTGGCGATAACAATCGCTTTCGTTATGATGAAGGTGGCAGTGAATTAGGCCAGGCAATACTATCAGCCCCTTCGGTATTTAATTTCTACTCTCCCTTCTTTTCAAAACCCGGCGCACTTGAAGATAGAGATTTAGTGTCACCAGAGTTTGAACTTTATGATGAAGGCAAAACTATCAGCATTCAAAACCGCCTTGCTAGCTACGTTACAGGTATGATTAATACCACGCCCAAAATAAACAACATAGAGTTGCGTATTAGTGACGAAAAAGCCCTGGCAAATAATCCATCCGCACTAGTAGATCATTTTAATGCGTTTTTATTTGCTGGCCAGATGTCGCAAAACACACACGATATTCTCACAGGATATATTACTCAAATACCTTTCGGTAGCGACGGTACTGCACGAGTACAAGAGGGCCTACTTTTTGCCGTTTTATCACCTGACTTCGCCTATCAACGTTAACAGAATATTAAAGAGTTACACTAATGTCCCAATTTAAATCAAAACGACGAGATTTTCTTAAATCTTTTGTATCGACAACGTTAGGTGGTGCAGGTGCTTACGCCAGTTTATCAAGTCTGGGAATGATGAACGCCTTCGCCCAGTCCAATAATGATTACAAAGCTCTGGTTTGTTTATTCCTTGGTGGTGGTAACGATGGCTACAATACAATTATCCCAACAGATAACAGCGCGTATCAACAATACTCTGATGCTCGTGGCCCACTGGCCATTCCTAAAGGACAAGTGCGTGCTATACAAGGTAGAGCATCCGATGGTAATTCCTATGGGGTTCACCCCAGTATGAGAGAAGTACAGGAATTGTATAATAATGGAGATTTGTGTTTTATTGGTAACGTCGGCTCGCTGATTGAACCAATCACACGTGATAATTTCATCAGTAAAAATAAGCAATTACCGCCCTTTTTATTTTCTCATAACAATCAAACACGATTTTGGCAGAGTTTAGATATCGATGTTCCCAGACCCCGTGGTTGGGCAGGAAAAATGGCTGACGCCATGATGGCGCATAATCAAGATTCACCTATCTCAATGAATATTTCTGTCGCCGGACAAAATTTATTTCAGTCAGGCAATAGAACTCAACCCTATATCATGTCCCGTAAAGGGGTCGGCAGGATGAATTTATTCAACCGCGACAGACGTCGAGATGAAGCACGTATTCCAGTGTTTGAAGAAATGATGTCCAATTCTTATCAAAATATTTATGCCAACGAATATGCTAAGACGGCACGTCGCGCAGAAGAGTTAAGTGTTTCTGTCGGTGCCGCGTTGGATGAAGTACAAACGTTCACCACACAACCGGCACAACCATCGGCATTAACAGATACTTTCTCTACTATTGCTAAAGTTATCGCAGCACGCTCTACTTTAAAAATGTCACGGCAAATATTTTTTGTGAGCCTTGGCGGCTGGGACACCCATAATGATCAACTCTCTCGCCACAGCGAATTGCTGTCTAATTTAAGTAAAGGGCTGAAATATTTTTATGATTTAACGAAAGAACTTAATGTTGCTAACAAAGTAACCACATTTACTGCGGCTGACTTTGGTAGAACGCTGAGCAGTAATGGTAGTGGTAGTGACCATGGTTGGGGAAATCATCATTTAGTGATGGGCGGTGCGGTGCAAGGCCGTAGAATTTATGGTGAAATGCCTGAAATCGCTTTTGGTGGATTACAAGATGCAGGCCGCGGCCGCTTAGTTCCTACCACATCAATTGACCAATACGCAGCAACATTAGCCAGCTGGTATGGTTTAGGTGCATCTGATGTAGCAGAAATTTTTCCAAACCTCAGTAACTTTAATAACGTAGATTTGGGATTCTTAAGTTAAGAGCTATTAATGTGCGCTAGCATAAATATATATTATTATTGTGAATAAAGTTGTCTTACACTTTACTCACAATGATTACATTTATTGCCTTTTATTCCCTATTTATTTTGCTTTACATTTATTTATTCCAAAGCGCCATAATTAATCTTTAATTAATTGCGAATAGAGCCCCTTAAGTGTTCACTCACTCAATAGGGTGATTAATTATTGTCAACAATTAATCATTAATGGTTCCCCATAAAATCAGTGCAGACATCAACTGCATCTACACTCTGCTCCCCCTTTAATGTCACTCTCAAAAAATAAAAATATACGATTTTATTAAATAAAAAGTGTGCTACAGATTACACTTTCGAACTTGACTTACTTACCAAGCCGATTAAAACGACAAGCCTAATATCTAGTTCGGTACAAATATGAAACAATATTTGTATTATAAATTATCCCTCAAAATTGCTCGTGTCTTGATCTATGTTTAGAATTAGTATATTCAGCAAAAATTTTACCTTAGCATGTGTATTGGCAGGTCTTGTTGCCTGTGGCGGTGAAAGCGAGAGCTTACTGAGCCCCGATGCTAATCCCGGTGGGGACTCCCCTGATAATCAGCCAGTGCCGTCACAAACAGTACCGCCGTTACCAGGAACTCCAACACCTACGCCAGGAACAACACCTACAGCAACTCCCACTGGCACACCGACACCTACAGCGACACCAGTGGCTGCTACACCAACGCCTGCACCAAGACGCGCAAGAAATAATGATGAAGCGGTCAGATTCTTATTGCGAACGACGTTTGGCCCCACACAAAGAGAGATCGATGCTCTCCAGGCAACCAATTACACCTCTTGGCTGCAGCAACAATTTGATGCAACGCCTACTTATCAAACAGAAACTGTTAAAAAGCTAATCGACGAAAACACGAGAGATATTGTTTTCTTACGCAGCTTCCGTCGTTCAGATGCATGGTTCGATACCGTTATTAATGGCGAAGATCAGTTACGCCAGCGGGTGGCATTTGCACTGAGCCAAATACTTGTTGTGTCTGAAAATGACGGTGCATTAACTGGCTATGCCAGGAGTATGGCCAACTATAATGATGTACTTATTCGTAACGCCTTTGGCAATTTTAGAGAGCTATTAGAAGAAGTAACGCTGCACCCGGCTATGGGTAACTTCTTAAGTATGCGCCGCAATAGTAAAGGTAATGATGAAGGTACAATTCAGCCAGATGAGAACTACGCACGCGAAATTATGCAGCTGTTCACTATTGGCTTAAAAGAATTAAACCTCGATGGCACTGAGAAGTTAGATAGCAGAAACCGATCTATTCCAACCTATGGTATGCCAGAAGTACTGGCTTTTGCTCGTGTATTCACCGGCTGGAATTATGAGAATCTACGCAGATTCCAAAGCGGCTTTGAAAGGCCCGATAGTGAAAGACTGCTCAAACCCATGACGCCCTATGAAGATTTCCATGATACTGGTGAGAAAGTATTACTCAACGGCACAGTTTTGCCCGCTAACCAGGATGCTCGTACCGATTTAGAAATGGCTTTAGATAACTTATTTAATCACCCAAATGTCGGCCCATTTATTGGTAAGCAGTTAATTCAACGTTTGGTGACGAGTAATCCATCCCCAGCCTATGTAGCCCGTGTGGCATCTGTATTTAATGATAACGGCCGCGGCGTACGCGGTGATTTACAGGCAACCGTAAGAGCGATCTTACTCGATAGCGACGCGCTACTGGGCTATCAGAATGATCCGCAAAACTTTGGTAAGTTAAAAGAGCCTTTGTTAAAACTCACACACCTTTGGCGAGCATTTGGCGCTGAAGGTGCTGGTGGTCATTTGCGCTATTCGCAATCGAACCGCGACTTTGCACAAAAAGCACTGGCCGCGCCTTCGGTATTTAATTTCTTCTCACCCACGTTTAGCCAACCTGGCGCTATTGAGAACGGCAACATGGTGTCACCCGAGTTCCAAATCTATACCGAAACGACTGCTATTTCCGCACAAAATCGGTTGCGCAGTTATATCAATGGAAGTCGTCTTAACGGCACTCGAGCAGAAAGCGGCCTCCATCAAATTAATTTAAATTTTGACAGAGCTAAGCGATTGGCCAATAGACCTGAAGAGCTTGTTAAACACTTTAATGATTTCTTATTTGCTGGCCAAATGTCACAGCAAACGCAAGATATTTTAGAAGATTTCATCAATCAGACACCGATGACCGATGATGGCACCCTGCGTGTGAGGGAAGGTTTATTTTTAGCCTTTGCATCACCAGACTTCGCCTATCAACGCTAACTGAATACGTACCAAGGTTATATCACAATGTCTAAATTCGAATTACATCGTCGCAATTTTTTGAAATCCTGCCTATCTAAAAGCGTTGCAGGGGCCGGTGCTTATGCCAGTTTATCTAGCCTGGGGATGATGAACGCATTCGCCCAAACAAGCGGTGATTATAAAGCGCTAGTATGTCTATTTTTGTTTGGCGGTAATGATTCCTACAACATGCTCATACCCACAAGCAATTCTGCCTACAATCAATATTCAGATGCTCGTGAAGGCTTAGCCATTCCACGCGCAGATATTTTACGGGCGTCGGCTCGTGGCTCAGATGGCAATGACTATGGTTTTCACCCAAGTATGGAAGGTGTACGCACCCTATTTAATCAAGGTAACCTGTCTGTAGTAGGTAATGTGGGTGCCCTAGTGGCTCCTACAAGCAAGACAGATTACGAAAACGGCAGAGTGCCATTACCTCCGCGCTTATTTTCTCACAACGACCAGCAGGATTTTTGGCATAGTCTCAAAACAGATGTCCCTCAGCCTCGGGGATGGGCCGGGCGTATGGCTGATGCCATGGTGGATGCCAATAGAAACTCGCGCTTGTCGATGAATATTTCAATGTCCGGTAGAAACTTATTCCAAGTGGGAGACAATACTTCGCCTTATGCCATGTCCTCATCTGGTATCGTGCCCATGGGCGGTTTGAATCGCTCTAGCCGTAACGCTCAAGAGCAACGTCGCATCGAAGCCTTTGATGCGATGATGAAAAATAGCTACGATAATATCTATGCTAATGAATTCGCTAAAGTAAAATCGCGCTCTGAGATGCTCAGTACTTTTGTCGGTGACGCCTTATCCAGTGCCCGCGCCTTTACTACGCCACTTCCTGCTGAGAACGGAATCGCACAGAGCCTTTCCACTGTGGCCAAGATGATCGATTCGCGTTCAACGCTTAATATGAACCGCCAAATCTTCTTCGTTGGCGTGGGTGGCTGGGATACCCATAGTGACCAACTTTCTCGCCAGCAAGGCTTGTTAAAAAGTCTTAGTGATGCCCTCAAGTACTTTTACGATTTAACCGTTGAAATGAGATTGCAAGATCAAATCACCACCTTCACCGCCGCTGACTTCGGCAGAACACTTGGCAGTAATGGCAGTGGGAGTGATCACGGTTGGGGCGGGCACCAATTGGTAATGGGTGGCGCAGTCGACGGCAAGAAGATCTTTGGAGAGATGCCTGAACTGGTTATTGGGGGCGCGCAGGACTCTGGAAGAGGTCGTCTTATACCCACCACCTCCATCGATCAATATGCCGCAACTCTAGCCAGTTGGTACGGTTTATCAGCATCAGACATCGCCGATATCTTCCCTAATCTCGGCAACTTCAGTAATGTCAATTTAGGCTTCGTGTAAGCCAAGGGATGTGAGGGCCTACTGATAGGCCCTTGTGTTAGTAGCTCTATTCTTCCTAGCTTCCACCCAAATAACCTGACTTCGATAATAGCTTTACACAGCGACCTCTTATTTTCCTTAGACACTTTTCTATTACTAAAACAATAAATTATTCCTTGAGCATCTGAACAAGCCAATAATTTATAGCTACACTGTTATAAGAAGATTTATCGATCCGGTGAGTAAAGAGTCTTATGGCATTGAAGCTGGCCAACATGTTTACCAAGAAAACTGAGATCTCAGATAGTAGTGAGCAATTAACTGTGGGCGAATGTGAGATATATTCCATATCCCGCTCCAAAGAAGCCTACTTTCGTTATTTATACCCCAAAAAGACGTCACAAAAACTAACGGTTCCCCAAAAGCTCGTAATCAATGTTTTAAAAGATACACTGCAAAAAAAAGCTGTACGTCAAAAAACCGTACCACGCCTGCCTTCGGTTATTCCCAAGTTATTAAAAAGCTTACGCGATCCAGATTCCTCGGCCAAACACTATGTCTCGATTATCAATAAAGACCCTGTCATGAGTGCTGCCGTATTAAAGCTTGCCAACAGTGTTTATTTTAACCCCATTGGTAGGCGTATAGATGATATTGAAAAAGCCGTGGTTAAACTTGGTCTCGATGGCTTGCGCACCGTTTTATCGGCAGCAGTAATGCAGCCGATTATCCAAAAAGATTCATCGTATTTTTCACAAACGGGCCAAAAAATGTGGCAGCATTGCCTCACTTGTGCAGTGGCCTGCGAAATTATCGCTGAACATCGTGGTATAGAAAAGTTTAAAGTTTATATTATGGGTTTAGTACACGATATGGGCTTAACCACAATATTTAGTGAATTGTGTAAGCAATTTGAACAAAACCAAGAAGAGGCTCAACCGGGCTACAATGCCTTTGTGCCTATCATGAAGGTTTTAGGTCCTGCGGTGAATTACTGGATAGCAAAAGACTGGGAGCTACCCAAAGATATCTGCAGCGCCCTGGCAGAACAAACGAATATTCACACAGGTATGAAAGTAAGCCCTTATGCCCATATACTTTACCAGGCTAATTTTGTCTCCGAAGTCTATGTCACTTTACGACGTAAAAACGAAGAGATGGCGCTAGGGCTATTAAAAGAATTATCGTTGCCTATAGATCTTTATGACAAGCTCGATCTTTTATCAAAAGATGTTTAGTCTACATTATCACCACTAGAGCTTTTCTAGTTTAATATGTACCGCTAGCAAAGTATCATTACCCATCAACTTAGCTGTATGTCCATGAATGTCATGATTAAAAGCGATACCTGCCTCTAAGCGATCTTGTGCGATAAACATATCTCCTGGCATAAAGTCGCGATAAGAATTATCTCTTAAACCAATACGTAAAGTGCCTTTTCTAATGATGATAAGTGTGGGGTCACCCGCAACGTGCCAGTCGCTACAGTAGCCGGGCTGGCTCATTCTATGTCTGAAATTCAACGCGTTTTGACGTTCGGAAATAAACAAGCCATTGAAATCTTCTAAGGTGTAGCTTCTTTCAGTAAATATTGACAAACCATCTTCATTGCAGTCAAGAACCGGAATAATAATATCAGTCACAACAATATACCCTACGCGAGGTTAATCAATTATAAATTGCAGCAGGCTTAGACACATTTTGTTTTAAAGCATCACGAATCATCGTCCAATGTTTGTGTGTTGTTTCTTGTATTTTATCTTTGTGAATACCTTTTGTTAGCGCGGCTTTATGTTCGCCGAGTTTGTTATAGTGCAGAGCTCTGAGTGTATATTGTTTATTGTTTTTAAAAGTAGCAAACACGTTATCGACATTCTTTTTTGTATCATCAATAAAAACAATATGGGTAATATCCATCCCCACGCCACTAGCGCGATCCGCTTGATATAAATTAAGCATGCACTCCAACATGGTGCCTTTGTTTTGGCCGGCGACATACATCACACCTTGTTGATAACTAATAGGTCGCGCTCCTGGAATATCGCAGGGAATATAGGGGCTGGGCAAACTCGCTAAACCCGAAGGAGTAAAGTGTAGGCTATTGCTTTTAATTAATTGCAATAAATTATGAGCTGATTTGGTCTCGGTTGGTAGTTGGCTAAACTGTCTTGTTGTCGCAGCAACATTAGCATTACTTCTAGCCGTCTCTACCATCAAGCGCACACCTTTTGATTTTAATCCATGAAGTATCGATGGCAATGTTGACTCGGTGTAATCCATATCACTTATCGCGAAGATGAGAGTCGAAATATCAATTAAGTGTGTAATATTATCGGCAACTTTGTAAGGTGATGAGGTATTTAATAACTGACGCTGCCAGGAAAACCACGCTGCACTGCCTAAATATTGACAATTGTCTAAATCTTCCAAGTTCGGGCAGGGCATCATCGTTAAAGTATCATCATTATCCATAACTAAAAGAGTTTTTGTTGGCTGTCCCCATTTATCGATAATCTTTTCTACCTCTAAAAAGCTACTTACCTGCCCTCTTGTCGCACCAGCAAAAATAGCTTGGGACAACATCAACAAAAAAATAGAATACGCCGCGATAATCGTTCTTTTCACTTATCTTTCCTTATTAATTACTTATTTATTTGCTTGTCTTTTTTCTAAACAATTAAATCAAACAGTTAACTTACTTTCACCACACTGCCTAAACGTTTTTTCAAAATTGTTCGGATTGACTTTGTCAACTCGCGAAAAACAGTACGGCTAGCGGAAGATTTTCGCCAGGCTAATGCATGTTGCCTCACTATTGAAACCCCCTCTAATTCACTCACGTGTAACGCTTCAGGACGATGTAGCTCCGAATGTACGTAAAGACCTGGCAAAAAGGCCACACCCAGGCCCATCACAATCATTTGCCGCAAAGTATCTAAACTAGTGCCCTCATAATCTCGCAGTACTGTCGCACCGACTTGCTCACAAATATCTTGTACTTGTTTGTGAAAATGATGCTGCCCTTCTAAAGTAAGAACATTTTCTCCCGTGATTTGTTCGGGTTTTACCGTCTTTTCGACAGCAAGGGAATGGGACGAAGGAACCACAAATTTAAGCGGCTCTATAAATAAATTCTCAACCACAAGCTCAGGGGAGTTCATGGGAGTTGGCGCCAAAATAATATCAAACTCGCCTTCAATGAGTTGCTGCACTAATTCCAAATGGGGTTTTTCTCTTACATAAAATTTAAGTCGCTCATATTTGCCATGCAAATCTGGTAATACATGTGGAAGTAAGTAGGGTCCCAACGTGGGTGGGACACCAAGTCTAAATGTGGTAGCTGAGCCTTCTGCAAGGGTTAAGGCCGCCTCCTCAAAATGGCCCATGGCATCAAGTAATTGCTTTGCTGCTGGCAAGAGTGCGCGACCCTGGGGCGACAACCAAGTGCCTGAGCGAGAACGCTCAAACAGCTGCAAGTTCAGTAGGTCTTCCATCGCGGCGATTTGGGCAGTTAACGTAGGTTGACTAATATCCAGCTGTTCTGCCGCGCGCCGAAAATTTAATATACTCGCAGTCACCACGAAATATTCTAGGTGTTTTAGAGTCGGTCTTTTTTTGTTCAATTAAAAATCACCTCAGCGTATCACAGGATTACTCGCGTCAATTTGCCTCTTAGCTTCCCGTTGACTGACTTCCATAACAACTATCTGACATACAACTCTCCTGATAGCAAAACCCTATCACGAGATGTAATATTTTTCTATAAAACTATCAATGCAGAATGGAACTCATATCATGTATACGGAAAATTAGCCAACAGTTTGTAACTTAATAAATATAAGAGTATTTCGAGCTACACCCTATATTTGTAGCCTTAAATGCCGCTTTGGGAGTAATGAATTACATGAAAAATATGGTTTCTGGGGTGTTAAAGCTCCAGCAAAAAGTATTTGCGAGCCAAAACGGTTTCATACCAACTAATCCACTATGCCAGACAAGCTTATTAGAAAAGTCTGCGGTCACTGTTTAAACCTGGGGAAAATATATGTTTAAAGTGAGTTTAGCAAATCTTCGCGGCGACATTACCGGTGGTATTACCGCCGGTATTGTTGCCTTACCGCTGGCTTTAGCTCTGGGGGTTGCTTCGGGCCTAGGGCCTATGGCAGGACTTTATGGCGCAATTGCGGTAGGTTTTTTCGCGGCCTGGTTAGGTGGCACACCGTCACAAATATCTGGCCCCACTGGCCCCATGGTGGTTGTACTAGCAGGCTTATTTGCTAGCTTATCAGGAGATGCAGGCTTGGTATTCACCGCCGTCATGCTTGCAGGAGTTATGCAAATAGCTTTTGGCTTATTAGGGATCGGCCAATATATCCGCTTGGTTCCCTACCCTGTTATCTCCGGCTTTATGAGCGGCATCGGCGCTATTATTATCATTCTGCAGTTAGGACGTTTGCTTGGCCATGCGCCACCGAGTGGTACCATCGGTGCTCTGACTTATCTGCCGACAGCGTTGATGGATATTAACTTTTTCACCTTAATGGTGGGTGTAGGTACTTTGGTTATCGCTTATAAGTGGCCCCCAGCGTTAGGTAAATATGTGCCTGGAGCACTCGCTGCACTAATCATTGGTACGCTGGTTGGCCTGGCTCTGGGCAACCTACCAATACTTGGCAATATTCCTACAGGTTTGCCAAGCATTCAAATGCCAACCTTTGATCAGGCAACCATTGTTGTGGTACTCAAAGCAGCAGTCATCCTTGCAGTACTCGGCGCTATCGATAGCCTATTAACATCTCTTGTTGCCGACAATATGACACGTACTCAACACGACAGTAATCGTGAGCTTATTGGCCAAGGTGTCGGTAATACAGTAGCTGGATTTATCGGCGGTATCGCGGGTGCGGGAGCAACTATGCGGACTGTAGTTAATATTCGTTCAGGTGGACGCGATCGTTTATCCGGTATGGTTCACTCACTGGTGTTGCTAGCAATTGTCCTAGGTTTGAGCCCATTGGCTTCACAAATTCCTCACGCTGTGCTGGCGGGTATTTTAGTGAAAGTTGGCTTGGACATTATCGACTGGAGCTACTTGAAAAAAGCTCACCGCGGCCCACGCTGGGATCTGGCTCTAATGGTAACCGTATTAGGTCTTACTGTATTCGTTGACTTAATTTCCGCTGTGGCAGTAGGTGTTGTATTGGCAGCCCTTGCCTATGTTAAGCAAGTTGCAAAAAACCAGTTGGATGCTATTAAAAATATGCCAGACCTTACTGAAAACCCAGAAGAGCACGAATTACTTGAGCAAGCCAATGGGCAAGTTCGCATTTTTGATTTTGGTGGTCCCTTAAGTTTTGGTGCTGCGGCAGATATGGGTCATCGCGTAAGAGAGCAAGTTAAACATGGTACGACTGCGCTAGTGCTAGACTTCAAACGTGTGCCATTTATGGATGTATCCGCTGCGCGCGCGGTAGAAACTATTACTAGCGACGCTTTTGATGCCGGCAAGTCTGTGTTTGTGTCAGGTCTAAATGACGAAGTCAAAACTGTTCTTTCAGGGCTGGATTCTCTGCATGGGGTTGATAAATCTCATATTTTCGAAAACCGCTTAGAAGCAATAAAGGCAGCCTGTTATAAAGTGAGCAATCATATACAGGAAGACAATACGAAAAGTGAAGCCAAGGCAAAAAGTGAGGATGGAGCAGACGCCAAAAGTGGTAGTACTCCCATACTAACAGCAAGCTAATAGCTCTTTTTACTTCCTACCTATATAGGGGGCGCTGGTTTGCCCCCTATTTACCCCATTATTTTGTTAACCCTATTTTGCCCGTCTAAGTTTTTACCAATTCTTGTATTCGACCCAAACACCCATTTTAAATAAGAAGTATTTTCTACTATATTGAAAATATTGTTAACCCACCTTTATGGGCGTATGATGCGCGCTCATTCGGTTTCTAGTCCAAGGAAGATCAGTGCACATTACCGCTAAACTAGCATTTTATTCTATCGTTCTTACTATTTTTTTAACCGCTAACCTAACTGGCGCCGAAAAACTTCCTGTAGAAGCTTTTGCCAGTCTACCCGATGTTAAGCAGGTACAACTCTCCCCAGATGGCAAACACTTCGCTTCACTGGTACGGGTACAAGGTAAAGAAAAACAAGGTACCGCACTGAGTATTTATAATCTAGAAACCAACAAGCAACACTATCCAATTATGGCAGGCAATCTCGAGTTTGTTATTAATTGGGTTAGTTGGGCCAATAATAACAAAATGTTCGCCAGCGCTACCTTTGCTGATACCCGCCAAGGCATACCTACCACTGAGACACGCCTACTTATTATTGATATCAAAACCAATAAAATACGTAATTCTATCCCCAAACGCTACGTTAAAAAATTCCTTAGAATGCCACAGTTCCAAGACAATATTATCGACTTCTTACCCGAAGATGACGAACATTTTTTACTAGCATTAGATGGCTTTGATCCAGGTTCACCTACGTTGTACAAAGTTGCATTAAATAAGCGGAAAATGGTATCCGTTCACCGAGCTAAGCCCAATGTTTACAACTGGATGACCGACCAACAACATAAGGTACGTATAGCTTACTACTTTAAGGACACAACGTATAAGATTTTGCATAGTATGCCTAATACCAGCAAATGGAAAACCTTATGGCAATTTGAAAGTTTTGCTGCCGATCAAGTATGGCCTATCGGTTTTGATAAAGACCCTAACTACCTCTATGTTAACGCCTTACATCAGGGGCGCGACGCTATTTTTAAAGTGGATATTAGAGACCCTAAGCTAACCAAAGAGCTAATTCTATCAGACCCTAAATACGATATTAATGGTAGCTTAATTTATTCTAAGATCAGTGGTGAGGTGATTGGTTTAAGTGTTAATAAAGGGGATGGCTATGTTTTTTGGGATAAAAAATACCAAGCCTTACAGCGGGGTATTAATAAAGCACTACCTGATACAGATAATTATTTTTATAGCTTTAGCCATGATGAGCAAAAATACATTCTATTTTCCTCCAGTGATACCCATCCCGGCGTCTACTACCTAGGTAATCGCAAAGATAAATCACTCTCTATAGCGGCAAGACAATACAGTCAATTAAATGAAAATAATACCGCTAAAAAGCAGCGGGTTAACTACAAAGCCCGCGATGGTCTTGAAATTGAAGCTTATCTTACATTACCAAAAGGTAATCAAGAGGCAACATCATTGCCAACGGTAATTTTCCCTCACGGAGGCCCTATTAGCTATGACGGTATAGGCTTTGATTACTGGGTACAATTTTTTGCTAACCGTGGTTACGCCGTATTACAAATGAACTTTCGCGGCTCTTCGGGCTACGGTCACAATTTTATGAAAGCCGGATTACAAAACTGGGGCCTGGCCATGCAAGACGATGTCGAAGACGGTGCCCGTTGGATGATAAAACAAGGCTATAGTGACCCTAAAAAGATATGCATTGTAGGGGCTAGCTACGGCGGCTATGCTGCTTTAATGGGATCGGTAAAAACACCTGACTTATACCAATGTGCCGTCAGTTTTGCGGGAGTAAGCGATGTAGCATACCTAGTAAAATCCAGTCGTCGCTACGACAACTACGAAATTGTAAAAGAGCAAATAGGCTCAAATATGTCGGATTTAAAAAAACGCTCACCCGTGCGCTACGCCGATAAAATTTCCATCCCCACCCTTCTCATTCACGGCAACAAAGACCGCAGAGTTCGCGTAGAACACAGCCGCCGCATGCATAGAGCACTAAAAAAAGCTAATAAAGATGTACAATATTTAGAGTTAGAAGAAGGCAACCATTACCTTAGTAATAACGATCACCGCATTGCCACTTTTAAAGCGATGGATGAGTTTTTAGCTAAGTATTTGGGTGAGTAATATTTTTAATCTTAATATGCTCTATATTTTGATGACGATTTATTACCTTTGGGGGGAATTAATACATTTGCTTTAGACAGCTACAAATAGCCCAGACTGGGTAAAAACATAGAGCCAAATTTTATGACACACCTCTACCTGAATAAGAGCAAGGTTTTTGTTGTTTCGCTTTGCTAAAATTCACGCGAGGGTGCGCTTTTTACTTCGAATTTGAGTTCACATATACCGCCTTTTTAGAGTTTTCAGACAACATGCATTCTTCGTGGAAGTTCACAATGAAAAGTATTGAGATATAGTAACAGAACCTTACACAAATATTTAAAGTCTCAGATTCTTAAGTGGTATTTATGCGCACTACACCTTATTGAACTATGGAAACTTAAATGAAAAAACTCAATCATATATTGGCCGCTTTAGGATTCTTTACTTCTTCCATATTTGCCACACCGGAGGAAGTAGCATCGCCAAAGATTAAAGGTTACCAAAGTATTTATGTTGCCAACGATATCGCCCCCACATCGTTACTAGGCACTAAAGCAGATGGTGAGCTAATAATTAGCCCAGCGGATTTGGGTATAGAGATTGATAGCGGATCTGAATTCGCAAGAGCGTTTGCAATTTTAGACGATATTGACAATAACTCCGTGCATGAAATATTTATCTCTGCAAAATTTACTTCTCCTCTCAACAAATCACAGGGCCATGGTGTCATTGTGTTTTTAAATGAAAACAGAAGTGTTCAAAAGGTACAGTTTGTTGATGAGGCCATGTTAGTTGGAAGCCACTATACATCTAATTTTTCTGTCCGCTACGGACACCGCATAGGAGACTTTGATGGCAACGGTGTTACTGATCTAGTATTGAGTGAAAATGAAGGAAAATCTGGACAATTTAGAACTATACTTTTCGGTAAGGCGGATGAAACAACACTCCCACGCTATATGGTCGAAGATATTATCGATCATTCAAATGCAGAAGGAAACTTACCCTTTATACTTACTAGCAATGCTATATTTGGCTCGACGACTCAACCGTATACGGATACAGATAAAAATGGTGTAATGGGATTTCATACGTTAATATCTGATGTTAATGGTGATTTAAGAAGCGCTCTCGGCCTATCAACTTCGCAACAATATTTTGTGTTTGTACAACCGGGAAGTGTCAAACAGGAAACTTCTGAGGTGACGTTTACTCCTGTTAGTGTTGCCTCTGGCGCGGAAGTTGTGGGTGATATGAATGGAGATGATTTCCCAGATATTATGACTGTGATCGGTAATGGCAGGGACTGGGGAGTAATTACTCATCTATCGCAGGGCAATATCAATCATTTTATCCCCTATACCATGGAAGCTACAATTGACGGGGTACCCTTTGCAGCAATTAATATCATAAAGTCAGGCGATGCCAATAATGATGGCAACATCGATATAGTTTTGGGCGGTACAATCACGATCAATAGTAGGCCTGATACAGCTCGTCATAGCATCCTAGTATTGTTTTATCTAGATGGCAATTATAAACAGAAAGATGAGCCTGTTGTACTAATTGAAGCCTCAGAATACCTAAATAATTCCGATATGTGGCGTACCATTCATAGTGGCAATATCAGGGTTTTTGATTTGGATTCTGACGGCCAGTCCGAGATTTTACTTGGTAATCCTCATGGTATTTCCCCTAGTTTGCATATTCGTTATTTTAGATAATCAACGTTATGGACATCAATATCTCGCGTCCAATGAGTTACCCTATTTGTACAAGTATTTTAACTTTTGACACGTACATAGAAAATCTACTAGAGACTCTTTAAATGCTGTAGGTTGCTTTTACAGATGGAGATTGTTTAGTGAATTGTTGTAACGCTTTGAACCTGTTAAACTCTTATCTATAACATTCATCACAAAGCCATTGTGCATAAGTGGAATAAACGGAAATTCCGACTGATACACCGTTATACTTTATAATATGGAGATAGTTAATGTTAAAAAAAATAATTGCGCTATGTTTGCTCTGTACAAGCGCACATTCAGAAACTCAGATGGTAAACGATGCTAAAATTAACTGGTTTCGCACTCATACAGACAAAGCATCCGTAAAATATACAACATTTAAGGTGGATAAAGCTCTTCAAAACAACTGCCTGGAAATAGTAATACCGCTCGGAGATAACACCGCAGAATCTCATGCGTTAGCAGCTAAAGCACAATCGGCCATAGTTCAAGTCCACTATTCAAATGATCAGCCATTGCCCTTCAATGGGGCTTGCTGGCTAATTGCTCTTACATCAAAATGAACATAACAAATGCATCTTGTTAGGCGCATTTTCAATTATTTGCTTTTTGTGCCTTAGTAGCACAAAAAGCAAACCGAATACAATGCCCGAATAAATGCAAGCATTATGCACAGTGAGGTATAAAACTATATGGCAAGATTAATTTTAGTTTGTGGCCCTACCGGTGCTGGAAAAACTACTTATTCAATATCGCTATCTAAAGAAATTGATGCCATTAGATTCTCAATAGACCCATGGATGCAGACTTTATTTTCAGAAGATATGACTTCACTTGATTACTCTTGGATGATGGAACGAGTTAATAGATGCTACAAACAAATATGGCAAGTAAGTGAACAGATTTTAGCACTTAATGGAAATGTTATTTTAGATTTAGGCTTTACGACAAAAAAACAAAGACAGTACTTTTTTGAGTTGGCTAGAAATTTAAGTGTTGAACCTGAAATACACTATTTAGATGCACCCAAAGATGTCCGTAAAAAACGGGTAGAAAAGAGAAATATTGAAAAAGACCCTAGTGTTTACTCATTCGAAGTTAATAATCTCATGTTTAATTTCATGGAAACAAAATTTGAAATTCCAAGCCAAAAAGAGCTTAAGAATGGCCGCACAATAGAGGTATAACAAGAACATTAGAAAGCACCGACAAAAACGTGGGCTAGATGCGGTAGCTGTCGAATTTTATGTAAATGTCATGACTTAGGAGTATCAATGAGACGAACCACTCTATTCTTTTTTATAACAATGCTAATCGGTTGCACTGCAACTGGGCCAGCCTTCGAGCAGGTTGCTGAGCCTCAAAATGAAAAAGCTATAGCTTATTTTTTCCGCCAAGCTGCATTTTACGGTTCTGGAAGCTGCCCTGATTTAATTATCGATCAGAAAAAAATGGGTTGTCTCAAGAACGGAGGGTTCTTCGAAGTTGAATTGGAGCCTGGTGAACATACCATTCTCTTCGATAAAGGAACTTGGGAGCCAGATAGAGATCTTCGCACGAATATTTTAGTTAAATCTGGGAAAATATATTTTTACGAATATGGCCAAGTTATGACAGGTATATTTGCAACACCGGGCTTTGGCTCTGTTTCCGGGGAAGAAAACTTTTATCGAAAAACTAGAGAGTATTCAGTAGCTATACTAAAGAAGCTCAAGGAGTCATAACATATCAATTTTACGACAAGACTTCACTTCAACTAAAGTGCCGCTGAGTAAGGCATTGTAAATCAATGAGAGAGAAAAGGTAATTCACAGTGAATGAAGCAGAAAAAGAAATGGCTAGGGAATATTACAAAGAGTTGGTCGAGCAAGAGAGCGTTTCTCTGGCCTTTGTTAGTTCTATTGTCGGAGTCATACCTTCGTTTTTATCCATTTTCTTCTTGATGACGGGTGGCAAATTACCAGTAATACTTTTTGTTTTACCGGGTATAATTATTGGAGTATGTGCAAAATTTGGTGGTGGTAAGGCATTCCGTCCTTGGGTAAAAAGTATTCCAGCTTTACTTACTTTCGTATTAATGATTTCTTCATGGCTCGTTTTAGGATTAAGTCATTGGTTTTTAATACTGGCGGTGCCAAGCGCAGCTCTTGCCTACATAATCGGTAAGCCAAGTCTTACAGAGAGACAAAAGCTTGCCTACTATAGAGTTAAGCGTGGGCTGGTTGATTTATAACAAAATTATCAAATTGACCCGCACACTATAGGCCAACTATAGCGGCATTAAGCCCCATAATAACCCAGCTCTCAGAATAGAATTATCACTTGTTAGAAGCAACGATCGCATTAATCTCAACGACAGCGCTACTGCTTGGCTCACCAGGTCCGGCACCAATTGCTCTTGCAGCTAGTGGCGCCTCATTTGGCATAAAAAATAGATTACCTTTTCTTACGGGTATTATCCTTGGACTAGCTATTGCCATAGCAGGAGCCGCTCTAGGTCTAGCAACACTTTTTAGTACATTTCCAAATGCGAAAAATCTTGTCCAAATTATTGGAGGGGCATACATTTGTTATATTGCGTACAAAATTGCAACCTCTTCTCTTTCTGTACAAAATGAAAAATCAAATGCCCCTACTATAAGAGATGGTTTTATATTTAACCTTCTTAATCCCAAGGCATATGCAGCATTCTTGGCCATTTTTTCACAATTCTTATTACCCGCTACAAATATCATTATTAGTTATTTCCTAACTGGTTTAGTGTGCATATTGGTCGCACTTGTCGTAGATTCCATATGGTTACTGTTCGGCAATATACTCAGACCCGTTTTTAGCAAGCCCGAACAAGCCAAAGTGACCAGGCTCTTTTTGGCCATCGGTATGGTTATCGCTGTTGTTTGGAGTTTTCTATGAGGTATAACCCTGCGCTTAACACGTATATCCCCACATGCTATACCAGGGCAAATACGCAGCACAGCTTTGTTATTTTCTCGCTGCATATATGCCCGTGAGCTTAGCGTTATGAATCTAAAAAGGATTAAAGATGTTTAGACTTTTTAAAAGTAAACCTGTCTTATCTAAAGAAGATACTGCCTTTTAAGTTGTTACTTTTAAATAGTTATTAAAATATTTTGATGGAGATAATTTTTATACCCATAACCTAACTACTACTCAACCAGAGGAGCCACCCGGAGGTTGGCATAATTGGGAATTTGCAACGGATATTATAGCTATATTTCTTAGCTCTGGAGTATTCATGGCAAATTCTGCCACCAATTTCCAATAGTTTTCGCAGGTCGATTTTAAAGATTGGAAATATAATCGCGATAGCTATCTATCAAAATCAGAACATATATATACCTTAGCTATTTTCCTACTAATTGAAAAAGTGTCTATTGATACAACCTTATACCATTTAAAACTTAATTTAAGAAAAACTCTAAAAAATATATAAAAGAGCTATCGGTATCTGTGTGTATCGAGGAACTATTGGCGATTGATTTTGTGTCACCGAGTCATAACACTCTAAGCCAACAGGGCGATGCAAACGGTGCCTATGCTTGAGGCGTTAGGAGTAAAATAGCTGTTGAAGCCATTCCGATTTGTTGGTTTTACCACAGAAGCTAGGAGGTTAAAAAATAAAAACTGTTAATATTGCAAATTTATATTTGATGCTTTATGTGTAAAAAACACCGACATATAAAACGCTACCTACACTCTCTCTATCTCTATCTCTATTTGATAGTTCAACGTCCATTTCAGTTTATCTAAACCAGCCCCTGCAACTTTTGCAAATATAAGCCCGTATGTATCGATAAGATGTTACGACACTTCAAACATTTAATTACAAGGAATAATAAATAATGATCAATATCTACGTTAACGGGCATGGCTATATAAAACAGACTGAAAAATTCAAGGCTGATTACAAAATCCATACTTATGTTAAAGAAGGCGAAATGTTTGATGGTAGAGAATTATCGTGTGTTATTAACGATAAAGCTAAAAACTATCCATCTCGTTCTAATGGTGATCCCAAGATTGAAGTCCACGAGGAGCATGCCAAACAGGCAGAACTTTACGAGCATCTACTTGTAACAACACAGCAAACATATAAGGCAGATCTTGTATTTCAAGGTTTTTTTAAAGCGAGCAAAGATAATGGGGTCAAGTATACTCAGCTATCGAGTGGTAAACTCTATTTCCTAAAGAAAGCCACTCAAGTATATGTCACAGACTATGATAAAATTGTTCCCTTCTCTAAAATCATTAAAGAAGTTAAAGATGAAATTCTCGGGCCCCATGTAGCAGAGTTTCATTGGACCGCATGTCGGTCAATGCTTACACCACAATATTGTAATTCGGAGAAGCTTATAGCAGACCTGTGTTTTAATATGTATGAAAGTGAAGGGGATACAAGAAGGCGAAAACTGGTTTAGCTTATTTGTAGCTTATCTTCGCTTTATAGAGTTTTTGCGATTGGTATTTAACAACAAAATGGCGCCAAATTTAACATTAGCCGATATGCAAGTTGATCTCACTAAGGGCAGAAGACTAACCTTTAACAATACTATTAATAGCTAAGACGAAACGTTAGGTATACTGCCCGGATGAACAGGATATAGAACATCTAAGCGAATTGCTGTAACCTATTGAATCTGTTAGAGTTTTATTATCAATATTCATTAGGAAGCTATTGTAGATAGGTTGGATAAACGGGAAATCCGAATAATATTCTATTAGCTACCTATTAAAGGTTGGAGTATTCTTTGAAAAAAATCCACTTATTAGCAGTAAAACAAGCGATGTTCATCCCTGTATTCGCTTTCTACAATATATTCGTAGGGCTATTTGCAGCAGACTATAGTGTTATATCTCAACATATAAGTGAGCTGGCTTTAGAATCCCCGTTTTTTGCGTACTCTCATCGACTTACGGATATATTAATTGGTTTGTCTATGTGCTTATTCTCAACAGTTTGTCTTTCGATTGCCAAAGCCAAGTTTACTTTTTTAACAATGTTTGCCTTTGGCATAACATGGATTTTTGCTGGTATATTTATTTTAACGAGTCCATTACATGATATTTATGGATTGACAACCATTTTAATAGTGGTTCCAGTTCTATTTGCATTAGAAATGCGAGACTATTATTTATCAAGGAACTTTCAAAACCTCTGTGTCTTGGTGACACTGATTCATACTGTCTTCTTTTGGTTTTTTAATTATGGATTTATGCCTTTCGAATATAAAGGGGTTACACAACGAGTTTGGGTTGCAATTACCCTGGTCTGGTACGGACTAGCTGCCTATCAAGTTGTATCAGTAGCTAACAAGTAAATAGACAATGCAAGTATGTTGTAGTTTGATTTTTGATATTCATCGTAAAGCCGTTGTGAATAAGTGAGATAAACAGGAATTACGATGAATTTACTGTTATGTATCATGGTAGTTTTTAATGCACAAAGCTCAAGTATATGTGTTTTCAGGTAAATTTCAAGATAGGGGTGAGGCTTGTTTGTATTCTGAGCCTCAATGGGAGTCAGAACCAGATAATTCTGCCTCAGACGAAGAATACAATGCATGGGAAGACAGAAACCCTACTCACAAACTAAAGAGTAATATTGATTCATATTTAGATGAAGATTTTATTGAAACAGTTGCAATGGACATAGAGTACTTATTAAGTATAAATAGTTAGCAATAACAATATTGATAAACTCAAAGCTTTGGCGAAGGATTCAAATATATTAGTTTTAGTCTACAAACAAGTACTGGGTGGCTTTAAGCTTACGACTCAACCAATATCAAATTCATCACTCATATATTGTGGCCGCTATGAATGCTCAATATAAAACACATACCAAGTAAATGTAATGTATAAATGTCCAAGCTGCAAAGAAACTACCATTAGTTGGTGGCAAAAATTATGGGCTACTAGGCTAAGCCCGGCAAAATGCGAAGCTTGTGGCAAGTGGTGTTATGTACCAATTAAATATGCTTGGGCTATATACATATATTTGGCTTTGCCTACTGCTTTAGTTTGGCTACTTGTTTTAGTTTTTCAGTCCAGCTGGCCTTTGTTTATTTTTGTAGTAGCTGTCCCCTGGGCGGTAAAACGTAGTATTTTAAGTAATAACTTATTAGCTAAATAGTGTATATAAAATTAAACTGTAACAAGACGTCTGATTCACCTACTATTGGGATCAAGATTCAGGTGAAGCTAAAACAGCACTTGAAGAGCTAATATAAAAAGCGAGAAAGGTAGTCTCAATTTCTAAATGCCAAGATTACATCGTGCAAAAAGAAAATACTGTGTACTGGGTTTCAGCACCATGCTATTTTTGGAACATTAATATGCTAGAAAGAAACGTTAACAAATCAATGAGTATACCAAAAGCAAGTATTGGTAATGCAATCCGTTGTAGCAATGGGGGCTTTTGTAAATAGGGCTAATAACATAAATCACGCGCCAAATACCTGTTTACAACATTTAATTCTCTTAGAGGAAGTAATGTGGAAATTTTGAAGTTGCTTTTCTTTATACCTGCATGTTTTGCGCTTAACATAGCTCCCGGGCCAAATAACCTTATGTCTATGAATAATGCCCGCTGCTATGGTTTCAAGACTACTGTTATTGCTGGTCTTAGTCGAATTGTGGCGTTTTCGTTAATGATTGTCTTGTCAGCATCAGGTTTAGCCGTCGTGTTGCACACATCTGAGAAACTATTTTTCATCATTAAGCTACTGGGTGCCGCTTATTTATTGTGGATTGCTTTTAATCTTTGGTGTTCAAATAGACATCCTGTTACGGAAATAACAGAAACTCTTAGCCTCTTAGACTTGGCAAAACAGGAATTTTTATTAGCTGCTGGCAATCCCAAGGCAATTCTCATCTTTACCGCGTTTCTCCCGCAGTTCATAGATATTTCAGATAGGGTAAATGAACAATTCTTGATTTTGGGTTCAACCTTCTTAATCTTAGAAATGGCTGCTATATCCATATATGCGTTATTTGGAATGTACTTAAGACAATGGTTTACAAAACCCAAAATGGCAAAGTGTTTTAATAGAGTATGCGCTACGTTTTTAGCAATATCGGGTGTTAATCTGTTATTTACCCGTCAACAATAAAATACTACCAAGCACACAAAGTGGTATTGTCAAAGGAAGGTGTTTGCTATTTGGGATCATCGACCAAAAACCTTAAATAGCAAAGAAGTTCATAAGTCGCTCAAATATTAACCCTCAGCTACAAGAAATCGTGCCACACTAACGTGGTCGGAACATTTGAACAAAAGAACACCACACGACTTGGCTATCATTTATAGTTTTTCGTGATTACTCGGAAAATGTCTAGATAGAATATCGACAAAAATAACCACTATAAGTATGCGTGAATTTTACAGGCTCTAGCAAAAGGCTTGCGAGACGCCGTCTATAGGGAATTGCAGAGGATCGTAGGGTAGTTTGGGCATAATCACCGGGAAGCATCAAATCGAGACGATATAGGGCCTTCGGTATACCAAACGGCCCCTATAGAGCTGTATTCCAGGGAAACCATTGTAATGGTTAAGATACTTTTTATTACTAGGCAGATCCTGTGGCTAGGTTTATGATCCTAATGCTATTATGCTCTTTCTTGCGCTAGTGTTTCAGTATTTTCCACTAGCGGGGATAGACTAAAACGTATCGATACAGACAGCATATGCGGTCGCTAGGCTTCCATAGGTGCCATCTGATGGAATTCAGCTGCAAATGATCGCAAATGATCGCAAATGATAAAGGTGGCGTGTAATTTAGGAAATCACAATGAACAAAGCTATTGTTTTACTAATACTTGGTATATTTAGTTCAACTACAGCCGTTGCAAACGAGCTGATATCAAAATCTGCAGATGGGGCGAAAGTCTATTTTATAACCCCCAAAAATGGCCAGGTTATGAATGGGGAATTTAAGGTTAAGTTTGGATTAAGTGGAATGGGCGTAGCTCCAGCGGGCAGTAAAGTGGAAAATACTGGGCATCATCATATCTTGATAAATAAAGATGTTTCAAAAATTGACTTTACGATGCCCCTACCTGCGACGGATCAAATCAAACATTTTGGTGGTGGACAAACTGAAACCGTTTTAAAGCTTCCAAAGGGAGAACATACGCTACAGTTACTGCTGGGCAATTATCTGCATATTCCACACAATAAGCCGGTCATATCTGAAAAGATTACCATTACTGTAAAGTAATTTAATAAGACGAATAAGTTGGACGACTGAAATAGTCGTTCCTGTTAGAACCTCAAATGTTAAGGAAGCTATGAGTATTACATTAAGGACAATTGGGTTATTCGGAATTCTAATTTTTGGAATCCTATTCTCTATTACATTTGTATCACCAGGTGTTATTGAAGACTCAATGAAAGGGTTCGTGAAATACCAGATAGAGAAAGAAGTTAGACAAACGTATAAGTCGTTAGTAGATTCTAGTGTCTCAGTGAAAGCACGTAGTATCGCAAAAACTCTTGAAGTAGAATCTGATAAAATTCGTGAAAACTTAGACAATAATCTCCCAGAGAAAATTGCTAGCGTTATCGCATCTATGTGTGGTTATGATTGCGAAAGAAAAAACGCATTAGCACAATCAATTACATCAGATTACTTCAAACGTCTTAAGAAGATTAAAATAGCTCACGGAACACTTAATGATCTAATCAAGGGGAAGTACATTGAAATAATTGGCAACTTGAAAACAGACCTCCGCATATTTCTGGGATCAAATTTTTCAATGTTCTTCATACTACTGGTTGTGTCTTTTGCAAAGTCTAAAGCCATAGTGCATTTGTTCTTACCAGGACTACTTCTAACTTTCGCTACTATTATTGCCTCTTCAATATACATTTATGGCCAAGATTGGTTCTACACTATTCTGTATAATGATTATATAGGGTTTAGTTATTTAGCATATCTCTCAATTACATTTGGTTTTTTAATAGATATCGTTCTTAATAAGGCGCGAATAACGACTGAAACAATAAACGGTATAGCTAGTGCTCTGGGCTCATCAATTTGGGTAATTCCTTGCTAGGCGCATTTAAAAAAGTAATCAAACGAGTTTAGCATTGGGGTGAGGGATTTAACTCATTTTACAACCTAATGCACTTCTCGGTTATTGTGAAGTTCTATTTTTTGGAAAGGAAATGAAAAATCTGCTTAATATTATATTCCTACTCCTTCTCTCGTGCAGCGTTTGGTCAATTGAACCGGTGAATTGTTCTGAACCAACAGAGCACGCAAAAGTCTATTTTGGTGATGCATCGAAAATAAAATTCGGAGAAATTGTTGAATTCAAGATGATCTTAAAAAGTATATTGTTATCACACGCAAAAGAGTTGGAAAGGGTTGTCAACCTCACTCCAGAATATACAGGGCCCGATACAGATTATATCCCTAGGCTTATCAAGCTGCTGGAAGAGCCGGCTGGTAGAAAAGACACTGCATCATGTATATGGAGATTACGCAAAGAAGGAGATTATATGCGAGAGTTTATTCAAGATGAAAGGATGGTTTTTAAAAAAGGCTATGGATTATTTAGAAATGGGGTACTAGTTACTTATTATTACAGTGAAATTTTAGTGGTTTAATAAAGTAATCAACTACCACTAAGCAATTTGGAGAAGTTTGCATTCATTGTTAATTATAAAACTATCTTAAATATAGACACCTAGCTATACATAAGGAAATAAAAGCAAATGCTGAATATCATTGAGAAAATTAACCAAGTGATACTCCTCGTTGCGGGATTATTGGTTATCTTTACAATTGGCAAAGAGTTAATAGATAAACTAAAGCCTAGCCGGCCTTATGAGTCTCCTAAGGTTGCAATTGAACAACCTACGAATAATGAAGAAACTATCAAAGAAAAAGTGGAAACTAATTTCCTTCTTGAGTTAAAGGGTGTTTATCTCTTTAGTTTAGAATCCGAGACTATTGATCCAACACAGGCTCGCTATGCTGACACTAGGGTTGCAGAGTTTAGAATGCCTAGTTCATCTTACGCGCGAGACCAGATGATTAACATCATCTTTTTAAAAGAAGATGGATCGAAAACAGTACTCCTTGATAAAGATGCTCTAATTGGAGAATTTAAACCCGCTAGATTTGAATCTAACGAAATGGGCGATATCTTTGGTAGTAATATTTATCATATAGCCACTGATGACACAAATAACGATGGTTATTTATCTGAGAAGGATATGTTTTCCATTTATATTTCAAACTACGATGGTTCAGACCTACGTAAGTTAATTAGTAATGTATCACGCTCATTTGTTTTAAAAGATAATATTCTTATTATTAGAACTGGCACAAAGTATAATTCGAAATTCTACACCTATAACTTACTGGAAAATTCTCTTATCGAGCTAGATACAAGCACACAATTAACAGAACAATCAAAACAAGTTACAAATATACAATAGGAGCCTTTGTTGTTATCTAACACTCACGGACACAAACACCCTTTCATTAAACCAGCTATCTTATTAATTTATATAGTTTACAAGAAGCACATAAAGGACTTTTAGGGCCTTTTCACACTAATGGAATCGCACCTGCTGGTAAGCATTTTTTCGACTAGCTAGGCAACACAAACGCCGTTTAGTTATTCTCGGCAATTGCTCCTGCATTGCTCTAATTACCTGTATCCATACAGGCATAAATAAGTGCGTGTTAACGACGCTAGGCGGAAAAATGCTACCAGCCCTTGGCAGTTGCTCCTGCACTGCCCTAATACACCACATCCATGTGGCTATTCGGGTTTGCACTCAAAGGCGCTACTCTGCGTTACTCATCACTCATTTAGAGCGACTAAACTACACTCTTCGCGCCTCGCTTAAAGCGCCTACTGTTGGTGATTAGCACTTTTGGGTGCAAACAGGAGCGGTTAAATTAGTGTGAACAGGCCCTAGGATATTATTAAATACATTGGTTTTCTTGTGTCATTGTAATTTATTTAAGTTAATTGCTGTAACTTATTAACTCTGCTATGGTTTTCTTTGAAAGACGGCTCCCTTCTCTAGCGATCATATGGAGACTTCAAGATTAGCGAGCCTATTTTATTAACCTACTTGTAATGAACTTAATGTTTGAGGTACAAGAGGCATTTAAACTTGGTATTAGTTGTAATAAAAATATGGAACTTAAATCTGAGACAGAAGAACTTTGGTTGTTACGCCATCCTACTTGGGTAAGATGGCTTGGCTGGCTTTTTTTACCACCTTTGTTTGTAGCAAGTGGCTATATCTTGCTGCTTCCGATAATACAAAATCAATATGAATTAGCTCTAATTAGTGCTTCGCTGTTTTTGGGTGGTTTTGCAATGTATATGTGCGCACAAGCTTTTAAAGTATTCCCATATCTTAGCTGTGATGTTGAGTTTTCACCTGAGGGTTTTGATATTTATTGGCCAAGTGGTAAAGTTAAGAATTATTTATGGGCAGATGTCATCTCGCTACAGCATTATGCATCAGTACAGGTGCTAGAGCTTAAAAACAATAAGGAGGATCGTATTCTTGTGGTGACGGAACAAGCAACGAGCTACCTGAAATTTGTCGAATTTATCACAAAGAAAACGGGTCTTAAATACTAGAGCTATAAACAAGGATCAAACAAGTTAAAAGTCATCCACAAAAAGTGTGAAGGAAATTTAATGATAAACAAAGGAAATTGCAAAGCGTGCAAAAGAAAGATTCAACATACATTGCTTGATAAATGCATGTTTTGCGGAGAAGCTTTAGTTGGAGATCAGAAGTTCACAGAAGCCGAAAAGGATGCAATACGTGTGCGAGAAGAGCATCACAAAGAAATGCATGAAATAAGGCGAGAAGGTGATGCAACGTATCAAAAGTGGAAGAACAATGACCCATATGCAGATTGGACAGACTTTTTTTAGCGTAACAAAATATTAAAAATGCAAAGCTAGCAACTCATATTACCGGGATTTATAACATTTAAGGAAAAATGAGAGTCATTCTACTATTATTACTTATCACTACATCTCCAGTATCCCATCCCAAAGGAAGTACTTGCTTTGGGACAACTTCAGATGGAAGGCTAGAAGACGGCGTTCAATTACCTTCTAAAGGCGAAAACTTTATTGGTTATAGTATAGCGGCTCGACTTGCTGGGCGAACATATGTCCATTCGGTTGTTAGAGATATAATTGTCACCTCCTACAAGGAGTTGGAAACGGATCAGCCTGGGAAGGTATTTAAATATGCAGAGACGGGATTTAAAGAAGGTGGTAGGTTTAAGCCGCATAAAACCCATATGAATGGACTTTCAGTGGATTTTATGACACCCGTCATAAATGCAGAAGGGGAATCGGTACACCTTCCAACCAATTTATTAAACAGGCTGGGATATGACATAGAATTCGATTCTAATGGAGTATATGATGGCTTAAAAATCGATTATGAAGCGTTGGCGGCCCATATAGTGGCTTTGCATAAACAATCGATAAAAGCAGGCCATGACATATGGAGAGTAATATTTGATCCAACACTTCAGCCATATCTCTTTAAAACTACGTATGGAGTGTATTTAAAGGAAAATATTCAATTTTCAAAAAAACGAGCCTGGGTACGACACGATGAGCACTACCATATTGATTTCTCAATTCCGTGTGAGTAAAAAGTCAGTAGAAAATTAGAGCCTTATAGATCGTTTGTTTCAGAGCAAAGCTTGCACATCCCAAGTTTCAATATATTCCACACCTTTATCAAACCAATACTGAGCAGTATCAGGTTTTACAATGTCGTATAAGAACCATTGCCAGGGGCCTCGCCATAGCTCGCTTTTACTATTGAGTTTTTTTACGTCGTAGGCCAGTACTTCTGGTTGTAAGTTTTGGGCTTTTTGCAGGGATTCGTTATCCATTTTTGTTAGTACCCAACCGATGGGAAAGCCTCGCTGTTGTGCCAGGTGTAGAATCTCAAAATCAAAAGAAATAATTGTGGCCTGTTGTTTTATCGCGGCTATTGCATCAATAACCCTATCGAGAAAGTCTTCTCGACCGAGCCGGTGCATTGATTGTTCTTTTATTTCAACAAAAACTTTTACAGAGTAATTGGCTAAAGCCTTGCTAACTTCTTCTAAAGTAGAGATAGGTGTGGAATGGTATTGTTGATTAAAGCGTTGCGGTTCGTGGCAGCTAATAGTATGTAATTGTTCGGCAGTGTAATCCCATATATAGCCTTTTTCTCCTGACACACGATCCAGGGTATCATCGTGAAATACCATAGCAATATTGTCCTGGCTTATTTGCACGTCTAGTTCTACTGCATGGGCGCCAGCTTCAGCGGCGGCCACTAAGCCAATTAATGAATTTTCCGGATATTGTTGAGGAAAGCCTCGATGTCCGACAACTGTATAGCTGGACTTTTTCATATTGCTTTTTTCCTCGATAATTAGGGATTTATGTTAATTAAAAGTAAAACATTGTCCTTGTTCAACTACCTGTAAATTATCTTGCTTAAACGCAGCAAGGTCTTTTTGTGAACTGTAGTGATAGAAATGCATTCTTGCAATTAACTCAGGGGAATATTCGCGTCGAATATCGTCTATGCCTGTATGGGAAGGATTGCCAATCACACTGCAGTCATGAAAGATAAGCTCCTGCTTACCCATGTTGTTGAGCACTTCAGGAATTGGGCGTGTATCACCGGTATAGAAAAAAGCTTCGGGTAAATGTAATCCATAAGCGGTGTCTGGAGCATGGTGGCGTACACTGACAACGGAAAAGTTGAGATTATTAAAGACGAAATCTTTGCCCACTGGGATTAAATGAAAGGCATCCCAAAAATTAACGCCGCCCTCTGCCAAGGGTAAGGGATAACTGCCTACTCTTTCATGTAATAAAGGGATGATTTTCGCTGGTACAAACACTTTTGCTTGATGGCGCTCGGGCTGGTGGAACCATGACTGAATAAAAATATTCTCAAAGTCCCCCACATGATCGAGATGACAATGGGTAATAAAAATTGCATCTGGCAGACATTGATAAGTGTCTTTAAAGAGCTGTAAGGTATCCGGCCCGCAATCGATTAATAAATATTTTTTTTGATATTCAACTACAGCGGCAGCATGGCCCAAACCTGATTGACTAGCGCTGCCAACCCCTAAAAATCGTAGGGAGACTTTTTCTCCGTTAGAATTATTAGAGTTAGAATGGTTATTGCTATTATTATCGCGATCGCCATGATTATTTAGCATAGATTTTGCGCCTTAACAAAGCTTTGATAATTACCTTTAAAACCTTGTTTTACAGCCTCATCGAAGGCGGCATTAATACGACGTTTTTCCTCTATCATAGCAATCACTTGCTGGCGAAACTCAGGGTCTTGAAAACCAAGGCCATCTGATTTTAGACGCTCTAAAGTATGTTTATAAGCACGGTGAAATAAATCTTCAGAGCCTTCAGCATGACACATACTTTGGTTATGCACCCGATATTCATGATAGGGCTCAGCAATAAAACCTGCATACCCTGCACTTTCTAAAGCACGGAGATTAAACATGGTATCGGCACCGCGAATAATATCTTCATCCCAGCCCTGATGAACATGGCGCTTATGAAATAATAAAAGTAATGGCACCAAGCTATTTTTAAATGCTTGAAAGTCAAAAGGCTGATCCGGCTTTGCATCAAGCACCGTGCGACTGCTAATACCTTCACCGACAATTTTAACATTATCCAGTGCTAAGCCGGTTGGCTGTGCTGCACGTATTAATTTTTCTAAGCGCTCAGGGTAGTAAACATCATCTGCATCTAAAGGTGCTATCCAGTCGCCTTCGGCTTGCGCCAGTCCTACGTTGCGCGCAACGTTAGGCCCGGACTGTACAGCAGCGGTTCGCAAAAAATGGATTCGTTCATCGACAATATTTTGTTCGCGAAGAATCTTTTTATAATCGGTATCATCGTCAGCAATAATAAACATCTGCCAGTGAGGATGAGTTTGCTTTAGCACTGAGGTAACAGCCTCGCCTATCATACTTTGGGCACGATAGGCGGGGGTTATAATGGAGACTAAGTCTGTCATATAACAAAACTCTAATCGACAAAAACACGAGCATTATAGAACATACGCATCCACGGGCTATCTTCGCCCCACTCTGCTGCTCGCCAAGAATTGGCCACCGTACGAAAAACTCTTTCCGGATGCGGCATTAATACCGTTGCTCTGCCATCGTTGGAAGTCAGCCCAGTAATACCTTCAGGGGAGCCATTAGGGTTGGCGGGGTACCGGCTTGTGACATTTAGTTGGTTATCAATAAAGCGTATGGCCACATTGCCATTATTTTGTAATGCATTTAATGCTTGGTCATTTTCAAATTCCGCCCGCCCCTCTCCATGCGCCACAGCAATAGGCATATGAGAACCTTCCATACCGCGATAAAAAATCGAAGGTGATGCTTCAATTTTTACGAGACTAAAACGGCCTTCAAATTGTTCAGATTGATTACGCACAAAGTGTGGCCAATTTTCAGCACCTGGAATAAGCGTCTTAATGTTGGACATCATCTGACAGCCATTACATACACCCAGACTGAAACTATCCTGGCGATGGAAAAAACTTTGGAAGTTATCGCGTAGTTTTTCATTAAAGAGTATAGTTTTGGCCCAACCTTCACCGGCCCCTAGTACGTCACCGTAGGAAAAACCACCGCAGGCAACCAAGCCTTTAAAATCTTCAAGACTGCGCTGGCCAGACAATAAATCGCTCATGTGAACATCAACCGCATTAAAACCGGCTCGATCAAAAGCGGCCGCCATTTCTACATGGCTATTAACGCCTTGTTCACGCAGTATAGCAACGGCGGGGTTAGCGCCTTTATTGAGGTACGGAGCGCTAATATTTTCCTTAACATCATAACTAAGTTTACTGCTTAACCCAGGGTTTTCTGCGGCTATGGCATCGAACTCTTGCTGTGCACAATCAGGATTATCTCGGCGTTTTTGAATATGGTAACTATTTAAACTCCACAACTGTTGTAGCGCCACGCGAGTATTTTGATAAACGGTCTCACCACCTCGATAAATAGTGATGGCAGGCTCCTGCGCAATAGTTCCAAGAGGATACAAACTGGCAGCCAGTTGATGTTCGGCAAAAATATCTTTCACTCGACTTAAGCTATGGTCTGCTACTTGAAGTACAGCCCCCAATTCTTCATTAAGTAATATCTCGTGAGTATCACCATCAAACGCTGTGATATCAATATGAAGACCACAGTGACCAGCAAAAGCCATCTCACATAAAGTGGTGATTAAACCACCGTCACTTTTATCGTGATAAGCAAGTAATAAACCTTCATCAATACAGGCCTGCATACACAAGAAAAATGCCTTTAATTCTTCAGCGCTTTCTACATCAGGAGTTTCCACCCCCAATTCATTATAAGTTTGCGCGAAGATAGAACCACCGAGACGCATTTTACCCTTGGCTAAATCAATCAACAAAAGACTTCCACCTTGATCGGCGCGCAGCTCTGGTGTTACTACCTTTCTGACATCCTGGGTAGGAGTGAATGCACTAATAACCACTGACAACGGCGCCGTTATGGCTTTTTCCTCACCCTCATCTTGCCATGCAGTGCGCATAGACATAGAGTCTTTCCCCACTGGAATGGTAATACCCAATGCGGGGCAAAGCTCCATACCAATGGCTTCCACCGTACGATACAACTTTTCATCTTCACCAGGGTGTCCTGCGGCACACATCCAATTGGCAGAAAGCTTAATATCACGGATATCGGCGATGGGTGCACCGGCAATATTGGTAATGGCTTCTGCTACTGCCATACGTCCTGACGCAGGTGCGTTGAGCAACGCCAATGGCGTGCGCTCTCCCATACTCATGGCTTCCCCTAAGTAAGAATCATAAGACACTGTAGTAACCGCACAATCTGCCACGGGAACCTGCCACGGCCCAACGAGTTGATCACGAGACACTTGTCCCGTCACTGAACGATCGCCAATGGTGATAAGGAACATCTTACTAGCAACAGCCGGGTGGCGAATAACATTCTCGATAGCATCATTTAATGCTATTGCAGAATAATCAAAAGGCGTGGTTGTATACTCCCGCTTATCAGCGGTGCGATGCATTTTTGGCGCTTTGCCAAACAGGACATCCATAGGTAAATCGATAGGTTTTGCATCGAAATGGGTATCGTTGACGATTAGATGCTGCTCATCTGTGGCTTCTCCAACAACCGCATAAGGACAGCGCTCACGCTGACAAATAGCTTCGAACACGGGCAATTGCTCTGGTGTTACGGCTAACACGTAGCGTTCTTGGGATTCGTTACACCAAATTTCTAACGGTGACATTCCCGGCTCGTCATTGGGTACATTGCGCAATTCAAAACGCGCCCCACAGCCACCATCTTTTGCCAATTCAGGAAAAGCGTTCGATAAGCCACCAGCTCCCACATCATGAATAAAAGCAATGGGATTGCTTTGGCCCAACTGCCAACATTGGTCAATAACTTCTTGGCAACGACGTTCAATTTCTGGGTTTTGTCGTTGTACAGAAGCAAAATCAAGATCTTCGCTGGAAGCTCCTGAAGTCATGGATGAAGCCGCACCGCCACCTAAACCAATCAGCATTGCAGGGCCACCAAGCACGACTAACTGGGCTCCTGCGTTAAATTCCGTCTGCTCGACATGTTCACCTTTGATATTACCGTAGCCACCCGCCAGCATAATAGGCTTATGATAACCTCGGCGTTCACCATCGAAGTCTTCTTCAAAAGTACGAAAATAGCCGCAGATATTGGGCCGGCCAAATTCATTGTTAAAGGCGGCGCCTCCGATTGGGCCATCTACCATGATATCCAAAGCAGAAACAATGCGCCCGGGCTTACCATACTGTTGCTCCCACGGCAGAGGGTAGTCTGGAATATTGAGATTCGATACGGTATACCCGCAAAGACCAACTTTGGGTTTAGAGCCCTTGCCTACCGCACCTTCATCTCGTATTTCTCCGCCGGAACCTGTGCCAGCTCCAGGAAACGGCGCAATGGCGGTAGGGTGATTGTGAGTCTCGACTTTCATTAATAAATGAATAGGCTCTTGGTGGTAGGCGTAGGCTTTCGACACAGGGTCGGGATAAAAACGTCCGGCTTCTGGCCCTACCACCACAGATGCATTATCCGCATAGGCTGAAAGTACATTTTCCCCTCCCTTTTTATAGGTGTTTTTAATCATCCCAAAAAGAGAGTTCTGCTGTTCTTCACCATCTAAGGTCCAGCTAGCATTGAAAATTTTATGACGGCAATGCTCAGAGTTTGCTTGGGCAAACATCATCAATTCGATGTCGTTGGGATCTCGCTCAAGGCCGCGAAAAGCAGTTACCAAGTAGTCAATCTCATCCTCTGCAAGGGCAAGGCCTAAGGATGAGTTGGCCTCAACCAAAGCTGCTTTACCTTTTTCTAGCACGGCAACAGAAGTCATAGGCGCTGGCTGTGCTTGCGTAAACAAGACATCCGCCTGCTCGGCATTAGCAAAAACTGCTTCCACCATACGATCATGAAGTAGAGCTTGCATAGGCACCAACTCTAGAGCGCGGTTACTGCTTTTTATATAGTAGCGAACACCACGCTCAATTCGTTTTACCTTTGCAAGACCGGCATTGTGAGCAATATCAGTTGCCTTTGATGACCAAGGTGAAATCGTCCCCGGCCTGGGCGTTACAGTAAGAGATGCACAGCCCGCTAAATCATCAGCGCTTGTCTTAATGGGCGCTTTAGCACCGTAGCGAAGAAGCGCTTCTAGCACTTTCATTTCCGCCGGTAGAAGATCTTCAGTGGTATCAACAAAATGCAGATATTCACTCGTTATTTCAGTGACAGATGCATCTAAGGCACGGATATCCTGAAGTAATTTAGATAAACGGAATGCAGAGAGCGCTGGTGCACCAAGCAGAATGAGCATGTTTTGGTATAACCTCGGTTGTGTGTAGCAAACATGCTATAGGTATGACACGCCAAAACAGCGCCTATCTCAAGAACCACAAAAGCCCTTGAAAAACAACAAAACCCATCGCCTTTCTTTTATGCCATTTTATATAGCGTTTGCTAGAGCTAGACAATACAGCTTTTCGGGGCGCGCATTGTACTGGAAATATGCCAGCGAAGAAAAATAATTAGCACTTTTTCCACGCCAACCAGAGAACAAAAACCCGCAAATCCCCACAAAAGCCCCGAGTCAAAGTGTTACCCAAGTCGCTATAATCGTTATAAACGGAAACTAATACGCCAAATTGCGGAACAAGTATCAATTTGTAACACCTAAAGGAGTTCTACTACGTATTCTGGCGCAAATAGATAAATTCGCTGTCTATGAAAAAATAGTATATGAAAATTTCACGCCAAAAAAATCGCTGGAGCCCGCACAAAACGTGAGACACATCGCATTTTGGTCGAAATCGCCTCCGACTTGGGGTAAAATTTTATGCTAAATAAGGTAGATGAATGTTTTTTCAGCAGGTAGAATCCCGCACCACTAACGAACAAGGGTAAAAAAGTAACAATGTTTAAAGCAACCGCAATTAAGGCCGCTAGGATAGTAGCTCTCATGATTAAGCGCTCAATGATGTTGAGTGTGCTTGTCGTGATTGCCGGTTCTTTGACCACTAGCCGCATACCTACCGTACTAGAAAATGTCCTTGCCGCGGGCGAAATCCATATGATTTCCCGCAATGGCCCCACCACTTATTATGAAGGGCCTAATGGCTATACAGGATTTGAGTATTATTTGGCCAAGCGTTTCGCAAAACACCTCGGCGTTAAGCTGGTTATCCACGATGAGGAAGATCTCGGTTTAATTCTTGATGCAGTGGAGAATAGAGATGTGCATTTCGCTGCGGCAGGTCTTACCATCACTGATAAACGTCAGCAGAAAATCAAATTTTCAGAGCCTTACCTCGATGTCACACAAAAGCTGATTTATAGGTTTGGTGATAAAAAACCCAAAACTATCGAGGATATGCTAGGTAAGGACATCGTGGTCATTGCCAATAGCTCCCACTCTGAACATTTACGTGGTCTACAAAGGGAATACCCTACTCTGACATGGCGTGAGCTTTATGAAGCGGAAATGTTGGATCTTTTGGAAATGGTACACAACGGCGAAGCAGACTTCACCATTGTAGATTCCAACGCTTACCAGATGAGTGAGTCGGTATACCCTAAAGCGCGCGTGGCATTTGAGATTAACCAGCCCGAGCAAGTGGCCTGGGCATTTACACAAGAGCATGACGACTCTCTATATAATCAAGCAACGCAGTTTTTCGAGACTATAAAAACTGCTGGCGTCATCAACGATGCTATGGAAAGGTATTATGGCCATCTCGGTGAATTGGACTATAGCGGCGCTATTTTATTCGCCCACCGCCTGGATTCCCGTTTACCCAAATGGCAAGACAAACTTAAAGTTGCCGCTGACACTTATGACCTAGATTGGCAGTTGTTGGCTGCTCTGAGTTATCAAGAGTCACACTGGAACCCTAAGGCGAAATCGCCTACTGGTGTGCGTGGTTTTATGATGCTAACACGCGATACGGCTAAAGATGTAGGGGTTAAAAATAGGCTTAATCCAGACCAAAGTATCAACGGCGGCGCGAAATATTTCAAAAGCATTTACAACCGTATTCCACAACGTATCACTGAGCCCGATCGCACGTGGTTGACTTTGGCTGCATACAATATTGGCTTAGGCCATCTTGAAGACGCGCGGATACTAACGGAACACCATGGCGGCAACCCTGACAAATGGGCAGATGTCCGTGAAAACTTATCACTATTGGCAAAACGTAAGTACTACAAGTTTACCAAGCACGGCTACGCTAGAGGCTGGGAAGCTGTTGAGTATGTACAAAACATTCGCAACTTCTATACGATCATCGCTTGGGATGAAAAAGAAAAGCTACAGCAGCAGTTGAGTATTGAAGAAAAAACCAAGCGCACTTTTGCCCAGTTTAGCCCTGTGATGACCGAGGTTATGCAAAATATTGATGCCCCCACATCATCTCTGTAGCTACTTTATCAGCGCAACTTCCAGTGCTTAGGTTCAATTCTTAGAAAGGCTCTTTTGAGCCTTTTTTTGTGCCCGTCGTTGACGAAAAAAGCGCTGAATAATCTCACTACATTGATCAGCACAAACACCACCTCGCCATTCAAATTGATGGTTGTAAATATCGCTTTTAATAATATGTGTATGGCTTGCTAAAACACCAGCTTTAGGTTCCAGTGCACCAAAAACAACGCGCTTAATACGGCTGTGGAAGATAGCACCAAGACACATGGTGCAAGGCTCGATAGTGACATACAGAGTAGTTTCAGGCAGACGATAATTTGCCATTTTTTTTGCCGCCTGGCGCAAAGCCACAATTTCGGCATGGCCGCTGGGATCATGCTGACTGATAGGCTGATTCCACCCCTCTCCCAGCAGAGTATTGTCACCAACAACAACCGCTCCTACTGGCACTTCGCCAATATCAAAAGCGTGTTGAGAGAGCGCTAATGCATGTCGCATCCATTGGATGTCGTGATCATCCGTCAAAACGTATTTCCTGAATAATGAAGTTGAAGTCGACGGTAAATGATGTATTAGCCAGTAAATCCTCTTTGCCCACTCTACTGCCGTGCCAACTAAGTGGTGTCATTGCGATTAAGTCAGCAAGCACCTGCTGTTCTAATTCAACTTGCCGATGTATTTGATCAGACACAAGCACTTCGGCTTTTTCAAGGGCTTTAGGAGGCTCATGAGTAATGGCTTTGCTATAGATAGCCTGTTTCAGTTGTAAAAGGTGGCGCGGACCGGGCGTAATGCGCAGTAAAATCCCCCCAGGCTTTAATATCCTGGCCACCTCAGCTGCAGCGAGTGGAGCAAAAACGCTTATGGCAATATCTACTGAGGAATCGAGTACTGGGATATGATAACTACTGGCCACGGCAAAGCGCACAGGCTGATGCTCTTGTTTGTGGTTTTTGTCCTGTGCTTTTTGCTTAAAAAGACTAGCCGCTCGTTTAACAGCAAATTTAGAGATGTCCAAACCATAACAGTCACATCGGCCTGCCGCGCTCTGCCCAGTAATATATTCCAAATAAGCGCCCTCACCACACCCCAGATCTAGACAGACAAAAGAGCGGTCTTTGTGCTGCTGGTCTGAAGCCGCAGAATGAGCTGCAGTTACCCTCGCCATCTTATTTAAGACTCTTTGGCAAATCGCCGACATCAAAAAGTCGTAGTGTCCGGTATTTAAAAATTTTCTGCGTGCATCGATCATTTCTGCATTATCACCAGGCTCAAGACTTCGTTTCTTATTTGCTGGTAATAAATTGACATATCCTTGCTTGGCGCGATCAAACATATGGTGATTAGTGCATGTCAAACTATTGTCTACCAACGTCAATGCACTTTTACATAGAGGGCAGGCCCATATCGCGGTCATACTTGGCTTATCTGTTGTGAAGGAATGGATTTATTTTATGGTAAGTGAGTATCAGTATCTTTAACATCGGCTTTTTCAATCAAAGAAAAGCGTAATATTTCCTCACCGTTGACATCGACACTTTCACTAAACATCGCCAGTGGTCGCACCCACAAATCGAAGTTACCGTATAGTGCACGATAAACCACCAAGGGTTCTTGTGTTTCTGAATGCCTTGCCACTTCATACACCTGATAATCATTACCCTTATAGTGACGGTATTTTCCTGGAACGATTTCATCAGTCATTATTAAAAAACCTCATGCATATTCATTGTTTCCTGAAAGTTTTCCAGGCCTTAGAACAGGTTCTGGTTATTCCAGGAGTCATCATAAAAATGCGTATTAAATGATAACTTTGGTTCGGGCTCGCTAACAGTTATTGATATATCTAAATCCTGCTTCAACGACATAACAAAATATTTACCTACAAGGCGCAAACCTCTACTATACACGCCCTACTCACTCGATATTAAGCATATGGCAAATATACACATCGTCACAGGCTCTGTCATGGGTACCGCTGAAGGCGTGGCTCAGTCTGCTCACAAAATTTTGGAACAATTAGGGCATACAGTATTTGCTCACGAAACATTCAGCGTCGAAAACTTTGATGAAAACGCAATCTTATTAGTATGCACATCAAGTACAGGTATGGGAGATTTACCGGAAAATATCATACCCTTCTATCATTTTCTCCTGAGTCCTGATCGCAGCCTTGCCGGTATGAAATACGGCATCATTAGCTTGGGAGATTCATCTTATCCAAATTTTGCCCAAGCAGGCATACACTTAGATGAGACCTTAGCAGATCTCGGTGCTGTTCGCTTGGGTGACAGGCTAATTATGGATGCTATTTTAGTTGAAGACCATCAGCAAGAAGCGTCTACATGGATAAAAGAATGGGCAACATTACTTTAAGATGATGAACTTAAGATGATGAGCGAACGCAAAAAAATCGGCCTATTTTATGGCAGCTCCACATGCTATACCGAGATGGCAGGGGAAAAAATTCGCGATACTATAGGCGAACAATGGGTAGATGTTTTTAACATTGCAGACACACCAATTATTGAAACTCAGTTTTACAACTATCTTATTCTAGGAATCCCCACTTGGGACTATGGTGAATTACAAGAAGACTGGGAAGAAATTTGGGACGAGATCGATGAGTTAGACTTGAACAATAAAAAAGTCGCACTCTATGGTTTGGGAGACCAAATAGGCTATCCCGAGTGGTTTTTGGATGCCATGGGTTATCTTTATCACAAGATTCGTGGGCTCGGTGCAATCACTGTAGGTAGCTGGCCAAATCAGGGCTATCAGTTTGAAGGCTCCAAAGCACTAACGGATGATCAAAAACAATTTTTTGGCTTAGCCTTGGATGACGAAAACCAATTCGACCAAACACAGACTCGCATCGATAGCTGGTGTCAGCAGATATTGCAAGAATTCGCGATAAACGAAAATCACTCGTAATACATATTATGACCTCATCAGAAAATAGCCCGGCAACACAACTTGCCAGCGTGTCATGGAATGATGATGGCCTGCCTGTGTCCAAGCAATTTGATGACATATATTTTTCTACCGCAAGTGGCTTAGAAGAAAGCCGCTATGTATTTATCGATGGCAATCAATTAACTGAACGCTGGCAACAACTCATACCGGGCTCTGGGTTTAATATAGGTGAAACAGGCTTTGGTAGCGGTTTAAATTTTTTAGCTGCATGGCAATTGTGGGAAAATCTGGAAACAACAGAAAGTTGCCAATTACATTTTTGCTCAGTAGAAAAATACCCCTTATCTCCCGCAGACTTAAAACAAGCCCTAGCTTTATGGCCACAACTAAGTAAGTATAGTGATGCACTGATTAACGCGTATCCGCCACAACCTCTTAGCGGTATTCACCAATTAGTGTTTAATCAAGGGAAGGTTTTATTGACCTTGTACTTTGGTGAAGCTGCCGAAGGATTTTCTCAATTTGCAGCAATCGATAAAGCGGGCGAAAAAGTTCGCTCCCTTATTAACGCCTTTAAGTGTGCGAATGGGACAAGAGCACCTTATATAAATGCGTGGTTTCTCGATGGTTTTGCACCGGCTAAAAACCCTGAAATGTGGTCGCATGAATTATTTGAGAAAATAAAAATGCTAAGTGGCAAAAATACCAGCATCGCCACTTTTACCGTTGCAGGAACTGTACGTAAAGGCCTACAAAATGTCGGCTTTGAATGCAAAAAAATTAAAGGCTTCGGTCGCAAGCGAGAAATGCTCATAGGCCACTTACCTGCTAACCAAACATTTCCTGTTTCAGACATAACTTCTCAAGATGAAGCACTTGAGAAAAAACCATCGTTATTAACCACACAACTATCTACAAAACAAAGACGACGCTCTCAGAATGAAAATTCCTGGCATCTTATTAGTACACCAGACAATAAAAATATCGAACACTGTATTGTTATCGGTGGTGGACTAGCAGGTTGCCATACGGCATTTGCACTGGCACAAAAAAATATCGCCGTTACCATTATTGAAAAAGAGCCGTCACTGGCAACACAGGCATCGGGAAACCGACAAGGTGTTGTGTATGCCAAGCTATCTCCCTTTCAAGACCCTCTGAGTACATTTAATTTAAACGCACAAATATATGCGGATCATTTTTATCAGACGCATAATTTTTACCGCAATTGCGGTGATCAGTGCGGCGTTTTGCATCTGGCAGTAAATGATCGTCAGCAGCAGTTATACTCTGAATTTGCCAAGCGTTTTCAGGGTAATAAAGCATTTGTGCAGTGGTTAACAAGAGAGCAGTGCCAAGATGTTTCTGGCCTAAAGAGCCACTATAACGCTTTATATTTACCCACATCAGGCTGGATAAACCCAGTCAAACTATGCAGGCAACTCAGCCAACATCCGCTGATTACCGTGAAATATTACCAAGATATTACAACACTTGAGCATAATGGAAGCTGGCATGTAAGCAATGCAAGTGGACAACATATATGCCAGGCAGATGCAGTCGTTATTGCCAATGCCTTCTACGCACAGCAATTTCACCAAAGCCAGCACCTTCCGCTAAAACACATCCGTGGACAGGTGAGCCATATCGATACCGATCTTATGCCAACACAGGTGAAAAGCGTAATTTGTGGGGATGGCTATATCGCCCCTGCTCATGATAATCACTATACTTTTGGTGCCACCTTCGGCCTCAATGATGACGACCAAAGACTGCGACACTCAGACCACACCGAAAATCTTAACAAGCTTAAGGTGCTTTCTCCTGATTTGGATGGAATTGACGCGCAAGTAAAACCTGATACTTTGTCTGGTAAAGTAGGCTTTCGTTGCACTACGCCAGACTATTTCCCTATCGTTGGCCCCGTTGCTCGCTTCGAAGATATGACCCAATCGTTTGCTTTGTTAAGAAAGAAAGCGAAAGCCGTTATTGATGAGCCAGGCGCTTATCATCAAAATCTATTCTGCAACCTCGCTTACGGTTCGAGAGGCTTGTGCTATGCGCCTCTATCCGCACAATTGTTAGCAAGCCTTATTAGCGGTGACTTCTTACCTATTGAGCGCCAACTATATCGTTATCTCCATCCCGCCCGATTTCTAATTCGGGATCTTATGCGCAACAAAGTTTAGCCCATAGACGCCACAAACTGTGGCGTCTGTAACAAAAGTTGCTATTTGTTATAGGTCAGCTCTAATTCGCCTAACAAGTTCCCATCCTTAGTCTACACTTGGTATATGCCATAAAACTTTACGGAGAGTTTCGAACCATGCTGCTAAGTGTTGGAAGACAACGCTATATTTCAGAATCAGCGACTGATTCAGTGCATAATTATTACGAGCAAATGGTGTTTGAGCAGCTCTCGCGAGCCTTTAAGCGAGCCTCAGAAGATTCCGAATTCCTTGCTGATGCAGCCTGTGTAGCACTGAATAGACTACCTCCCCGCTATGTTCGCCACGATGTGGATATGACGTTTTTTATGACGCCCAACGAACTGGATGAGATGGTTAATAATGTTGTAAGAGCCGTCAATGAAGCCGTGGAGTATGTTGAAAGTCGTGAAAGGGAAAAGGCCGAGAAGGAACAGCAGGAAAATCAAGATCAGCAAGTGGAAGAAGATCAGCCTGAATAATCTCTCACTAGCTAATTCTAGGGTCAGCACTTATATTGAGCATTAGTTCTGGCCTTCCCCCAATTAGATACGAACATATCACTTTACCTTTATAGTGAATGGTGTGACGAGCGACACCCCCGTTCAAGCACAATGATGCAATTCCTGTAAACACCCCCTATACTGCTTCCTCACATCAATTCCAAGACGCAAAATAAGCAGTGAAATGGCGAAGCAATTCAACAGAATTTTTACAGCATTTATACTTTTACCTTTGGCCTTCACAGCAGCTTTTGCTTGCGCAGAAATGAAGCTGATTGCAACCGTTATCGAGCAGCAGGCACACGATAGCAAGACATTCACGCAGGGGCTGTATTTGCACGACGGTGTTTTTTTCGAGTCTAGCGGCTTGTATGGTCAATCGTTTATACAACGCTACAATCGCAAAAATACAATTGAAAAGCGTGTAGATTTACCGGCCAATATATTTGCCGAAGGTTTGACCATCAAAGAGAACCAACTGCATCTTCTAACATGGCAAAGCGGCCAGCTACTCAGCTTCAACAGTGAGACGTTGGAATATCTTGGCAACCGACCATACAAAGGTGAAGGTTGGGGGCTTACGCATCATAAAGACGAGTTTATTATGAGCAACGGCTCGGATAAGATTTTTTTTCGAGATAGTAAAAGCTTTGAGATCAAACGTACGATCAGCGTTCATAACAAATGGCGTAAATATACCAATATTAACGAATTAGAATATGTGGATGGTGCAATTTGGGCTAATGTCTGGCAAAGCTCCAATATCCTCAAAATATCCCCAAAAGATGGTGAAGTTTTGGGGATTGCCTCGTTAAAAGATTTAGCCAAAAAAAATGATACTGTACCCCAGCACACGGTTCTTAATGGCATAGCCTTTGATCCTGAAAAACAGGCTTTTTGGATAACAGGCAAGTTTTGGCCAAACCGTTACCTTGTCAGATTCGAGCAACAGAAAAACAATCAACGCGATAACAAATAAACATGATCAATATAAGAGATTATCACTCAATCGTGGTACTAACTGGCGCGGGCATCTCAGCGGAGTCAGGTGTCAAAACTTTTCGTGATGATGACGGTTTATGGAATGGATACAAAGTTGAAAAGGTTGCAACTCCAGAAGCTTTTGATGAAAATCCTAACTTAGTTAATGAATTTTATAATCTCCGTCGTCAGCAACTTATATCTTCGGTTAAACCCAATGACGCTCACATTGCGTTGGCGGAATTTAGCCATATTTACACCGGCAATTTCACATTAGTTACTCAGAACGTCGATAATCTCCATGAGCAAGGAGGCAGCGAGCACGTTTTGCATATGCATGGTGAGTTATTAAAGGCCAGATGCGTCAACACCGAACAAATATTTAATATAGATAGCCCTATCGACCCGGATACCAAATGTCAGTGTTGTCAGCGAAGCGGTACACTAAGGCCCCATATTGTCTGGTTTGGGGAAATGCCACTATATTTGGAAGAAATAGAAAAGCGTCTGCTTGAGTGCGATCTATTTATTGCTATAGGGACGTCTGGACAGGTATATCCAGCAGCAGGTTTTGTGCAAATGGCCTCAATGACAGATGCCACAACGGTAGAGTTGAACCTAAAGCCAAGTGACGTGCACTCAAGTTTTAATCACGCCTATTATGGGCCTGCGACGCAAATCGTAAGGGAATTTTTCTCATAACATGATCAAAGTATTAAGATAATGCACAAAGACCTATTGGATAACACTTTAGCCGCCTTCGACAAAGCAAACGCCTGCGACCCGAATATGGAGATATACAAGGGCAAAGAAATACCCCGGGAATTGCTGTATGGCCAGCGTATGAGCGAAGAGCTATCGATGTTTGTATCAGCCCCTAGTGTGCATCTGCAATTGGCAGCTCGAGCACAGCATATCGAACGCTGGCAATCCCCCCGCTCGGATTATCCCGATGGTCGCTCAGGCTATAAAAAGTGGCGATCCCAGCTCTACTTATTTCATGCTCAAAGGGCTGGAGAGATTATGCAGGCTCAAGGCTATGACCAAGATGATATCGATAGAGTGAGGTTTCTCATACAGAAGCGACAAATGAAAACAGACCAGGAATCGCAAACACTGGAAGATACTGTCTGTCTTGTATTTTTAAGGCACTATATCGAAGCATTTGCACTTAAGCATTCGCAGGAAAAACTCATAGGTATCATCCAGAAGACCTGGAACAAAATGTCGGAAAATGGACATCAAGCTGCCCTCAAAATTAACTTTTCAGAAAAAATTTTTAGTTTATTGCAAAAATCTTTGCAATAAATATTTCTGTAAGAAAAGCTGACATACATTATGTGAAATATCTATGTATAAGTTTTATGAATAAGTACACATACTACTTAGTTACTTAAGCTTATGCTCCCAATTCTCAGCACCCTCTTGCTATAACTGCCAATAGTGGCGCGGCCTCCACGGTAATATGTCAAAAAAGGGTATTTTCGCGACATTTTTTGCTCCTCCAAAAAATAAGTGGGAAGGCGAAAAAAAGATATAAAACTGAGTGTTAAATTTTCATAAAATTTATCGTTTTTGTCGATTATACATATTACAAAAAAGCATGTTGAATGTAAGAAGCATAAGTAGGTGTATATAAGACATTGACTTATAAGGAACTTTTTATTTTTGTGGAGTTGACAAGCTGTCAAGCCTTGTTTTAAATAAGTATAAAGCTAGCCAAAAAACTCAAGCTAAATACAACAAAAAAATTTGATTACAGAGATATCCTCAAATGAAAAATATACTCATTGTTTTCGTTATCAGTATGACTGTAGTTGCCCAAGCAGCTTTTGGTTGCGACGAACAGTGTCAAAGAGAAAAGGCTCAAGCTAAGTACAATGTAACCTTCCCGAGTTATTTAACTTGGAAGTACTGTGAGGGTATTGCAGTGGATTTCATGACATCTGCAGTGCGTAGCTTGGATAGCTATAGAACCAATCACTTTAACACGAAATATAAAGGCCCACTAAAGAACACGCGCAACTTCCTTGTTCAACGCAAAGACTGGTTGCAGGAGTGTGACGACTACTTGAAAAAGACCAAAAAATCTCGCGTCTTTAACGATACCAAAACAACTCAAAAAATCTTTGCCTCTATCGATAGTGTAAGCGGTGAATTCGCAGCATTAATCAAAGGCTCGTCTTACGCATCTTCTGACGAAGCGCAGGCAGTAATGAATGAAAAGATCAATACCCTTTTCAAGCAAGTTGAAGATCATAAAACAATTATGCATCTGAAAGGCAAATATGTTGTTCGCTAATCAAGACAATATAATTTAAGAAAAAAGCCCGCTATATGCGGGCTTTTTTATTGGCGTCAGCTAAAGAATAACTAACTACTCCCACTCAATCGTCGCCGGGGGCTTGCTGGAAACATCATAGGCGACGCGAGAAACGCCGGATATCTCATTGATAATGCGATTGGATACCTTCTCCAGCAATTCATAAGGTAGATGCGCCCAGCGAGCGGTCATAAAGTCAATGGTTTCCACTGCTCTTAAGGATATTACCCATTCGTAGCGGCGGGCGTCGCCCACTACCCCTACGGATTTAACGGGGAGAAATACGGCAAAGGCTTGGCTGGTTTTTTGGTACCAGTCGGCATTGCGTAATTCTTCGATAAAGATGGCGTCGGCTTCTCGCAAAATATCCGCATATTCCTTTTTCACTTCTCCCAGTATGCGGACTCCAAGTCCGGGGCCTGGAAAAGGATGACGGTATACCATGTCATACGGCAAGCCTAACTCAAGTCCGACTTTGCGTACTTCGTCTTTAAATAGCTCGCGCAGTGGCTCCACTAATTTAAAAGCCATATCCTCGGGTAAGCCACCCACATTGTGATGGGATTTAATCACATGAGCCTTACCGGTCTTGGCTGCGGCGGATTCGATCACATCGGGATATATGGTGCCTTGGGCCAGCCAGTTAACATCTTTGAGTTTTGCCGCTTCTTCATCAAATACATCGATAAAAGTATTGCCAATAATTTTCCGTTTTTGCTCAGGGTCACTAATGCCTACAAGTTTGCCCAGGAACAGGTCTTCAGCATCAGCACGAATCACCTTAACTCCCATGTTCTTGGCAAACATATCCATGACCTGATCGCCTTCGTCTTTACGCAGTAAGCCGTTATCCACAAACACACAGGTCAGCTGGTCGCCAATAGCACGGTGTAGCAAAGCTGCAACCACAGAGGAATCGACACCACCTGATAACCCCAATAGTACCTTATCCGTGCCTACCTGCTCTTTGACACGTGCGATCGCATCTTCAGCAATATTGGCCGCTGTCCACAGTGGATCACAGTTACACAGCTGCAAAACGAAATGCTCAAATAGTCTTTTGCCTTGCAATGTGTGGGTGACTTCAGGGTGAAACTGAACACCGTAAAAATGCTTTTCGGGCCAAAACATACCTGCTATCGGGCATGAAGGTGTTGCTGCCAGTAACTTAAAATTAGCGGGCAACTCCGTGACCTTATCACCATGACTCATCCACACATCCAACAGTGCGTTACCTTCTGCATCTACATGATCTTTCATATCATGCAGCAGGGGACTATCTTCACAGACGGTTACCTGCGCATAGCCAAACTCTTGCACTTTTGATTGCTGTACTTTGCCGCCAAATTGGATTGCCATGGTTTGCATGCCGTAACAAATACCTAGCACCGGTACATCCAGCTCGAAAACACAGGCAGGTGCACGAGGAGATCCTTCCTCTTGGGTCGATTCAGGGCTGCCTGCCAATATAATGCCTTTGGGTGCAAACTCGCGTATCTCTTGCTCACTCATGTCGAAGGCGCGAATTTCACAATAGACACCAATCTCTCTCACTCTGCGAGCGATTAACTGTGTGTACTGAGAACCAAAATCTAGAATAAGAATACGCTGTGCGTGGATATCGTGAATCATAGAGTGTTGTATACCTTAGCGATCAAAAAAGTCGTCAAAGAATCAAAAGAACCTCGCTCCATAGTTAAACCATGGAGCTAAAGCGGAGCGTAAATCAGATGGCAAATAAGAATATTAGCGGCCTGAAACCGGATAGTTGGGGGCTTCTTTGGTGATACTAATATCATGCACGTGGCTTTCTCCCATACCCGCAGCGGTCACCCTTACAAATTTCGGCTTAGTTCTCATGGTATCAATGTCTGCAGAACCGGTATAGCCCATCGAGGCACGCAGTCCTCCCATAAGCTGATGGACAACGGCACTAAGAGGGCCTTTATATGGCACACGTCCCTCAATTCCCTCAGGTACAAGTTTCTCCATACCTTGGCTTGAGTCTTGGAAGTAGCGATCAGAGGAGCCCTGCGTTTTCGACATAGCGCCCAGAGAACCCATACCACGGTAGGCCTTGTAGGTACGGCCTTGGTAAAGCTCTACTTCACCTGGCGCTTCTTCTGTTCCGGCAAACATGGAGCCGATCATGATGCAATTGGCACCTGCCACGATTGCTTTAGCAATATCACCTGAGAAACGTATGCCACCATCGGCAATAACTGGGATACCTGTGCCCTCTAGGGCTTTTACAACATTCGATATGGCTGAAATTTGAGGAACACCAACCCCTGTAACAATACGGGTTGTACAAATTGAACCAGGACCAATACCTACCTTAACCGCATCGGCACCGGCCTCAGCTAGAGCTTTCGCCGCTTCGCCGGTGGCAATGTTACCGCCTATGACCTGCACATTAGGGTAATCTTGCTTAATTTTACGTACCCGCTCTATAACATTACGGGAATGGCCATGGGCTGTGTCCACTACCAGCACATCAACACCTGCCTCAATTAAAGCTGCGACCCGCTCATCAGTATCAGGACTTGTTCCTACCGAAGCACCAACCCGAAGACGGCCCGCTTCATCTTTACAGGCCATTGGATAAGTTTCAGCTTTATTAATGTCTTTTACTGTAATCAAACCACAGAGATCAAAACTATCATTAACCACTAACACCTTCTCAATACGGTGTTTATGCAGTAACGAACGCACATCATCTGCACTTGCCCCCTCTTTTACTGTCACTAATTTTTCGCGAGGGGTCATAATGCTATCAACAGTAGCGTCAAGATTAGTCTCAAAACGCACATCACGCCCTGTCACTATGCCAACTAAGTTGCCTTCGCTCATGACAGGAACACCGGAAATATTATTTTTCCGAGTTAAAGCTATCAACTCGTTAATAGTGGCACTAGAGTCGATAGTAATGGGATCGCGAACCACACCGGCTTCAAATTTCTTTACGGTTAACACTTCCTTGGCTTGTGCTTCGATGCTCATACTTTTATGAATGATGCCTATACCACCGTCCTGAGCAAGGGCAATAGCTAAGCGCGATTCAGTAACCGTATCCATGGCGGCAGAAACGACGGGGACAAAGAGCGAAATACCGCGAGTAAGCTGCGTCTTTAAGCTTACATCTTTAGCAGTTACTTCTGAGTATCCTGGGACAAGTAATATATCGTCAAATGTGAGAGCTTCCTCAGCAATCCTCAACATGGGCTAAAAACCTCTGGAATCTAGGATAAAAGAAAAACTCAACATTATAGCGTGCTATACGTATATGGTAAACCAAAGGCTGTCCAAAGGTTGCACGTTAAAGAAGCTCAGAAAGCTAATAGCTGCATAAGGCCCTAGGCCGGCACAGGCAGAGAAAGTGCCTTTATACATTCTGTCACTATGTCATCTACCGGTAACGTGGCATCCACATTTAAGGCACCTTTAGGCAATTCGGCCAAGCTAAATTGGCTTTGCACCAAGGAAGCCGGCATAAAATGCGATTCTCTTGCCGCAACTCGGCGCTCAGCTTCTTCAGGAGTAATGTTTAACCAGACAAACGCACACGCCAGGTCTTTACAGAGAATCTGCCGATACTTTTCGGTCAGTGCAGAACACGCAAGTATTGCGTGAGGTTTAGCTTTTAAATGGGTATTCAGTTTAGACAGCCAAGGAAGTCGATCTTCATCGTTTAATGGCTCACCGGCACTCATTTTTGCCACTGCCGTTGGGGAGTGAAACGCATCCGCATCATAAAACGCCCAATCCAATGCTTCGGCAAGCGCATGACCAATAGTGGATTTTCCTGAGCCAGAAACACCAGCAACAATAACTGCGGTGATGCCATCATTACTTTTATTAGAGTCCAATGAATCTGTTTCGAAGTCACTCATAATTTACCCCAGTCAATTATATTATTATAACACTACATATAATAGCAGTAGATCAAAACTACAGCGCTACTGTAGCCAACTTATTTCACTTCTTGTATTTGTTTTTAATACTAGAGCCAGTAATAGAGGTGCCCAATAGTTAGTATCAGAATTTTCACACTATTATCCATATTCTCATTATGGGCAATAGTGTTGACAATAATTTTCAAGAGAAAAGCGAAAGCAAAGAAAGGAAAAAACGTGCAGAGTTTTATATACCAGACACAATAAAAAGTATTACAAGGAAGCTATTCACTGACCGTTAGCTCTTGCTCTTCAAGAATTGCTTTGGCATCTTTAATCCAACGGTTAATAACCAACAAGCTCGGTAATATGGGTAGCACAGCTTGGCTCTCGTTATATAAGGCCATATCAAAGAGCACTCTGTCGGCCTCACACCTTGCCAGTTTTTCAACACTGTCTATGCCGATCTTTATTAACATAAGAGAGTGGTTAACACCAACCCCCGGAATCTGGCTAAAAAGCGCTATATTGATAATCCAACGTAGCTCTTTAATTGGGATACCACTATCACTGGAAAGCTCGAAACACTTTTTGGGGGAGGTGTGAAAAGTGGTGAGTTCATTCAAAGAGGTGATACCAAAGTCAATGAGTTTCTCCCTGATCGGAGCGCTAATAATTTTCAGCTCCGATATATTAACTACTTTCATATTCCTTGCCTTAGGGTAATTCAAGTTTAAATGTTTGCCTTGCCTACAACTAATTGTAAGTTGATTCACGCAAGACCAAGGACAAGATAAAAGACATCCTTGTCCCGCATATGGACAGGATATATTAAGAAAGTGATCAAGCGCTTAATATATCCCTGCTACAAGTGTGTATTTAAGTGGTTATTTTAAATGAATATTTAGATGACACTCTCAATCTTTACATTACTTTATAAGGTGTACATCCATCTGAGGGAAAGGTATTTCAATATTCTTTTCATCCAGACGAACTTTTATCTTCTCGTTTAAATCAAAGAACACTGGCCAATAATTTCCAGTTTCTACCCATACGCGAAAAACAAAGTTAACACTTGAATCAGCTAATTCAGCCACCGCTATCGTACTTTCCCTCTCCTTCAAGATACGCTCTTCCCCATCGATGATTTCCTGCAATACCGTTTTCACTTCTGATAGGTTAGCGCTGTAACTGACCCCGACTGTAATATCAACACGACGTTCTTTTTCGGTAGAATAATTAACAATATTACCGCCCATAACAGCACTATTAGAAACAATCACCGTTTTGTTATCTGGGGTTTTTAATATTGTAGAGAAAATAGAGATCTCATGAACAACACCAGCGGTTCCTCCCGCCTCAACAAAATCGCCGATTTTGAACGGGCGAAACAGTATCAATAAAACACCCGAGGCGAAATTAGCAAGAGAGCCTTGCAAGGCAAAGCCTATAGCAAGTCCGGCAGCACCAACAATGGCAACAAAAGAAGCCGTTTGCACTCCCAATTGTCCCAATGCCGCAATCACAACCATAGTTAACAATGCATAATAACTAATGTTGCGCGTGAAAGAGGCAACTGTCGGATCAACCCCTCGGCTATTTAAACTTTTTTCTAAAGCACCGACTAAGACATTCACTACCCACTTACCGACAACATACACAGCTATAGCAAGTATTAGCTTGATACCATATGCAACCACCAGTTGAGATGACTCGCTCACTAGCGATGTAACATTACCCTCTATATCGTTCATTTTTTTATTCCTCGATATCAATCGTTATGGGAACGCCCCTATTAATAGAGGCGACCACAAGCCCTATTTATTTGAACAACTTTATTATTTAGCTTTTTATTTGACTACTTTTTCCACAGATGCACTGACTACAGCAGTGACACGTCGGTTTTTTGCACGATTTGCAGGCGTCGAGTTATCTACCAGAGGCTTCTCTTCTCCGTAACCGACGGCAGTAACACGGCTTTGCTCGACGTTATAGTTATCCACTAATATTTTTGCTACAGCTTCTGCCCGGCGCTGAGATAAATTTCGGTTGTATTCTGCAGCACCTTGACTGTCAGTATGCCCTTCTATCACAACTGTCGTCAAAGGATAGGACTTAAGGAATTGCGCTGTTTTTTCTATCTCTTCCATTGAAGTCGATACCACTTGGTCAGAGTTAGTGGCAAAGTTTACATTGAGGGCAACACTAATATTTTCTTTTAAAACTTGGTAACAACCCGTCTCGTCGACTTTCGCACCCAGTTGAGAATCTGGACATTGATCTTTGCTATCTACAACTCCATCTCGATCAGAATCCACGGGAATATCACAACCGCGAGCATCGACACTTGCTCCTGGAGCAGAGTTAGGACAAGCATCGCGGCTATCTACAACACCGTCATTATCAGAGTCTTTTTCTGCTTTTGGCTCAACCACAACGGGCTTAGTTCTTTTCTTGGCCCCCTGGCCAAACTTAAATATGGCCCCAATTCCTGCTAGGTAATCACTTTCTCCACTATCCATACCATGGGATAAACGAACATCGGCTCGCAAACCAAAATATTGATTGAGGGCATATTTAATACCCACACCGACGTTGGCAATAGTATCGTCCACATCTGCCAAGCCATTTAAATCATATTCACTTTCGCCCACACCAAAAACTACGTAAGGACGATAGTTGCCGTCACTAAAATGATATAAACCATCCAGGCGCAACATATCAAAATCGACTTCTTGGCTGGTGCCGTTAATTTCAGGTTCGGATGTTAAGTAACTTGCTTCAACAGCCCAGTTATTTTCAAATTCGTAACCAAGCCCAAGGGACACGAATGTGCTGTCATCAAGTGCTCGATTCCCAGCAGGAAAATATCGACCGACCATTGGTGAAACCGTAAAACCGGAGACATTATCTTGCCCATAACTCGACAGCGGGGCCCCCATACCAATGGCCAATGAAACTAAAGCATAACGAGAATATTGAGATACTTTAGTAGATGTACTGACTCTATTTGATGTAATTAATGACACTGTCTTCTATCTCCATTTATTTAGATTGGATTAAATTATGACAAATTGTTGTTTGTATCGGTGTAAAACCGTGTAAAAGGAATTTACATATAAGGTGAACATATAAAGCGGTTTAAAAGGGTATTTCAAAATGACAATTTCAAGTAACCCGCTTTTTAATTCTTAAAAGACAACAGTTAAATAACTCAGTGATTTATAGACTATTCATTAGCACAACAATCTAAACCTCATGAGCTCGAGGTAATGTTAAAGTAAAACAACTCCCTTCGCCCACGACGCTGTCAATATTTATCGTACCCGAATGTTTTTTCATAACGGTTTTAATAAAATAGAGGCCAAGACCTGCGCCAGGTTGGTCATGCACAGCGCCACCGCGCTTATACCTGTCAAAGATTAAACGCGAATCTTTTTCGTTAATACCAACCCCATAATCAATAACTTTTATTTGTATATTTGCTCCTTCAGAGCAGATTCTCAAAATAATATCGTTGCGAGAAAAACTATATTTGATGGCATTAGTTAAAAGGTTTTGAATAGCTCTTTCCAGCAGGTCACCATCACCTAGCACCCAGAAGTCATTGTCTTCACGTTCTATTTTAATATTAATATCATTGGCAGCGGCATAGTCTACAACACTGTAATAAGCGGCGTCTAAAACAGCATGCAAGTCAATAAAATTAAACTTGCCAGCACTAATACCTTCGGCTCTACTGAGCTGCAAAATACTCTCAGAATAACTAAGGTTTTTTTCTGCATATGCCTGAATTCTTTCGAGGTTTGCTTCACTTGAGTCGGTGTTACGGCCAGTTTTGATATTGGCAATAAGAGCAAGAATGGATACCATTGGCGCACGTAAGTCATGCGATAGAAAATTTAAGGTATCCATCTTCGAGCGTTCAGTGCTTTTAAGCGCAGTAATATTAGTGAAAGTCAGAATGAACATTTTTGTTTTTTCATCTTTCGGGCGAGTGAATTCGGTTACCGCAAAGCGGCAATAAAGTATAGTGTCATTGTCATACTCTCCTTCGGCCAATAATCTAAGCTCTATTTCACAATCATCAGGCTCTTCCAGTAAACGGGCCATGTATTCGAACCATTGCTCTTGGCTTTGGTTAACTTGTAACTTTACTTGGTTTCCCAAATCCTTCAAATTACTATTGGGCAATAATTTAAATACATTTTTTGCCATTTGATTGGCAAGTCGAATCTCACCATTTTGCTCAGCTAAAATGACAGCTTCTTGCAGCTTATCTAGAGTATTTCTTACAATAAAACGCTGCTCTTCCACTGTTCCTGTTAGGTTATTTAGCTGCCGTAAAGTGTTGGTAACAACTTCTACACCGAGTGAATGATCTTTTTTGCCAACTTCATTTTCCTTTTCAAAAAGAGCTAATATGGCACCGTCTCCAATAGATTCCACGTTTAACTTTTTGAGCTGCTTCTTTAAAAAATTTAATGCCAACTGCGTCTTAAACCACCCCCATAGGGGGTAATAAATAATGAGTAACAACATCAAGGGGGCAACAGGGAACCATAGACGCCAATGAATAAGCACCAAGCACATAGTCAAATAACATATGCCAAGCGCGATGATAGTGCCAATAAGAAAATACAAAGGCGTCAGCCTGGCAAGAAAAACAAGGATGATAAACCCAATAATACCGGTGATCGTAGCGTTCAACCACGTGGGAACTTTATAGATTAAAGCATCCTCTCGCAGTAATTGAAATATGGTGGCATTGGCAACAACGCCCGGTAACAACCCCGTTGGAGTTGATATTTCATCACCTAAACCTGCAACGGTAGAACCAACAAAAGCAGTCACACCGTCAAAGTGCCCTGCCGGAAAATAGCCATTAATAATATCGAGGTAAGATACCGTTTGATAAAACTGTCCAGGCTCAGGGAAAAGAATAAAATTATGGTAATCTCGATAAATTAATTTAGATGAATAATTATCGACTTTTTGTGGCCGAGCACCTGGCAACGGTTGGGGATATTGTTTTTGCTGCTGCATCTGCATTTCAAGTAATGCTAATGAAATATGAGGCCAATAAGGTTGACCAACGCCCTCTTTTAAAAAAACAGAGCGGCAAATACTGTCTCGATTACAGTCGATATGGACATGGCCAATAGCAGGGTTGGCTTCATAAAATAATGGCGCTGGAGGTATTTCTAACACTGCACCTTTATCTTTTAATTGTCCAATAAAGGTGGGAAGCACAACACCGCCATGCTCCACGATAGCCTTAGAAAAGGCAATATCCCCTTCTATATCGGAAGTATTTTGCTCAGAAAAAATAACATCGAAGGCTACATGATCAATTCCTACACGGGTAAGCTGTTCTAATAGTCGTCCATGGACACTGCGCGACCATGGCCATGCACCCAACTCCTGAATACTTTGCTCGTCAATTTCAATAATTAAAACATCTTCCGCGACATGATAACTATTTAAGTGATGGGCATAGTCGTATAGTTCAAAGTCAACATCTTTTAACGACGAAAAGTAAGCGATAAGACTTACAAATAATGCTAACACCATTGCCAGCAATAAAGAAAAGTAGCGCGGCGCTAACATAGCTTACCGTTTTTATTTTTTCTAGAAGCCATTTCATACCTGCTGCACTTAACGCTACTAGGTTCGCCAGTTTTGAAACAACTTCTAGTCATATCTCAATCACAATTTATACGAAAATAGCAAAAAGTACCACGATTAGAAAAATAGACCCCAGCGTATTTTTTTCTGCTGGCGGCTGAGTTTTTACTAATGTACTGCTTGCACTAGGGATGCTTTCATCACCATTATTATCAATTGCAACAATCCGAACAAAACGGGTATCAGGGTATCGCAACGGTAATTCGAAATATGTGTCGTCTACAGTTTTAGACATCATGATACTATTAAAGTCTTCAAACAATGATATTTCAACGCGATATTTAATAGCCTGTTCTACTTGTGACCAATTGAATTGAATCGTATTTTTAGACATTGATTGTTGGCGAATATCCGCAGGTGCCGATAGCATCGATTTCAGACAAGATGTAAACTCAGCAGGCATCCCCTGAAAAGAATAGCTGTCAACGCCACTTATACGAAAGGTATAACAGCCGTTAGCTTGATCATCAAAAGTAAAATGGGTTTCAGATAGGTTTTTTACTAGTGTTTCCTTGCTATTATCCGACGTTATTTCTAGGCGGTAACTCTCAGCCCCCTCTAAAGCCTGCCAACGCAAGTCAAATGGTATTCGTCCCTCGCCGGTTTGATTAAGCACCTGGGTAGGTGGTAATAAATCTATCACCTGACTTAGTGACTTCCCTTGTTTTGCCAAAATACCTTTACCCCTAGGCAATAGCTTTTCTTGTTTGCCTTGAGAGACCGCCACAGCGCCATCAAATACTGCGTTGCGTGTGGCGGTTTCTTTCCCCACAAGACTAGTAACACGAAAATCTGTTCCCCTAACGGCAGCCACAGAAGACGGTGTTGTGACTTCAAATCTATTTTCTTGTGTGTGTTTTAACACACGCGTCTGCACAGCCCCCCGCTTTAAATGGATACGCGTATCCACCATGCCTTCAGCACCGTGACTAGATAAAACATCGAAGGTAAGTTCGCTGCCAGCATCAACGGTCATGACCGACTTATCCGCGAAACCCAATACAACTAAGCTATCATCATCAACTTTTAAGGATGTACCTATCGTTAAGGTATCACCATTATTAAGTGGTGTAACACTCCCGTCAGTATTAACTTTTGTCGCGGAGCCTTTTAAATAAACGATAGTTACCGGTGCAGGTGCTTCGATTAGCCACTCGACAGGAAAACGTATGCGCGTTCCAGGTGCAAGACTACGAGGATATTCGACTTGGTTGTAAGGCCCAATTCGCAACCAGCAGTTTGCAACCTTCGTGTACTTCTTACACAAGCCCCATAAGGTTTCACCTTTACGAACGGTGTAGGTCCAATCGACAGCCAGCACGTTGTCAGCCATGAGAAAAAAAGACAAAGTTATTACGAACGATAGCCATCGTTTCATGTATTCAACTCCCTATGATGTGCTACCAAATGACTAGAAGCTGTTTCATAACTCGCAAACGCAGGCGAGACGAGACAAAAATAACCGAAAAAGCGGAGTTTACATGAAGTAAATGAGCATTTTGAGGTTATTCTTAACGCTGTATCGGCAAGTACAGCAGTTATGAAATTGCTTCTAAGAATTACTAATCTTTTCCAAGCGATAGCCATGCTGATAAATTGTTTTTATGATAAAGCCATTTTCTGGGCCAATTTTTAATGCGCGCCTGACACGACTAACATGCATGTCGACTGTGCGCGTATCAAGCCCTGCGTTTACTCCCCATACATCCTTAAGTAAATATTCCCTAGAAAGAGCTTTGCCAAGGTTTTTAAATAAACAAACTGTTACCGCGTAATCTTTTTGCGTAAGTTTTACCGGTTCGCCGTCACGCATAACAATTTCGGCTTTCGTATCGATTACAAAAGGCCCTTCTGTAATTAGATCACTATCGTTTTTAATTCCTGCGCGACGTCCCAGCGCTGCTAAGCGCGCAGAAAACTCGCGCAAGCGCAAAGGCTTAATCAGGTAATCATCTGCCCCATTTTTCAAGGCATTAACAATGTCTTCTTCTGAATCACGCTGCGTTGTAAACAGTATAGGAATATGGCTATCAAACCGCTGACGAATGGTTTCAAGCACTTCAACACCTGTACCGTCAGGCAATTCCCAATCGAGTATTGCTAAGTCTGGATTAAACAGAGCAAATGACTCAATAAATTGTTTGCAGTTAGCACTATGATTGATCTCGTGTCCTGCATCAGTCAACCATTGGCTCATTAACTCTGCTTGGGCATCATCGTCTTCGAGTACAGATATTTTCACGAGCTACAAGCCTGCCTTTGTCATTTATCAGAGTATACAGACTGTTAATACAAATGTTAGTACATCTTATTAGCAGCATAAGTCGAATTATTAAGACTAAAAGCGAAAGACTATAATTCAGTCAAATCAACACGCTGCAAAAACAAGATGTCGAATATATAAGTTGGTATTAACAGACCCCAGAATGTATTTAAAGCATATAAAATAAAACATTAGCATTAAAGACCTATGGCATTGGTTTGACAAGATTTTACATTGCAAAACGTGGCGTAATTTTCAACAAAAATACATCCTATTGAGCATTGTGTAAATACTTAACAGAAGGGTTAATCCTTGCCAGTAAAATGATAGAATTGCACTTCGCTTCTATAGAAATCATATTATGCCTAATAATGCACCGAATTTAATTGACAATAATCAGCAAACATTTTCGGTATCTCAGCTCAACCGAAAAGTAAAAAGCCTTTTAGAAGTGCATTTCCCTTTACTCTGGGTTGAGGGTGAAATATCAAACATTAGTCGACCCGCTTCTGGTCATTGGTATTTCACCCTAAAAGACAGCCAGGCTCAGGTCAGCTGCGCAATGTTTAAGCGGCGTAATCAGCAAACTAATTTTACACCTAAGGCGGGTGATCATGTTCGAGTTCGTGCTCGTGTTAGTTTGTATGAAGGCCGTGGTGATTATCAATTGATCATCGAGCATATGGAGCAAGCAGGCTTTGGTTTGCTCCAAAAACGTTTTAACGAACTCAAGGAAAAGCTGTTAGAAGAAGGTTTGTTCGACAGTGAGAAGAAGCAGGCAATCCCCTCACAAGTAAAGCACCTTGCAGTTGTCACATCGCCAACGGGGGCTGCAATTCGCGATGTTTTAAGTGTATTGAAAAGACGCTTTGCTGCAATGCCAGTGACAATAATCCCTAGTCTCGTGCAAGGTGAAGAGGCACCGCAAGCGCTCATTAAGGCCTTACATATCGCCGATCAAGATGAGCGCTACGATGCAATACTATTGTGCAGAGGCGGAGGTTCAATAGAAGATTTATGGGCATTTAATAACGAGGCTCTGGCTAGGGCAATTGCCGATGCTAAGACGCCAGTTGTGAATGCGGTCGGTCACGAGATCGATTTTACAATCGCAGACTTTGTTGCCGATTTAAGAGCCCCAACCCCCTCTGCTGCTGCTGAATTACTAAGCCCAAATAGAGACGATTTAATCGAGCGTTTTTCACACTACCATATGCAATTGCAGCGGCGTATCAAGGACAGTATCAAAACTAAAACGATCACTGTTGAGCAATTAAATAGACAATTGAAGCACCCTCGAGATAAGTTGGATCAGTGGCATCAACGTCTCGATCAGTTAGAAATACGCCTATCGCAGGCCATGAATAAAAGAAATGAAAATCACCGCTTTTATTTCAAATCTCTAGCACAACGATTGTCACAATCTTCTCCCCGCAACGTAATTAAACGTAGCGAAACTCAAGTGCATGCGCTACAAAAGAATCTCAAGCGTAATATTCTGGTTAAAATGTCGAATAAGAAACAAGACTATCTTAGGTTGATCTCACAACTGGATATTGTCAGCCCTATAGCCACGTTAAAACGTGGCTATAGTATTACACTTAATGCCAAGCAAGAGATTGTGCACTCGGCTCAAGATATTGCTGTAGGGGAAGTCATTCACGTCAAACTAAGCGACGGTGAAATTACCTCTACCGTACAAGAAAAGCAGTTGAATTAACGATGCCTTTTGATATCACATTAAAATCCATAGAAGTCCCTTATCTGGTTGAGATTGCGGCGTTTCTGCTAGGGGTTGTGGTGATCGTCCCTATCTTCAAAAAAATTCGCCTAAGCCCTATTTTAGGGTATTTAGCCGTTGGCGCGCTCATAGGCCCGCATAGTTTAGCCATTGTCCAAGATGTAAAAGGTATTCAACATTTTGCCGAGTTGGGCGTCATATTTCTTTTGTTTACTATCGGCTTGGAGCTATCTTTCGAGCGATTAAAAAGTTATGCCGGCATTATTTTCGGTCTGGGATCTGCTCAAGTGCTCACCTGTGCATTGGCCATTGGCGGTATAGCTTACGCTTGGGGCAACAATAGCGAGTCGGCTATTATTATAGGTTTGTGTTTATCACTGTCTTCGACTGCCATGGTCATGCAATTACTTAATGAGCGGGGAGAACTGGCTACCCGCCATGGCCGTCATAGCTTTTCAATTCTTCTATTTCAAGATCTTGCTGTCGTTCCGATTTTAATTTTACTTTCTTTATTTGGTCAAAAAGAAGATGGCAGTATCTTAGCCAGTATCACCGTCGCTTTACTTAATGCTGTCATTGCAATTGTATTGATTGTAGCAATTGGCCGCCTAGGTTTACGTAAACTATTTGCAATAGCAGCGCATACTCATAGTATTGACGTATTCACTGCGATGACCCTGCTCACTATCCTTGCCATATCGATGCTAACAGGTGTCGCTGGGCTGTCGATGGCTCTGGGTGCATTTATGGCTGGGCTACTGCTTGCTGAAACAGAGTTTAGGCACCAAATAGAAGGCGAAATAGAACCCTTTAAAGGCTTGTTCCTGGGCCTTTTCTTTATGTCAGTGGGAATGAATATCGATTTTGCTGTCGCCTTCGAAAATGGCTTATGGCTAATCGCGTCAGTATTTGGATTAATTCTACTAAAAACATGTATTACTTTCGTCTGCGCATTGTTGTTTCGTATCGATCTTGCCAACGCTATTCGCTCAGCAATCTTGCTATCAGAGGCAGGAGAATTTGCCTTTGTAGTTATCGGTCAGGCGACTTTGGTATATAACTTAGTGGATAACAGCATCGCACAATTCATGGTAGCCGTCGCAGGGATGTCCATGATGCTAACACCCGCATTGGCTAGTATCGGCCAATGGGTGAGCAAGCGTATTCAACCAGAGCAAAGCATTGCTGTTACCGATACTGAACATGAAGATCTCCACGATCACATCATTATCGCCGGCTTTGGCAGAGTGGGGGCATCTGTTGCAGAAGTTTTACAATCACAAGCCATTCCCTATGTTGCCATCGATAATAATCCCGAGGAAGTATCCCAGCACCATAAAACGGATAAACCTGTGTATGTCGGAGATGCATCCCGTACAGAAGTGTTAAAACACGTAGGTATTGAACGAGCATCGGCCTTATTAATTACCATGAATGATGCAAAAAGTGCGCTTAAAACACTAGATATTGCCAAGCACCAATGGTCTGATTTAACGGTTATTGTGCGTGCCAGAGACACCAGCCATTCAGAAAATTTAATTGCCAGTGGTGCTAGCCGCATTGTTCCTGAAACTCTCGAAGCAAGTTTACAATTATCAAACTATGTATTAAGAGCCAGTGGCTATAGTCGTGATGAAGCTAATGACTGCATCGATAGCATTCGTCGAATAAAGTATAACCTCAGGCCCCCTGCAGCAGATAAATAAACAAGACTTACACCATGCCCTCCTCAATCCTTGACATTAAAAATGCGCGTGTATTCCGTGAATCTCATTGTGTATTTGACAATCTTTCTTTAAATATTAATGCCGGTGAACACGTCGCAATTTTAGGCCCTAATGGTGCGGGCAAAACTACCCTGCTTAAGTTGTTAACGCGAGAATTATATCCAGTGGTTCAAGCTGGCTCTCACGTTAAGTTATTCGGCGATGACAAAGTCAATATTTGGAATTTAAGAAATAAAATAGGCGTCGTGTCTCATGAATTACAAAACCAATATCAAGCTATCGCTACAGGCTTAGATGTGGTGATGTCTGCATTTTTCGGTTCCATAGGTCTATACCGTCATCATCAGTACGATGAACAACAAGTCCATTTGGCAGAACAAGCCCTAGCTCGTTTACGTATCGAGTCACTTAGAGATAGGCAGTTTCTCCAACTTTCTACAGGGCAACAAAGGCGTTTGCTCATCGCCCGTGCAACCGTTCATAAACCAGAGGTCATCGTACTGGATGAACCAAGCAGTGGCTTGGATATTAGTGCGGCCTTCCAAATTATTGAAGACTTGAGAGAGCTTGCTAAGCAAGGGATAAGCTTAATTTTAGTCACCCACCATATCCAGGAAATCATTCCGGAGATTGAGCGTATCGTGATTCTTAAAGAAGGCAAGATTAATTTTGATGGCGATAAATCGGGAGCCCTCACCTCCCAGAGACTAAGTGAGGTGTTTCAGACGCCTATGCATGTCTCCCAAGAAGATGGCTATTATCAGTGGCGACCTGCCCGTTTTTTTACGTAATTTATCTCATCCACCTAATCTACCTAAACTATTAATAGAGCCTAGATATTTAGAGGGTTTTCAGGTACTCAACCAATGCCCATTTATCTGTTTCACTTAAGTCGGTGCCAAATAAATGCCCACTGTTGCTGTTGCCATATAAACGGGTATCAAACTTACTGGTAAAAGGCGCTTCGCTATGGATAAACCCTACTTTCTTAGGGTCGATTTCTTTATTACCCACATAAAAAACTTCAGGACGCAGCTCAACTTTTTGTAGCATATGATAAAGGGTGGGAATAGAGCCGTTATGAAGAAAAGGCCCAGTGGCCCATACACCATTAAGTGACCTAGCTTTATAAGCCTTGCGATCAAAATCGACACTTGCACTATAAACAGATTTTGCTTCAGCAATAAAGGCTGCAATGACTTGCAAGGGCTGATCAAGCATACTCCCCACCGTGGCATTTACCACCAGCTCTATTGTCGGCACTTCATCGGCAAATCGTTTACCTGCAATAACTCCCATTCTTTTTCCTTCAAGATAACCGGTATATGATTTTCGCGTAGAAAAATTCTCAGCCATCACAGGATCGGTACCAATTTCAGGGATATCAACTAACGTTGCTCGCAACTTTCTATTGCTATCAGTGCGATCAATAAGCTCATGACAAGACAAGCATTGTTGTCGATATATTTCTTCGCCTCTAGCTGCCCTGGTACGATCAATCGCACCCAAGATATGTTCCGGCCAGATTGGCGAGGTAAGACCTTGATACTGACTTTGAATATAGCCGAGGTTCACCATATCGATTGAAGAAGGATACCCCATGCCCTTCCCTTTCATATCAATTTCGCCATAGACTGCCAATACTGTTGTGGCATTTTGCACTAACGGGCCTGGGTTAGTATTGGGTGCAGAGCCATTCCATTGCACTAAATCTAAATGCTGGGCGTCCCAAAGCATAGGTATACTGACAGGAGCATTGGGCTGGCGTTTGTTTTCAGGTATTGCCATGGCAGAAGTAGTGACCGCATTAAAAATCCGTCCAAAAGCATCTAAACGCCCATGGCCATAGGCTACATCTACTTGATTGACCGCAATCCTTTTAGCAAAGAAATCTGCACGTTCTTGTAGCGAAAGCTTGAGCATAGTTTTATCTTCTTCACTTTCAAGCTGTAAACGTTCTGCTAATCGATTAAATTTTTCTGCCTGTGCAAGTGTGGCATTTAGCGCATTACTTATTGCCCGTTCAAAGGATAGAAAATCCAACATGCCTGGTCCACCATCGATAACGATGCTACTATCTTGATAGGTGATCGAACTGGTATGGCATGCCGCACAGGTCAACCCTACCCAGTCTTGCATCACATCCTCACTATACACCGCGAAGCCTATGGGTAAGCCAGCGGGGTTATTGGTTGCGGAAAGCTGAGGGATAAAACCCAGACGCTGCATGTGGATATCACTGCTCAGTAGCTCTTCACTTTCGGCAACCTCCAAACTGGTAAAAACCGAGTAAGGCATCAATTTCGAGCCAAAACTTGCAAAATGCATTTGTTGACGGACATCTGGCGGCCAGTTTTGATCAAGAGAAATAATATCGTCGGCAAGACTATATTGATCAAATGTTTCTTGTTGAGTCATCATGCCAAGACAGATAATTAGTACTACAACGGCAATGGCAAAGATAGATAACAGGAGAAAACCTAAAACCCTCAAAAGTCCCATGATCGCAATATCCTCGTTATTTTTAATAATCGATCCTGAAAATGTCCAAGCTGGTGGTTTACAGAGCACCTCTCATATAGAGATGCTCTAAAGACAAAACAGCTTATGTCTGCCTAACATTTCGATCACAAATGTACTGCCGATGTTTATGGCAGGCTGAGGTATATTATATTCAAAGACAAACTGGTTCAATTTTTGCTGATTCAATAGATAGATATTTGTTAACGCCAATTATTTGACCCTGATTTTGGCCTAACGAATTGCTGCTTTCGTTTAGAGTCTGAAATAGTCTATCAGCGGCAAGGTATGTTAAGTTGTGAGTATGTTATGAGTATCGATTATTGGTTATTTCTCGACACTATTACCAAGGTTTGCCTCGGCATCGGCCTTACATTCGCCTGTTTTTGGTTTAATAAACTTTGGCGTGATCATCAGTCGCCTAACAAGCTAAAGCCTGAGCAAAAAAAGCTGCATTTGCTAGAAGAGATTTCATCAGAAGTGGGTCGGGTAAATCACAGTTTCGCCAAGTATTCAGCATTAGTCATAGAATCTACTCGTTTCGGCAAACGCTGGCCACCTGCTAGAAAAGCGGAGCTGGAAAGAATTAATGAAGAACTTGTTTACGAATTTGATAAACTTGCTGCCGCCGAAGCAAAGTTGTTAATGCTGGGGGAAAAAACGATGGAAAAAACTTTGCGCCTTTATGCTGCAAAAATCGCTTTTTTTCGAAAGCAAGTGTACATTGGTCGAGAAGATATTACCGAACAGGAAATTGCCGATATAAAATCCACCATCATGCAACTGCGTGAACAATTCTACGACCTTCTTAGTCGTCGCTACGACAGATTATTGGCAGCATAAAGGCCATTGCTTTTAGCTCAAGGATTTAATCACAATTAGGAAATTTAGCAGCATACTTCGCTATCCACTCTCGGGCAGCTTCGTCACTTGTCAATTTTCTTCCATGAGTCTGCAACATCTGCGAGCGGTAATGCTCGATATAACAAATTTGCTCAATCATTCTGACACTGTACTGAGTTGAATGATCAGCAAATGAAACACCTACAGCGTAGCCACTTTCTTCTTTTTGACACCAAGCAACAGTGCCATCTGCACTAAAAGGGCAGGCTTTAATATCGATTTCAATATGAATATTACTCCCCATTTTTAAAGGGGTTTTAGAGACAAAACAAAGGCCACCATGGCTAATATTTTTTAATCTATCGGACTTTGACAATGGGATATTTTGAGAAAACTTTATCGGAACGTCGGAAGGATGACGAATAAAACGTCGCATGGCCGCGGACTCGAAGTCAGAACTGCTTAGCGCAGAAACGTCTACATTAGAAACTAACATACCATGATCAGCACAGAAATTTAATTTGAGCTTACACCCTAAGCTCAGATTAAAAAAACCTTTGCCATAATATTCCTTTACCACGACATAAAAAAACAAAGATTAAATTGTTAGTTATACTTTTGTATTAAAAGAATAAATGTATTTTTTTGTCGTACTTAATGTTAGTTATAGCTTACAAAGTAAAAAATGTCATTGTCATTTAAAAAAATATTTTTACTAACATTTATCAAGAATCTTTTTAACAGGGGCATAGGATCGGCGATGAATAGCACAGGGCCCGAACTCTTTTAATGCATCCATATGGGTCTTTGTGGGGTAACCTTTGTGCTTGGCAAAACCATAGTTCGGATATTGTTTATCAAACGCTACCATTTCGTTATCACGTGCAACTTTCGCCAGGATCGACGCTGCACTTATTTCTTCAACAAGGCTATCTCCCTGAACAACGGCTTCAGAAGAATACTGCCATTTAGGTAGTTTATTGCCATCAACAAAAACATGCTCAGGGACAATGCTAAGTCCATCAACGGCACGCTTCATTGCCAGTAAGCTTGCATGTAAAATATTTAGCTCGTCAATCTCCGCTACACTTGCACGGGCAATACACCATGCGGCAGATTGTTGCTTTATTTGCTCACTTAGGTTTTGACGTTTTTTCTCGGTAAGCTTTTTAGAATCATTTAACCCTACGATACCGTGATCTTTACCTAGAATAACAGCAGCTGCTACAACGTCACCGGCAAGGGGCCCTCGTCCAACTTCATCGGTACCTGCAACTATCATATTGTTTGTTTCTATAGTAAAAAGATCGGCTGTCATTATGAGTTCTTTAGTAGATTTTCAACCGCTGAAGCAGCCGTTTCATCGGCATTTTTTTTCAGCGTTTGATGTATGGATACGTATTCGTTAATAAGTTGCTGTTGCCTTGAATCATCGTTCAAAGCTTTAATAATTTCAGCACTTATATTCTCAGGCGTTGCTTGATCTTGCAGTAATTCAGGTACAAGTGATTTACCAGCGAGTAGGTTTGGCAAACCGACATATTTAGACTTCACCAGACGTTTGAGCAACCAAAAAGTAAGACCTGCAACGCGATAAGCAATAACCATAGGGCGTTTCAATAACAATGCTTCTAGTGTGCTGGTGCCAGAAGCAATCAGGACAACATCGGCCACGGCCATAACATCATGAGAATTGGCTTTTGATAATTGCACATTGAGTTTGGGAAAATCAGACACAATACTCGTTATTTGCTCATAGCGTGCATTGTTAGCCGCCGGAATCAGAACATGAATATTCGGGTCGTTGGCCCGACATAACTCTGCCGCTTGCAAAAAAGTACGGCATAGTTTCTCAACTTCTGACTTGCGACTGCCAGGAAGAATTGCTAGATATTTTCCCTCAGCATCTAAGCCTAACTGTTGCCTTTTCTCATACTTTTTATCTTCTAAAGGTATCTGGTCAGCAAGGGTATGACCAACACACACCACTGGTACACGGTGATCCTGATAAAAAGCAGCCTCAAAAGGAAATAAAGTCAGCATCAAATCCACAGCGCGCGCTATCTTTTTAACGCGACCTTGCCTCCACGCCCAGACAGAAGGACTGACATAGTGGACAGTCTTAACGCCCTTTTCTCTAAGGGCAAGCTCTAAAGATAAATTAAAGTCTGGAGCATCAATACCAATAAAAACATCGGGTGGATTTTGGCTATAGCGCAGACGTAAAGATTTTCGAATCCCAAGCAGCTCAGGCAAACGTTTGAGGGGCTCTATCAATCCCATTACCGCCAGGCGATCCATTGCATGATGAGAGATGAACCCTTCTGCCAGCATACGACGCCCACCCACACCTTCGAAAATGCAATCAGGGTAGCGCGCTTTTAGGGCTTTAATTAGACCAGTACCGAGTAAATCACCAGAGTCTTCACCAACAACAATGGCGATACGAGAAGGAGATTTCATAGTTGGGTTGAGCCCTAAAAATGTGGCAATTAATTAACGGACAATCCCACGCTTAGAGCTTGTTAGGGAATCGTAAAGTACTTTTATTTCACCGTCATCAGGTAAGAGAAGTAGCTCTTCCATTGCATTTTCTAGGGTTAATCCACGGCGATAAATAATTTTAAAAGCTTTGTTGAGATTGGTTATCTGTTCTTTGCTAAAACCACGACGTTTTAAACCCTCTGCATTAATACTGCGAGCAGCAGCAGGGGCACCAGCAACAGTAACAAACGCCGGTATATCTTTTCCGACAGCGCTTCCCATCCCTGTAAAGCTATGAGCACCGATATAACAGTATTGATGTACCAAAGTATAGCCACTTAAAATAGACCAGTCCCCAACATCCACATGACCCGCCAAGGAAGCGTTATTAACAAAGATGCAGTGATTACCGACTCGGCTGTCATGGCCAATATGAACATAGGCCATCAACAAATTATCGTTACCAATCACAGTCTCAGATGCATCCTGGACAGTGCCTCGATGAATGGTCACTCCCTCGCGAATAACATTGTTATCTCCAATAATAAGGCGAGTATCTTCGCCTTTATATTTAAGATCCGGCGTGTCTTCTCCAATCGAAGAGAATTGCAAGATGCGATTATTCTTTCCGATCGTAGTAGAGCCTTTAACAACAACATGGGAGGCAATCTCGGTATTATCACCAATTTTAACTCCAGCTCCAATAATGGACCACGGGCCAATTTTAACCCCTTCGCCAATTTCAGCACTGGGATCAATAATAGCTCTGTTATCTACTGTTTGATCAGTCATAGGTGATTGCTATCTGCCTTGGTATTAAACTGCTCTATCAGCACACATGATAGTAGCGCTCGTCACTAATTCATCATCCACTTTAGCAACACATTCAAATTTCCAGATGCCTCTTTTTTCTGAAACAATCTTAGCTTCAAAAAACACTCTATCACCAGGAATAACCAAGCGCTTAAAGCGCACATTATCGATACCTGCAAACAGATAAATCGAACCATCATCAGGTGTTTTGCCCATGGTTTTAAATCCTAGAACACCACAGGCTTGAGCCATTGCTTCAATCAACATGACACCAGGAAAAACTGGATAGTGAGGAAAATGACCTTCAAAAACCTCTTCATTAACAGAGATATTTTTATAGGCAAGTATTCTTTTGCCTTCTTCGAGTTCAACGACCCTATCAATGAGTAAAAACGGATAACGATGAGGAAGATATTTACGAATTTCAACTACATCCATCATTTATAATGTGCCCCAGAAATAAATAAATTATTGTTAATAAACGATTAGAAAAAATGTTTTTATGTTTGTTGTAACTTTTCCAGCCGCTTCAAGCGATTAACAACATCGTCTAATTGCCGATATCTAACTGAACATTTTCGCCATTTCGGAGCTTCTTGCATGGGCGTATTAGAACCATAAACACCTGGTTTTTTTGTACCTGAAGTTACTACGGTGCCACCTAAGAAATGACTATTATCTACAATATTAAGATGCCCACTCATACCTACAGCGCCACCTAAGGTACAGTTCTTACCAATCTTGGTACTGCCTGCAATACCTGCACAACCTGCAATTGCAGTGTTTTCACCAACTTCAACATTGTGAGCAACTTGAACCTGGTTGTCGATAATGGCGCCATCTTTGACCAAAGTATCGGATATTGCGCCGCGATCAATGGTTGTGCTCGCACCAATTTCCACGTGATCACCAATAATGACGCGGCCATTTTGATGAATTTTAACCCAACCGTTAGAGGAAGGAGCAAAACCAAAGCCATCCGCACCAATAACACTATTACTATGTATAGTGACGTAATTGCCGACAATAATATCGTGATAAATGCTGACATTGGCGTAGATGATACAGTGATTACCTAACTTACTATTGGCAGAAATAACAACACCCGGATAAATTTCACAGCCATCGCCAATGATGACGTTATCCTCAATAACACTATTGGCTCCGACGGATACATTATTGCCAATAACTGCCGAATCGGCGATCACCGCGGACGGATGTATACTGTTAGAGGGTGCAGGCTTAGTACTAAAAAGAGCGCTAATTTTAGCGTATGCAAGATAGGGATCATCTACTATCAACGCATTACCACTATAATCTTCGGCAAATTCTTCCGTCAAAATAACAGCGCAAGCTTCTGTACTGCCAAGGTATGACTTATAGCTTTTTGAAGACAAGAAAGTCAGATCATTTGCTGTTGCATCAGCTAACGAACACAACCGAGTAACGGTACTTTGTCCATCGCCACGCAGATCAGCACCAATAGCCTTGGCAACTTCGTCCAGAGTCAATGTCTTATGCATCAATGCTCAGGCCTACTTCAATTTATCGATTTCTGCTGTGATGTCCGCAGTAATATCTGCTGCTGGCTTAGAGATATAACTGACTTGCTTTCTCAATACTAAGTCGATATCTTTTTTATCAATATATGTTGTCAGGGCTTTTTGCAGTTTAGGTTGCATTTCAACGCTAATAGCCTGCATAAGGGCACTATTCTCGGCTTGTAATTTTTGTGCTGCAAGCTTGAGATCGGCCTGGATATATTCAATTTTCTTACGTTGTTCTGCTTTTTCTGCATCGCTCCATGTAAGGCCTTTGGAAGATGCTTCTTTGCTTAAAGCTTCTAGATCTGCACGTAAACTTTCTGCTTGAGTCAACATGCGGGCATACTCAGGCTTGGCTTTAAGCTGCTCGATTTTTTGCTTGGCACTCTTGGTTTTCAATAGCGCTTCTTCGTGGTCAAAAACAACGATGCTTCCCGCTAAAGTTAACTGACTAAAGGCTAAGAAAGCAGCCGCTAGTAAGGATTTTTTAAACATGTAAACACACTCCCAAGTATCATAAACTCAATGTAATTATATTGAAGAGCGAAAGTACGATAGCTCTCATTCTTCTTTGTATATTTTTATGAATCTATAAATCTATAAATCCATATTTCCAGCTTTTCGATCTAATGCGCTGATTGATGTGGGCCTAAAGCCCAAATCTTAAGCTCTGTTGCCTTGACTTAGTTAAACGTTAGCTGAGCCAAGCTTAATCTAACATTAACACCTCGTACACCCGGCTATAATTATATCAATTCCCTTTATTCAGCGCGCACCGTCATAATACTTCAACTGGAAGTCAAAAGTCGTGCTAAGTTGTTCCAGTCCTTGCGATTAAGTCAAATAATATGGCCACATGTGCGGGAGTTAAAACCCTGCGCCGAATGAAAACTGGAAGCGTTTGGTGTCGTCAAACTCTCTTTCTTGTAAGGGTTTAGCCAAACTAAAGGTCATTGGCCCAAAGCCCGACAACCACTTGAATCCTAAGCCATAAGAGGTGCGTAATTCACTTGGGTCAAAGTCGAAACAGTTAATTTGCTCTTCCCGACAATTGCTCGTAAATACATTACCTGCGTCAAAAAATGCCACCAATTGCATAGAACGAGTGTCCTCTGCAAAGGGAATAGGTAACAGCAGCTCCGTACTGAACTCAATAATCGAGTCACCACCAGCTGAGCGTATACGCCTATTAGAAACTTGTGACTGTACAACTGTAAGTTGACCTGGGGTACAGTTGGCAAATTGGCCTGCGGCTCCCGGATCTTCACATAAAACGTAAACCGGCCCTAAAAGTTCGTCGTTAATCCCGTCACCATTTAGGTCTTGCGCGCCAGCAAATGAGGTAAGATATTGCTCAGCAGGCCTATCCAAAGGACCTAGTGTAAACGGCTCGAAGCCCCGTACTGAGCCTATACCACCAGTTCTAAAGTTTTCAAAAAACGGCAATTCATCTTGCTTGCCATAGCCGTCGCCATACCCCAACTTAGTACGAAAGCGCAGGGTAAACTGCTTGGATAGCGGCACAAATAATTGCGCATCGTAGGTCAATTTAAAGTATTCAAGATCACTGCCTGGGATTGTGGCTTCAAAATTAATAGTTTGCGAGTTCCCTCGCGTTGCTAAGATACCTCTATTAAGAGTGTTTCTGCGCCATGTAAGTGTAGCAATTGCACTGTTGAACTGGTTACCAAACTTATCGATAAAACCAGGCTCTTCGGCCGGAGGTAGAACACTCTGTGTCACCGCATTAGTATCTAAAACAAACTCAGGGGTCGTTCTTAAGTTGTTAAACGCAGTTGAATTAGCTTCGAAATCAGATTGGGTAATGTAAGCCAGATCAACCCCATCAATGAAAAATGGGCTCTGACGAATTTGGCTCGCAACACCCGGACCAATCTTTAATTCTTGGGTGGTCAAACCTAAACCAAACCGGAGGAAAGAAATCTCTGAAATAGGATAACCAAAATTTACCGTAGCCCCAGCAGAGTCTGAAGAAAAGCTGCTGCCAAAGTTAGCACTGGTGAAATCTGAACTGCGATAGAAAACACTGAAGCCGCGACTAACACCATCAGGTGTAAAGTATGGGTCGTTATAGCTAAAACTATAGACATCTTGGAAACGGTTATGGTTGATACTAAACTCAACTTGTTTGCCCGTCCCCAGCCAATTGTTTTCGCGAACGCTAGCTCCCAGAGTAACATCAAAGGCTTCCGAATAACCAACACTGCCTTGTACACTACCAGAAGGCTGTTCTTCTACCTTATATTTAACATCAACTAAATCGCTGTGACCGGGTACATCTTCTGTTTCCACAGTGACTTCTTTAAAATAGCCTATACGTTCTAAACGGACTTTAGAATTCTCAATTCGCGCATTGGAAGCTGAAGAGCCTTCCAGTTGTCGCATCTCGCGACGCAATACATCATCGGCAGTTTTAGTGTTACCAGAAAACTCTATTCGGCGAACATAAACGCGCTTGCCTGGGTCCACAAAGAAAGTGATATCTACGGTTTTCTCTGCTTCATCTTTTTTGGGAATACCTTCAACAGAAGCGTTGGTATAGCCAGCATTACCGAGTAATGTGGTGATATATTCTGAGGTACCAGTCATCCTTGCCTGCGAAAAAGTATCGCCTTCACGCAGTAAAAACAGTCGTCTTACCGTATTTTCTGCAATGATAGGATCACCAGCAAGGTCGACATCTTTAACCGTATACTTACTACCTTCACTCAAATTTAAGGTAATAAATACACCCTTTTTATCTGGGCTAATAGAGATTTGTGAAGACACGACTTTAAAGTCAAGATAGCCTCGGTCTAGGTAAAAGGACTCTAGGTTTTCGATATCGCCTGTTAACTTTTCTTTGGCATATTTATCGGCACTTGAAAAAAACTTATACCACTTAGTAGATCTCAACTCGAATAGATCTAATAACTCTTCATCACTGTAGAGTTCATTACCAATAAAGTTAATATGACGAATCTTTGCGGCGCTACCTTCATCCACTTGGATATCAATCGATACTAAACTGTTGGGTAACTCATTAACTTCAACATCAACAGTAGCACCATAGCGGGCTTGCGCAATATATTGCCGCTCCAACTCACGCGCGATACCCTGTAAAACTTGGCGTTGTAATATTTCCCCTTCAGCCAAACCGTTATCGGTCATGATCTCCGTTAACTGTTCAGTTTTAATGGCTTTGTTACCATCGATCTCAATACTTTTAATCGCTGGTCGTTCTTGCAGGATAATAATCAACACACCATCGTCACGAGCAATTTGCACATTGGCAAAAAATCCGGTGGCGAACAAGGAACGTATAATGCCTCGAACATCTTCATCGTCAACCGTATCACCAACACGTACTGGCATGGCAGCAAAAACCGGGCTTGCGGAAACACGCTGCAAACCTTCGAGACGAATATCACTTACTCTAAAACTTACGGCCTGCACGTGTGTTGCTGCAAAAGCCATTACCAAAACTACAAACAATCGAATCATGCTATACAAAGGAAATCAACCAAGCCTTGTTACTGTCACTAAAGACGCAAAATGTCATTGTAAAACGCAATAATCATGACTCCAAAAATCATAATCATGCCCATTTTTAAACCCCAAACTTGTACATCATCAGATACTGGGCTTCCCTTAACCCACTCGATAAGACAAAACAATATGTGTCCGCCATCAAGTATAGGAATAGGCAATAAATTGAGAACACCCAAAACAATGCTCAGGTGAGCCAAAAACGCAATAAATGCCCAAAAACCATGTTCAGCATGAGAGGCGGCAACTTTAGCAATGCCAATAGGCCCACTCAAGTTTTTAGTCGATATTTCTCCGAAAATCAGCTTCCTCATCGAAACTAAAACAAATACACCTGTTTTCCATGTCTCCTTCACACTAGCAGTCATTGCATCTAACACACCATATTCATGCCGGCGAATCATTTCTTCAGGGAAGGTGGGGACCTTCACTGAAACACCTGCTCGACCGCTTATTTCGCCCTGCGCATTTTTTATTTCTTCTGGAGTCAGAAGTAAATCCAGTTGCTGGCCATTGCGCTCAACCACAACTTCGATTTGCTTGCCTGGGCGCTCACGCACATAGTTAACCCAGGATTGCCAAGAATCAATTTCTTTATCATCCATCTGCACCAAAATATCACCCGCCTCAAAACCTGCTTTCTGGGCAGCACTGCCATCAAGCACATTATCGATAACTTTCGGTAATTGCGGATAATAGAATTCCAAGCCTAAGCCTTTAATGGGGTCAGGTGCCTCGGTACCTCTAAGCCAATTATCAAGTGTTGCCTCGGATTCATATTTCAGCTCTGACTCGGGGTATTTAGTGGTAAAACGAATACTTCCCGACTCACCTAAGCGGTTGAGCAAGTACATAGCAACAGCGCGTCGAGTGGGTGTCGGTTCACCGTCGATAGCAATAATTTCTTGGCCGCTAACCAAGCGGGCTTGCGCGGCAATAGAACCTTCATCAACTTTACCGATCACAGGTGAAACCGCTGTTGTACCTTGCAGAAAATGAGAGCACCAATAGAGCAATAGCGCTAATAAGAAATTAGCCAGGGGACCTGCAGCTGCGATCGCAATGCGCTGCCAAACCGTTTTCGAATTGTAACTAAAGGGTTTATCTTCTTCGGCAACTTCTCCTTCTCTCTCATCTACCATTTTTACATAGCCACCGAGAGGCAAAGCAGATAAGGCGAATTCAGTTCCGTATTTATCCTTGCGAGTAAAAATACGTTTACCAAAACCAATAGAGAAGCGAATCACTTTGACACCACAACGCCGAGCCACATAAAAATGTCCAAACTCGTGTACAGACACCAAAATGATGATAGCTACTAAAAAGGAAATAACTGTTGTCAAACTATCTATCACACTAAACCACTATGTTTATGTTTATTTTCACAGAAGTTCTGCAAGGCGATAAGCCTCCGACCTTGCTTTGACATCCGCATCTATGACAGCGCTAATGGAATCTGGTTCTACTGCTTGCCATATTTCCAACACTGACGAAATAAGACGATATATATCTGGAAACTGTATACGTTTATCTAAAAACATATCCACAGCTACCTCATTTGCCGCGTTTAGGGCCACCGCATAGTCTTTGCCAGCTTTAAACGTATCAATTGCCAAGCGTAAACAAGGGAAGCGCTTAAAATCTGGAGACTCAAAAGTTAATGCACCGGCCTTTGTAAAATCCAGCGCCTCAACCCCTGAGTTCATTCGCTTAGGCCAAGCTAAACAATGAGCAATAGGAATCCTCATGTCAGGATTACCCATTTGCGCAATCACAGAGCCATCGGTGTATTGCACCATAGAATGAATAATACTCTGCGGATGCACGACAATATCTATGACACTAGCATCACCGTTAAACAACCAACAGGCTTCGATAAACTCCAACCCCTTATTCATCATAGTCGCAGAATCAACAGATATTTTGCGCCCCATAGACCAGTTGGGATGAGCACAGGCTTGCTCAGGAGTGATACGACTGAACATGGCAAGATCCGTTGTTCTAAACGGACCACCGGAGCCAGTCAACAATATTTTGCTAATACCAGCAGCCTCTATCGAAGTAAAGTCCTCAGGCAAACACTGGAAGATAGCATTATGTTCACTATCGATCGGTAGCAACTGACCGCCGCTACGCTCTATTTCAGCCTTGAACAAACTGCCACTCATAACTAAGGCTTCTTTATTCGCGAGCAGCACTTTTTTACCCGCTTTGGCAGCGGCTAAGGTTGGACTTAAACCAGCAGCACCGACGATTGCAGCCATAACAATGTCGACCTCAGACGCAGCGGCAACCTCTTCATAGGCATTGGTACCCACAAGCACTTCAGTACTAGATTCACGACCAACAAGTAATGTATTAAGTTGCTCAGCACTTTGCTGATCGGCAACGACTGCATAACGGGGAGAAAATTCTAGGCATTGTTGGGCTAAAACAGTCACGTTTGTTTTGGCCGTTAAAGCGTAAACAGAGAATTGCTCACGATGATGCTCTAGCACGGCAAGCGTGCTTTTTCCAATTGAACCTGTTGCTCCTAATATCGTGATATTTTGCATTTCTAATCTCTATATTTGCCAATGTGTAGAGATAACAGCTAATGCAAATACTGGGGTCGCCGCTAACAAACCATCAATTCTATCGAGAACGCCTCCATGCCCCGGCAGCAGCTGGCTGCTATCTTTGACACCGCGATGACGTTTTACCATGCTTTCCAACAAGTCTCCGACAACAGAAACCAGTGAGGTGGGAATGACAATCAAAAATAATGACAACCAAGCATGGCCACCCAAAAAGAAATTAAAAACAATCGCTAACACTAGCGCAAGAATAGCACCGCCCAAAACACCTTCCCATGACTTTCCAGGACTGACCGAAGGCGCGAGTTTGCGTTTTCCTATGGCCCGACCAGAGAAATAGGCTCCTATATCGGCTGCTGCTACCAACAAAACCACCAACAATATTAGCAGAGCACCTGAAGGTTCAATACGCAGGAAAACATGCGACAGCCAAGCGGGAATTAACACAAATATTCCCATCACAAGGCGAGCAGGAACAGACCCCCATATAATCGCGCTGGTAGGAAAGCTTTGAATCCAAAGTAAAGATATCGCCCACCATATACAAGCAGCAATCAACAAGGCTTTGAGTGAAGCAATATCATCAGACCATATGGTCAACCATGCGCAGGTGCAGGCAGCACCCCCGATGAAGAGTACGTAAAGAATCCGTGAGAGGAAATTGCTGAGGCCAGATAAATTCGCCCACTCCCAAGCACCAATCAACATCACCACACCCATGGCTGCCGAAAATACAAACCAAGGTAAGTAAAATAGAATGCTGACAAAAACTATAGCTAATACGCTAGCGGTTAATACTCGCTGCTTAAGCACCCGTTGCAGCCTCCTTCTCGATTTGGTCGCCATTTTTGCCAAATCGACGCTGACGGGAATAAAATTCTTGCATGGCTTTTCTCAAAGCCACATCATCAAATTCAGGCCAGAGCAAATCACTAAAATACAGCTCTGCATATGCCGCTTGCCAGAGTAAAAAATTACTGATGCGATACTCTCCGCCTGTTCTAATCAACAAGTCCAACGGCGGTAGGCCTGCGGTCGAAATGTGATCCGTCATGGTTTGTTCGGTAATATCGCTAACTTGCATTTCACCCGCGGCAACTCGCTGGGCAATTTTTTGTGAAGCCTGCACAATATCCCAACAACCGCCATAGTCAGCTGCGATAGCCAGAGTAGACTCCGTACCGTCGGCAATAGACTCGGCCTCTTCAATGGCATCACATAAACGTGGTGAAAACCGTGTTCGGTTACCAATTACCTTAAGTCTTACCCCTTCTTGTGCAAGCTTGCGCGCTTCCTTTTTAAGGTAACTATAGAAAAGCCCCATTAATGCTTCTACTTCCTTCGGAGGGCGGCGCCAGTTTTCACTGCTGAAAGCAAATAAAGTAAGCGTCTCTACACCGTCTTTACGGCACGCGGTCAGCACATTACGAATGCGTTCAACACCCACTCGATGACCGGCAATGCCTTGCTTGCCTTGACGTTTTGCCCAGCGATTATTGCCATCCATAATAATAGCGATATGCCTTAAACTAGCTGAACTCACAAATATGTTCTCCGAAGAATTTGCGCAACTTTAAATGAAAGTTGTTTAAAAATCGATTTTTGAATAGGGCCTATTGGATTTTCATCACCAGACCCTAAGTTCACCGTCACGTATAACAGAAGCGATCCACGACGGCGAGGACTTATATGACGTTTTAAAGGCGCTTAGATTTCCATCAAGTCAGCTTCTTTTCCCGCTAGTGCTTTATCGACATTAGCGATGTACTTATCTGTAATTTTTTGAATATCATCTTGTGCGCGACGCTCATCATCTTCGCTAATTTCCTTTTCTTTTAGCAAATCCTTAAGCGTAGCAATGGCATCACGACGAATATTACGTATTGATACACGGCCCGCTTCGGCCTCACTCTTAGCCTGCTTAATATAGCCTTTGCGTGTTTCTTCGGTCAAAGGTGGCATAGGAATTCGGATAAGATCGCCGGTAGTAGAAGGGTTTAGCCCCAAGTCTGATTTCATTATCGCTTTTTCGATATCAGGTACGAGATTCTTTTCCCATGGGCTAATCGACAAAGTACGAGCATCCAGGATAGATACGTTGGCCACCTGAGCCAATGGCGTAGGGCTACCATAGTAAGACACCATGATACCGTCGAGTAAGGTTGGATGGGCACGACCTGTACGAATTTTGTTAAAGTTAACACCTAGAACATCAACACTCTTAGCCATACGTTCTTCAGCATCAGCTTTTATATCATTTATCATGTAGCTGCTTCCTCTTGGTATATTTTATTCGGCAGAAATTAATGTGCCTTCATGTTCGCCTACCACAATTTTCAACAGAGCCCCGGCTTTAGCCATTTTAAAGACCCGAATTGGCAGACCTTGGTCTTGGCATAAGCAGATAGCAGTCAGATCCATTACACCCAACTTGTCTGCCAGCACTTTATCGTAGCTTAATTGATCAAACTTGGTGGCATCGGGAAATTTGACTGGGTCGGCCGAATAAACACCGTCGACCTTGGTGGCTTTTAACACTAACTCTGCTTCAACTTCGATGGCTCTGAGACATGCGGCTGAGTCAGTCGTGAAGAAAGGATTACCTGTGCCTGCTGAAAAAATTACCACTTCACCACTTTCTAATTGGCGAATAGCTTTACGGCGATCATAGTGATCTACCATGCCACTCATAGGTATTGCGGACATTACGTTAGAAGAAATATTACTTCGCTCTAATGCATCTCTAAGTGCTAAGGCATTCATAACCGTAGCCAGCATGCCCATATGGTCGCCTGTTACGCGATCGAGACCGGCTTCGCTCAAAGCTGCACCACGAAATAGGTTGCCACCACCAATCACTAAGGCAACCTGAACACCAATACCCACTAACTGACCAATTTCTAGTGCCATTTTGTCTAGCACTTTGGGATCGATGCCAAAACCTTCGGTTCCCATCAACTCTTCGCCACTGAGCTTGAGTAATATGCGTTTATATTTGCGATCAGTTGTATTCGCCATTCAGATTCCTCATTGAGACAAAAAATTCGCAGAAGTGTAACAGCAAAAAGGCGGGAAATGCAGCCCGCCTTTTTCAATTAGTGCACACAAGCGTTAGAGGATCTTAGAAAATCCCCTAAACTGTGGCTTTACTGAGATTATGCTTTTGATGCAGCAACCTGAGCAGCAACTTCAGCAGCGAAATCTTCCTCTGCTTTCTCAATCCCCTCACCCACTTCGTAGCGGATAAACTGCTTAACTTCAGCTTCTGCTTTTTTCACAAGCTGGCCAACAGTTACTTCAGGATCTTTAACGAAAGCTTGTTCCACTAAGCTATTCTCTTTAAGGAACTTGTTAATACGGCCAGTCATCATTTTTTCAACGATATTTTCCGGCTTGCCGGCCATATCAGGTTGTGCTTTGATGATATCTTTCTCTTTCTCAACAACCGCTTCAGGCATATCAGAAGGATTAACCACCTGAGGGTTTACAGCTGTTACATGCATTGCCACATCTTTAGCAAGCTCAACATTGCCAGCTTTCAATTCTACTAACGTGGCGATACGGTTATTAGAATGCAAGTATAAGCCAACGACACCTGCTTCAGGCTCGATACAAGAAACACGACGAACACCGATGTTTTCACCAATCTTTTGAACCAAAGCTTGGCGAGCACTTTCTATTTCTTCATCTACTAATGCAGCAACGTCTGAAGCTTTATCAGCAAAAGCTTTTGCCAATACCGATTGAGCAAAATCAATAAAGCCCTGGTCGCGAGCAACAAAATCGGTTTCACTGTTCACTTCAACAATTACACCATAAGAACCATCGTCAGCTGCTTTAGCAACAATAATACCTTCCGCTGCTGTACGATCAGCCTTCTTCGCCGCTTTTAAGCCAGAAGCTTTACGCAAGTTTTCAATGGCAAGATCGATATCACCATCAGTTTCTTTTAATGCCTTTTTACACTCAAGCATACCAAGACCAGTACGCTCGCGAAGTTCTTTTACAAGAGAAGCAGATACTGCCACGTCAATACCCTCACTAAATTTCGATTTACAATATTCGATAAAATTGAATGGCCTCTGTGTACAAAAATATACCAGCGCCAATATTCAGATTTAAAAAAAGGGTGTCGCCACCCTCTTTTTTAATCAGGGCTTGTTTGCCCTAAAAAACGAGCTTGATAATTAACTAGCTGACTCAGCCGCATTATCGTCGTTAACTTCTTCCACGAATTCGTCTTGCGATACGCCGTGTGCTGCTTCGTGAGCACCTTCAGCACAAGCATCAGCCATTGCAGTCACGTAAAGCTTAATGGCACGAATCGCATCGTCATTACCAGGGATAACGTAATCAATACCAGCTGGATCACTATTAGTATCAACAACACCAAATACAGGGATACCAAGTTTATTGGCTTCTTGTACAGCAATGCGCTCATGATCCACGTCGATCACAAACATTGCATCAGGAAGACCACCCATATCTTTGATACCACCGATGGACAACTCCAACTTATTCATCATACGAGTGCGCATCAAAGCTTCTTTTTTGGTCAGCTTGTCAAATGTACCATCAGTACTTTGCGTTTCTAAGTCACGGTAACGACGAATAGAAGCACGAATAGTTTTGTAGTTAGTCAACATACCACCCAACCAGCGGTGGCTAACATAAGGCATACCAACGCGAGAAGCTTGCTCTTTGACAGCTTTCTGTGCCGCTCTCTTAGTCCCTACAAATAATATTTTCTTCTTCTGACTCGCCATTTTCTGAACAACTGCAAGCGCTTCGTTAAAAGCAGGAACAGTGTGTTCTAAGTTGACAATATGAATTTTGTTGCGCGCACCAAAGATATATTGTGACATCTTTGGGTTCCAATAACGGGTTTGATGTCCGAAGTGAACACCAGCTTGAAGCATATCTCGCATGCTAACGATAGGCATAATATTTTCCTGTTGTACTGGGTTAAGCCTCCACATATCCCAATAGAACCAACCGCTTTTCAGCAGCACCCAGGTTATCGTGACGATATGTGTGTGACGATTAATTTATGTGATTTTGTCCACTTAAGCAGCAAAATCGCTGTAAGTGGGCGCGCTTTATACCACGAAACCAACTAATTCAAAATAGTTTTTTTCACTAAGCACAAAAAAGGCCGCAATCGGCGGCCTTTGACTTGAATTTTTAAGGTCTTAACCTTACTTAGCGCCCCTGATCAGCAAGGATATAGCCCCGTTTAGATTTGTGGCTAGCCAACACTTTTTTAGCCTTTCTATAATCTTCTGTAGCCGCATGTAACTCACTAAAGCACATTTTACGCTCTGCTCCCTGGGCCGCGGCACACTCTGACCTAAGGGTTTTATATTCGGTCACCTGATCCTGCGCTAACTTAATCTCATCCGTGGTCGTTCCTGACAATGCAAAACTCGATATACCACATAGAAAAATAATACCTACATACTTTACAACCGACATCTTATTATTCCCTCGCTAATTAAGTAGTTCTGTCGAGATAGTGCTTACATTGTAGTCAAAGCTTTTTGCAAAAACCGGACAATTGTCAAAAAAATCGATTAAATAGATAAAGAATCTATCAGTGCGTATTCTTTAGACTGAAACATTTATCAACTGCTTACTAACCGGTTCTAAATCTAATCTCAGAGCTTTAGCTAATGCGTACAAAGTACGTTTTCCCCAAGACCAGCTTCTAATAGGTATGCGTCATCGAACGCTTTAGTTTAGAATGCACCCCCAATTAACAACGACACATTCCTTGGATCGCGCGATGACCGTTAGTATTAAAACGCCCGAAGAAATACAAAAAATGCGAGTGGCAGGCAGAAAAGCCGCTGAAGTTTTAGAAATGATTGAGCCTTATGTAAAGCCTGGGGTGACGACAGCTGAACTTGACCGAATCTGCCATGACTACATTGTGGATGTGCAAAAAGCTATCCCTGCTCCACTCAACTATAAAGGGTTTCCAAAGTCTATCTGTACATCGGTTAATCAAGTAGTGTGCCACGGTATTCCATCAGAAAAGAAAATATTGAAAGAAGGCGACCTAGTGAATATCGATGTCACCGTTATCTATGATGGCTACCACGGCGATACCAGTAAAATGTTTTATGTTGGCAAAGTCGCACCGCATGCTCATAGACTGACGAAAATAACACAAGAGTGTCTATATAAAGCCATAGAGCTGGTAAAACCCGGCACTCAGCTAGGAGATATCGGCCATGTAATTCAAACCTACGCTGAAAAAAACCACTATTCTGTAGTCCGCGACTACTGCGGTCATGGCATTGGTAAGGTTTTTCACGAGGAACCTCAGGTACTCCACTATGGCAAACGAAATACAGGTATGGCATTGCAAGAAGGCATGACTTTTACCATTGAGCCGATGATTAACGCAGGTAAGGCACAAACAAAGCTTAAAGGTGATCAATGGACAGTGGAGACACGCGATGGTCGTCTATCAGCTCAGTGGGAACATACCCTTGCGGTGACCTCTGATGGCGTAGAAGTATTAACAGCACGTAAAGAAGAAGCATTCTAAACAATGGCGGCCAGAAAATATCCCGAGTTTCCATGCCAACCCCTTTGCTTTAATCAAGAAAGGTTTCGATCAGATCTTGCGGTTAAGCCGGTAATAACTGTTTTTAAAGATGCTATTGCCGGTGTTAACAAACACCTAGCCGATCGCTTTTACCAAGAAGAAGCCATTCGATACCTAATATATGAACGCTCAGCGTTTATTGATTTGATTCTGCACTACGCTTGGCATCATTCATTTGAATTAAACACGGATATTTCTCTGATCGCAGTGGGAGGCTATGGCCGAGGAGAACTTCACCCTCATTCTGATATTGATATCCTAATTCTCTTGGATAACAAAGCGGGCAAAAAATACGATGAGGACTTACAAGCATTCGTCACTTTTCTTTGGGACATTGGCCTTGAAATCGGCAGCAGTGTTAGGACAGTTAAAGAGTGCGCCAAGATAGCAAGTAACGATATTACCGTCGCCACTAACCTTATAGAATCTCGTACTATCGCAGGCAATAATAAATTGCTGCAAGAGCTTAACACTTTAATTTCACCCAAAAAAATCTGGAAGCCGCGAGATTTTTTCAAAGCCAAATGGGAAGAACAAACAACACGCCATCAAAAATACGAAGGCAGTGAAAACGACCTAGAGCCCAATGTTAAAAACTCCCCAGGTGGCTTACGTGATATACAAATGATTACGTGGGTAGCGAAACGCTATTTTGGCGTCAAAACGCTGCGCCAATTAGAAGGTAAGGGATTTTTTACCGAACATGAATTTGCTGTTTTTAGATCGGGTGAGGAGTTTCTCTGGAAAGTGCGCTATGGGCTGCACTTGCTTGCGGGACGTTCAGATGAGCGCCTACTGTTTGAACATCAACGGGAACTAGCAAAAATCTTTGGTTACCAGGATTCAGATAAGGGCTTAGCAGTAGAGCAGTTTATGTACGAATACTATCGTACTGTGACCGCCTTGCGCGGGCTCAACGATGTACTGCTACATTACCTCGCAGATGTGATTAATGGCCCATCCTTCAGAACCAAGATAAAACCTATTAACGAGCGCTTTCAACTGCGTAATAACTATATTGAGGTTACCAGCGACGATGTTTTCGATAAGCATCCAAGCGCTCTGCTAGAAATCTTTGTATTGATGGGAGATGCCCCTAACATCGCAGGGGTTACAGCATCGACTATACGTCTGATCCGGGACAAGCGCTGGCTTATCGATGACGAGTTTCGTGCCAACAGCGAAAACAAAAAAATGTTCATGGCCATATTTTCCATCGAATATGGCTTTGTCACCCAACTGACTCGAATGAAGCGTTATGGGGTATTGGGTCGCTATTTACCAGCGTTTGGTAAAATTACGGGCCAGATGCAGCATGACTTATTCCACCGCTATACCGTGGACGCGCACACCCTGTTGGTGATAAAGAATATGCGTCGCTTTACTTTACCGGAAGAAGAAAAGCGCTTCCCAGTGGCAGCACATGTTATCAATAATTTACCAAAGCCTGAACTGCTCTATATCGCCGGTCTATTTCATGATATTGGTAAAGGGCGTGGCGGCGACCATTCGTTGTTGGGTGCTCAGGATGCCAAAGAATTTTGCGAGTCTCATGGCCTGTCTCGGCGAGAAACACGCCTTGTCACTTGGCTAGTAGAAAAGCATTTGCTGATGTCTTACGTTTCCCAAAAGCAAGATATCTCGGACCCGGAGGTTATTCAAAACTTTGCCACCCAAGTAGGCGATCAATTACATCTAGACTACCTTTACGCCCTCACTGTAGCCGATATGTGCGGCACCAATCCAGATATATGGAACAGTTGGCGTGCATCTTTGATGCATCAGCTTTATAGCGAAACCAAGCGCGCTATGCGCAAAGGCCTTGAAAATACCGTCGATATACAAGAATTGATCGAAGAAACCCAACATCAAGCCATTATGAAGCTGAACGATAAGAATATTTCCCAGCAGCAAGCGATGGCTCTCTGGCAAGGAATGGGAGACGAGTACTTTGTTCGCGAGAGTCACTGGGATATCGCCTGGCAAACCGAAGCCTTGATTAACCACAATACTGATCAGCCTCTAGTGCTCGTTCGAGAAACGGCGAACAAAAGGTTTACTAACGCCACCGAAATATTTTTATATGTAAAAGATGCGCAACATGTATTTGTTGCGGCGGCCACTTGTCTCGCGCAACTATCCCTTAACATTCAAGATGCAAGGATTTACACATCGAGCACAGGTTATACCCTCGATACTTTTTATGTGCTCGATGAAAACTTTAATCCTCTCGGCGATAATCATGACGTGTTTGAAAAAATTTCTAACGCATTGTTAGAAGAATTGCGTCTGGTGGGGGAGTATTCTGATATCGCGGAACGCAGAACGCCAAGACAGTTAAAACAATTAGCCACACCAACACGAACAAGTATCTCGAATAATCTCAGTAAAAATTGCACGGTGCTAGAAGTTATCAGTCCGGATCGCCCAGGACTACTAGCAACTATTGCACAAATCTTTATGGACTTCGATATCAATATGCAAAATGCAAAGATTTCAACCTTAGGGGAACGAGTGGAAGACGTGTTTTTTATTACCAGCAGAGATGGTAATCCCCTAGGCGATGCACAGCTATGTATGGATTTGCAAGACGAAATTTGTCGTCGCTTGGATAGCCAAATCAAACAAGAACTTAATGAAGCGTAAACTCACTTTTTAATTAACCTGGCAGGCAAATATGCCGGGTTAATCGTTTGGGTAATTTATTAAAAATATGAATCCACATCTTGAGCAATTGCAACCTTATCCTTTTGAAAAACTACTTAAATTAAAACAAGGTATAGCACCTCCGGCAGATAAACCTCATATCGCCTTATCCATTGGTGAACCAAAGCATAATCCTCCAGAATTTGTATTGGACGAAGTCCGCGATCAATTGCATACCATTAGCAACTACCCGGTTACTAAAGGTACTGATGAATTGCGACAGGCTATGGCACATTGGATAACTCACCGTTTTGGGCTAAAACAAGGCTCTATCGATGATCAACATAATATTATCCCCGTCAATGGCACTCGCGAAGCTTTATTTGCTTTTACACAAGTAGTAGTCAATGCACAAACCCCAGGGGGAAAAGTATTGATGCCTAACCCCTTTTATCAAATTTATGAAGGAGCAGCTTTAATCGCAGGGGCAGAACCTTTTTTTATCAACTGTCCAGAGCACACAAACTATCTACCTGACTTTGCCAATGTGCCTGAAGAAGTTTGGCAACAATGCCAGCTCTTATTCATATGCACTCCTGGTAATCCGACTGGAACGGTACTTTGCGTAGAAAAATTATGTGAGCTGATTGCTCTTGCTGACAAATATGATTTTATTATCGCTAGTGATGAATGTTATTCAGAGCTTTATTTTGACGAAGCCGCTCCGCCGCCGGGATTATTACAAGCCTGCGCTCACCTGGGACGAGACGACTACCAGCGCTGCGTGGTCTTTCATAGTTTATCCAAACGCTCGAATCTTCCGGGGTTACGCTCGGGTTTTGTTGCTGGTGATCAAGCCATTATAAAAAAATTCTTACACTACCGAACCTATCACGGTTGCGCTATGCCAGTGTTCGCACAAAAAGCGAGTATTAAAGCTTGGCAGGACGAGCAACACGTTGCCAATAACCGCCAGTTTTACCGCGAAAAATTTGCTGCAGTCATCGAGCTTTTACAGGATTCGATTGAGGTACTACGACCAGATGCAGGCTTTTACCTTTGGCTAAAAACCCCTATAGATGATCAGGATTTTGCTAGAGAGTTGTTTGCCCAGCAAAATATCACCGTATTACCTGGTACATACTTAGCTAGAGATACCCAAGCAGGAAACCCCGGTAAAGGACATGTAAGAATGGCCTTAGTTGCCCCAATAGAAGAATGTATTGAAGCGGCTCATAGAATTAAAGCCTTTTTACAAGATTCTGTTGCTACAAAATGACTAACTCAATAAAAGTTAATTACCTTCACCAAGATTAATATGCTAAAACAAGAACGCGTTGACTATATTTTAAAGGAACTTAAAAGGCGTTATCCTAAGCCACCTGTTCCTTTAGATCACAAAGATGAGTACACACTATTAGTAGCCGTGCTTTTATCTGCACAATGTACCGATGAGCGAGTCAACAAGGTAACACCTCACCTTTGGCAGCTAGCGGATAATCCTTTTGACATGGCGCCTCAGCCGGTAGAAAAAATTAAAGAAATTATCCGCCCTTGTGGTCTATCGCCACAAAAATCGAAAGCCATAAAGAACCTTTCGCAGATATTGATCGATAAATATGACGGCGTCGTGCCACAAAACATGGATGCTTTAGAGGAGTTGCCTGGTGTCGGTCACAAAACTGCCGGGGTGGTCATGTCGCAAGCCTTTGGCGTACCCGCATTTCCTGTGGATACACATATTCACCGGCTGGCCCAGCGCTGGGGGTTAACCAACGGTAAAAGTGTCAGTCAAACAGAGAAGGATCTTAAACGCCTGTTTCCCAAAGAGAGTTGGAATGATCTTCATCTACAAATTATTTACTACGCAAGAGAGTTCTGCACAGCAAGAGGATGTGACGGAACCGTCTGCCCTGTCTGCACAACCTGTTATCCAAATCGTAAGAAACCTAAGATTACACAAAAAGCCTAGGGCCGAAAGGCCCTTACCAGAAACCATACAAGGTGGCGTCAAGACAGTAAGGCCGGTTAACAGGTCCTAGGCTCTCTGTTAAACTTGACGCCCCATTTTTTGTAAAAAACTCTATGGCATGACTACCCTATTCGGCATTAAAAACTGCGACACTGTCAAAAAAGCACGTAAATGGCTAGACACAAACCAACATAGCTTTGATTTTCATGATTTTAGAATTGACGGCTTAGACGAAGAAAAGATTACTCACTGGCTTTCTTACATAGAGCCAGCCGTATTAGTGAATCGACGCAGCACCACATGGAAACAACTCAGTGATGCTGAAAAATCATATTTTGAAGGCGATACCCTAGGGCAAGAAGCTAAACAAATCCTTCTGCAGCAACCAACGCTACTTAAACGTCCCATCTTGGAGAAAGGTGAAGATGTTTATGTAGGTTTTAAAGAACAACACTATTCAAGTATTTTTAGTTGAGGACTATTCATGACAACACTTTACAGCGTGGGCTTTGGTGTCGGCACAGAAAATAAAAGCGGCGATCTCATCGAGGTATTCTATCCACAGCCATTATTAAATCCTTCAGCTAATATAGTACAAGCACTTGGCAAGGTATTAGACTATCAGAGCGGCAACACTGTTATTGCACTGACTTCAGATAATACTCAGGCCCTCGGCGACGAACTAAAAAACGATGAGCCAGAATTTGCCTCATTAATCGCAAGTTTATCGGTGAGCAAAAAACCGTTGGTTGCCACTATTTTAGAAAAGGACGAAGCGCCTCAGACTGTAGCTGAAGCCTATCTTAAACTGCACTTACTTTCCCATCGTTTGGTTAAGCCTCATGAAACAAACTTAAGTGGCGTGTTTGGGGTGTTACCAAACTTGGCTTGGACAAACGATGGCGCAATCGACATAGCAGAGTTGCCAGAACGTCAACTACAAGCTCGCTTGGAAGGCCGCACACTCAGCGTTAGCTGTGTCGATAAATTTCCAAAAATGACCGATTATGTAGTACCTAAAGGAGTGCGTATTGCCCATACTGCTCGAGTTCGCCTAGGCGCTTACTTAGGTGAAGGCACCACCATAATGCACGAAGGGTTTGTCAACTTTAATGCTGGAACCATGGGCACTAGTATGGTGGAAGGCCGTATTTCTGCAGGAGTGATTGTCGGTGATGGCTCCGACCTTGGCGGCGGCTGTTCGACCATGGGCACACTATCTGGCGGTGGTGATATTATCATTTCCGTAGGCAAGAACTGCTTGCTAGGTGCTAATGCAGGGGTCGGTATTCCATTAGGCGACGGCTGTACCGTCGAAGCGGGTCTCTATATTACTGCCGGGACGAAAGTCATCTTGTTAAACGACCAAAACCTAGTAGTGGAGACAGTGAAAGCTCGCGATTTGGCAGGTAAGTCAGACTTATTATTCCGGCGCAACTCCATTAGCGGTGCTGTTGAGTGTAAAACAAACAAAAGTACGATTGCACTAAACCAGGAATTACACGCGAATAACTAATGAGTAATCAAGAAATCACCCCCACACTAGAGCTTGCCTGCGAGCTAATAAGCCGCCCATCTGTTACGCCAGAGGATCACGGCTGCCAAGAAATTATGCTCTCTCGCTTACAAGCCATAGGTTTCCATGTCACCAAGTTGCGCTTTGATGATGTGGACAATTTCTGGGCAATACGAGGTAGTGAAGGCCCTATTCTCGCCTTTGCTGGCCATACTGATGTGGTGCCCGTTGGCGATGTTAATAAATGGCAAAGCCAACCTTTCTTTCCCGTTTTTAAAGATGGCATGTTATATGGTCGCGGTGCGGCAGATATGAAAGGTAGCCTTGCGGCGATGATCACTGCCTGTGAGCGTTTTATTGAACACCATGCAGATCATCGCGGCCGTATTGCTTTTTTAATCACATCAGATGAAGAAGGCCCCGCTAAAAACGGGACTGTTAAAGTTGTCGAATGGCTGGAGCAACACAATACTAAAATTGACTGGTGTATTGTCGGCGAACCCTCAAGCACAGCGGCAGTTGGTGACACCGTTAAAAATGGTAGGCGAGGTTCCCTCGGCGCAGAGTTAACTGTCAAAGGAAAACAAGGACATGTGGCCTACCCTCATTTAGCGAAAAACCCTATCCACGCGGTGTCTTCAGCCCTAGCCGAGCTGGCAGCAACTCAGTGGGATAATGGCAATGACTTCTTCCCTGCCACCAGCTTCCAGGTGTCTAATTTCAATAGCGGTACTGGCGCTACCAACGTTATCCCTGGTACAGCCGAGATTATATTTAATTTTCGCTTCTCCACCGAAGTCACACAGCAACAGCTGCAAACACGAACGGAAGAGATTCTTCATCAACATGATGTGGATTTTGATTTAGAGTGGAAGTTATCGGGCCAACCATTTCTCACAGCCAAAGGCGAGCTTGTGGAATCAGCTGTGCAAGCGATTCGAGAAATCTGCCAAATTGAGACCGAGCTTTCTACTGCCGGTGGCACCTCAGACGGGAGATTTATTGCTCCAACAGGTGCGCAAGTGCTGGAGTTAGGGCCCGTCAATGCTACGATCCACCAAGTGAACGAATGTGTAAAAGCTGAAGATCTCAATACTCTCAGTGATATATATGAAAATATCTTGCAGAGGATGTTGGTAAACAGGTAGTTAACATGGCCCTAACCCACTTAAATAAAGATGGTGAAGCCCACATGGTAGATGTGGGCAATAAAGCGATTACTCGACGATCAGCGACAGCGCGTAGCTATGTGGAAATGCAAACAAACACGCTGGCACTGATACAGTCGGGTGATAACAAAAAAGGAGATGTCTTCGCTGTTGCCAGAATAGCAGGTATTCAGGCTGCAAAAAAATGCGCAGATTTAATTCCTCTTTGCCACCCACTCATGCTCAGTAAAATCGCTGTAGAACTGGTAGCCGAACCTGAAAATAAGCGCGTCAAAATTGAAGCTACCTGCACGCTCGATGGTAAAACTGGTGTTGAGATGGAAGCTTTAACAGCAGCCTCTGTTGCTGCCTTAACTATTTATGATATGTGCAAAGCGGTAGATAAAGGTATGGTTATTTCATCGACCCAGCTTATTACCAAGACAGGCGGTAAGTCTGGTGATTTTCATTATCAAGAATGAAATTACAATAGTGATGTTATGAAGAGTAATATTCAGGTTTTATACTTCGCCTCTCTGGGCGAAAAACTGCAGCGTGACGAAGAAAAGTTAACACTCAAGATAGACAATAATTTTAACGTGCGTGCATTAAAAGACTATCTCTGCGAACGTGGGGAAATTTGGCAACAGCAACTGAATTCAGCCAATATAAGCTGCGCAGTAAATCAAACCATCAGTGACGACAAGACTATAATTAAGGCTAACGACGAGATTGCTTTTTTCCCGCCAGTAACCGGTGGTTAATAAAATGCAAGCAAAACCCCGCTTTTGCGTTAAGCATTTTAATGGCAACATTTGCGTAAAGGCAGGAAGCCTTTACGCAAATAATACTAAAGAGAAGAAGCCCGTATGATATCTATTCAACAACACGACTTTGATATTGCTGAGGAATATGATTCGCTATTACACAAAAATAGCACCGGTGCTATCGTCACTTTTGTTGGCCGCGTTCGAGATTTTGCGCAAGCAGACAAGCAGTTTTACCTCCAGCACTATCCAGGTATGACTGAAAAGGTTTTAACTGAGATAGAACAACAAGCACACCAACGTTGGTCTCTTCTGGCTACTCGAATTATTCATCGTGTTGGTCATTTACAAGTGGACGATCAAATTGTTTATGTAGGAGTCAGCTCTGAGCATAGAAAAAATGCCTTTCAGGCCTGCGAGTACATGATTGATATACTAAAAACCCAAGCTCCGTTTTGGAAAAAAGAAGGCCAAACTTGGGTTGAGGCAAAAACTAGCGATGAAGCTGCTGCAAACATATGGCTACAAGACTAGTGCCTAAGAAACCGAAATATAAGCAGCTAAAGCAGATGATTAAGGCACTTAAAATTTACTATAGTGTACCGCTAGAATTTAGTTTTAAACGTTTTCGTGCAGGGCTTATCTATTTTACTTTTGGCTTTATCGTAATTTACCTCGCACACAATACTTTAGAGCCTTCTCTCAAACAAGAAATCATTACCTTCATCGGGATCTTATTTATTGCCGTCGGTTTTTTCATGGCTGTTATGGCACATATAAGAATGATTATTTCCCGAATCATCATGTTTATTAACAAAAAATAGCGATAACATAAAATGATAGACAACGAAACTTGGATACTCGAAGTCGGCGACGACATCATTGAAAAGAAAACTAAATCAAGTTATGAAAGTTTAACGCTGTTAGAGCAGTCCATATACTGCCTGTGGGTAATTGACTATGCTGTTCGTAACGCAGGGAGCTTAGATCCAATAGAAGATTTACATCCTAGCGCTATCGATGAGTTGATAGCTAATGCAAAAGCGCAAGGCTGGAAAAAAATAGCTCATTTAATACACTGCTCAGAGGAGGAGGAAGAGGATGATTTCTGTGATAGATATTGTCAAGATTTCGACGAGTCTTGTAATGAATTACGTTTAGTGTACGACAATAGATAACATGCTTAAGAACTTTTTCTTAATTATCTATATCACATTATTATTTTCGATACCTAAGTATAAGTAAGATATATAGGTAAGACCTTACCTATGATGGGCCGTCATATAAGTATCGAAGCTATAGCTTGCCATTTATCAATACCCCTATTGAAAAATGTAAAACAAAATAGTTATAAAATAACATTGAGCAATAATAAGGTTAACGGTGTTTTTAGCTATTATGAAGCAGTTAATACTATCCTCAAGGCAGGTGTTACAAGAGTGCGAACAAGTACCTTTCTCTGTTTATTCTTCCATCGAAGAGCAGCGCATATTTAATGTACCGATTATTAAGCCCATGTTAATTTGTGTACTCGAAGGCTGTAAAAAAATAGGCAAAGAAGAGCCAATTACTTGCCCTGCTGGTAATTTTATCTTTCTATCGAATAGCCCCAATATCGATATGCGAAATATCCCCAGCGATACAGAATATTTTGCTTTATTAATTGAGTTTGATTTTGAGGATTTTAAGCATCTCAGTTACGAGAATTCTAAAACAGATATGTTTTTTCAGGGTAAACTTGATTCTATTTTACAAAAAACCTTGCAACAGTTTGTCGAATGGTCTGCCTTTGCACCTAGTAGTATTTGGTCAATGCGCAAGCAAGAGATTTTGCAATTAATCTATCACTTAGGATATAAACAGGTAGCTGCGGTGATAGAGTCAGCCAGTGTTAGTCATAGGCTACATCATATTATTTGTGCCGATATTTTAAGTGATCTCAGTGCCAATGTTTTATCTGCCAAATTGGCAATGAGCGAATCCACATTGCGTAGAAAGTTAAATGCTGAAGGTACTAGTTTGCAAGCCATTAAGGATCGAGCCAAGTTAAGTCACGGACTTCACCTATTGCAGACCAGCCTGGCTCCAATAGGCCACGTCGCCCAACAATGTGGTTATTTGTCTCAATCTCGCTTCACAGACAGATTCAAGCAGCTCTTTGGCATCACACCGCGAGAACTTAGAAAAACAAGAATGCGCGATTAAGGCGAATAGTTGACGGCTTAAGCTCTAATTTTTCCATCGATTAATCCCTATTATATATATCTCTTCAAATACTAATTTTTTCCAACACTATTGTATCGGAGGCATTATGCAACGCATTACCAGCACATTTGCACTATTACTTTCATTGTTAACAGCAACAACTTCAGTTGTTGCTGACTCCTTCTCACTATCAAGCAAAGATATCGCCCACGGTGAGTTTATGGACAAAGCACAAGAGTTTCAGGGCTTTGGCTGCCAAGGAAACGATATCTCACCTCAGCTTTCCTGGTCTAACGCCCCTAAAGGCACCAAGGCCTTCGCCCTATTAGTCCATGATCCCGATGCACCTACCGGCAGTGGCTGGTGGCATTGGCAAGTGGTCAATATCCCCGCCAAAATCACTTCATTGCCAGCAGGTGCAGGTAGTAAAGATGGCAAACAACTGCCCAAAGGTAGTATTCAAATTACCAACGATTATGGAACAAAAGCCTTTGGCGGTGCCTGCCCCCCTAAAGGAGATGGTGCCCATCGCTATCAATTTACCTTATATGCTCTGTCAAAAACCTTAGAATTACCAGAAAATGCCTCCGGCGCTCTAACCGGCTACATGGTAAAAGCTAATGCGTTAGCATCAAGCACAATTGAGGCTTTATATAAACGCGACCTATAATAAAGAGCAATAAAGAGAAAAATGCCGACACCCTAGGGTCTATAACAGGCCCTAGATAAATTGCATCACATATGTAGGCAATATTCATGTTTTTGATAATTACTTTTTCTTGTCTACATTGGTAAACCTCACTTCGGCTATAGATAAACAAAGTAAGGGGTATAACTCTCTGAGTCTAATTCTCCAAATCTATCCAGCGCGTTCTGTTAGCAGAACTTGATGGTGAGCCGGCTGGCTTTGTCTGTTTCTATATCGCAGAAAATGCATGAGAAAGTATCTGGAATGCGCCTGATGGTAGCATTGTGCCCAGCGACTTTTTGTTCGAACTACGTTAGAATACTTGGCTAAAACGGAATAAATATTTAGCATTCGCCAAGCCTGCTCACACTTAGCGTAGGGTTTTATATCGGTAAAGCTTTTAAAGTATAGATATCAAAACGCGAGGATTTCCCTTCTAATTGGTAGCTTGGTTTTTTTCCCGCTAGGAAAGGCGCAATACGTGGGCGCTTGACCACAACACGATAGCGGCTAATATGAAGAGCCTTATCAAGTAAATGATCAGCATCTTCATCCTGACCAACGACGGAGTGGAAAGCACGCATTTCTTTTTTTACAAGTGCTGTCTTTTTTCTTTCTGGAAACATAGGGTCAAGAAACACAACATCAAAATATGTATTGTCTGTTTGCATATAATCAAAACTATCACTATTCACTAGTGTCATTCGCCCTATGATATCAAGCAGTTCACCATCAGCTTGCTCCTCGGCAAACACTTTTGCACGTGCCAAACCATCTTCAAGTAGAGCATGAACAATAGGCGATCGCTCCAGCATCGTTACTGTTGCACCCAAGGATGCCAAAACAAAAGCATCTCTCCCAAGGCCAGCAGTGGCGTCGAGAATGCTGGGAACAAAGCCTTTACTCAAGCCAGCCGCCTTCGCTATAGTTTGCCCCCTGCCACCTCCAAAGCGACGCCTATGAGCGGCACTTCCAGCAATAAAGTCTGCACAGGTTTTGATTAACCTGCGACCATTTCTTTGTAACAGAGCAACACCATCAGTAGAATAACTAAGGGCGAGAGACTCAACTTCAGCATCATTGTAGACAATATCTAAATTGAGTTTTTCAGCAAATGTCTTAAGATCGTCATTTAAATCGCTGTCTTTTAGTAAAATCTTCATAAATGATACTTATAATATTCCTAAACACCTATTGATCGTAAAAAAGTACAAATTCCAGGCTTGCTCCCTGTATATCCGAAAATAGAATATAGGAAACAAACGCCACTCTGTCATATTAATGCAACATTTTCAAAATAGCGTATGCGGTTTTTCTACGGATGTACATTATGCAGTATAGTTTTATCATTTTTTTCTTATTCTTGTTTGCCTCAAATACACTATCCGCACAAGAAAATAACACTGCAAAAGAATCACCTCCTCCCTTAGCAAAGACCGATCAAGGGCTACTATTCACGATAAAAGGGTCCAACACTATAGGAGCAAAACTTGCACCTCATTGGACTAAGCACTACTTGGAGCAAAGAGGACTCAAGTCTGTGACTATCATCCCAGGTGCAATCGATAATGAATTTCGAGTAGGAGGCTTAAATGGTGAAGTACGTGCATATGTAGATATTTATGCACACGGTTCAAGTACAGGTTTTATGGGATTAAAAGACAACAGTGCTGATATCGCCATGTCTTCTCGCCCCATCAAATATGATGAAAACGAAAGTATTTCTAAAATAATTGATCTCAATGACTTTGAGGCAGAGCATGTGGTGGCCCTCGATGGTTTAGCTATTATTGTCCACCCAGAAAACCCCATAAAAACACTTTCAGTACAGCAAATCCGAGAGATTTTCTCGGGTAATATAAATAATTGGAAAGAGCTAAACGGCACTAATGCTCCTATTGCAAGATATGCGCGTGACCATAAATCAGGCACATGGGAAACCTTTAGCACTATTGTGCTAGGTAAAAACCATTTCCTTTCTCGCCAAACACAGCGCTTTGAATCGAGTAAAATGCTGTCACAGAATATCTACCAAAATCCATACGGGATTGGCTTCGTTGATCTATCGTCTATAGGTAATAATAAAGCACTAGCAATATCTGATGCCCAAAACCAAGCGATACATCCAAAAGTTGCTTTTATTGCAACTGAAGATTACCCCTTATCAAGAAGACTCTACATGTATAGTCTACCCAATAAACTTAATGTTCACGCTAAATACTTTTTAGATTTTATTCAATCGGACTCAGGCCAGCAGCTGGTGGAAGATTCTGGCTTTATTTCTCAAAGGCCACTGAGTATTGCGATAAATGATCTTAGTGGGCCAGAGGAGTATCTTGATGTGGTAAAAAAAGGAGAACGCCTCTCCATTAACTTTCGTTTCAAATCTAATAGCTCAGCCTTAGATAACAAAGCCAAACAAGACATTATGAGATTGGTTGACTACATGCAGGCACCAGAACAAAGAAATAAAATTATCCAGCTTATAGGCTTTGGCAATACAAAAGATAGGAATAGACGATCCCTATTACTGTCAAAGCTGCGAGCGACATCTGTAAAAACAGAATTGCGTAAGCATAGCGTTAACACCGCGTCGGTTATAGGCTTCGGTGACCATTTTCCTATTGCTTCTAGCACCGGAGAATCACGGCACAAAAATCAACGGGTGGAAGTATGGATATTCGATCAAAAATATAAGCAGTTATTACAAAATATCAAAAAAGACGTCTCCATAAAGGTACAAAACCGAAACACAAGCAATTTATTATCATCAGACTAAGTTACGATGCTCTTGAGCTTTCCTCATTTTTACTTACAATGGGGTTAATTAAATTGGCATTCGTTATTATGAAAATTATCATCACTATTTTGCTTTTAATAGGTTCAGCAAATGTATACTGTGCTGCAAACGAGGATATTGATGCATTACTCTATCGTTTTTCGCAAGCAAAAATAACCGAATCTTGCCGCTTATTCAACCAATTACTAAAAACTCAATCGACCAAACAGATCGACGGGTTGAGCGAGTTCCTTATCGATTTTTGGACGGCAGAAGCAGAAAAGCAAGGCTATACACTGGAAGACTTTGCTAAAGAATGTGTCACCACCACCAACAATTACACTGAATTTTTGCAAGCGATGGAGAGTATTCGCGAACGTTCGGAAAAAAATGTCAAACTTCAATAAATATTGCTAGTTTGCAGCTTTCACCCAATTTAAGCCAACTCAGTTGAATAGGCATCATAGGCAATTTGTCAGAGAATTACACCTAGCCATTAATGGCCGAATAATAAAAGCTATTCGGCCATCAATAGACAACTTTTAGATTTTCCTATCGCGATTGTGCTCGATATATGCTCGCACTGCGCTTCTATACATTCTAACTTTTAAGTTTTTGGATATCTTACCCGCACTATGTAGTTCTCTGAAGGAGCGACGTAGGCATTTTTTATACTTGTGTAGTTTTCTTTTAGTTGTATAGCTGCATGGTATTTCAGGCAAAGTCAAAGTTTCATAAGCTTTTACATTGTACAACCGATTGCGCACATTGCCAGGCCATAGGATATCTACATCACCCGATGCCGCCTGACCAAGGCCAAAGTTTACATTTAGTGCATTTTGAGAAGAAAAGCTAGCACCACTTATAACAGGACTCATAGACGTTTTCCCCAGAGATGATTTTACACTAACAACAGCTCCTAAGGCATCACGATTAACTCTTCCTTTCTTGGTTATACCTTTTGTCCCAAGCAAGTTTATGGAAACCCAGTTGTTATTATTATCAGCACTGTTTATTTCGACTGATAAACTGCCATCAATAGCCCGGTTTCCAGTCCATTCAAGCTCCTCCGGATTTTTCTGGAGGAAAATAGGTAAGTAGAAAGATTGAGAATCAACAGCACTATTCCATTGAGTCTTATGCGGTGTAAGCGGCGCATCAATATCGAAACTTGATACCGACACCAAATCAACAAAACCATCATTGTTGAGATCTCCCTTTGCCATACCCTTAACATTTCTACGACTGTGATTCGTGCTATCGGCTAAAGCGAGAGTGTCGTAAACAAATTGCCCTTGTCCATTATTGTTAAGTAATACATTGGGTGACGCTTCGTAAATAGTACCAACATCAAGCCCACCACCGTAAGCAATATCAGTATCGCCATCGTTGTCATAATCAAGCATTACAGTACCCCAACCAAAAACACTAGCAACAGTGTCACCTGCGCTGGGCTGCACAAATTTACCGCCTTCACTGTTGATGAACCAACGTGAAGCAAAAGCACCTAGGGCAAAGGGGAAGGGCCTAGGATTATTGTCTGAAAAAGGCGGTAAATTATCATCTGCATTTACATAATCACCGGCATTAGTCGCAAACAGATCCATTAAACCATCAGCATTAATATCGCCAAAGGAAAGCCCCATCCAAGCTCCTACGACATCAAGGCCAAGCTGGCTGCTAATATCCGTGAAGTTACCTGTTCCGTCATTTTCAAATACATGAATTAAACCGTGATCAATACCAGGAAATGGCCCTGGGCCTTGATCATCCCCAGTAACAATGTCGACATCACCATCTTGATCCAAGTCCACCATCGCAATAGCCCATGTGATACTGGCCTCACCTGCATATTCTGCAGGAAAACCGGCATGCTCACGAATACCTGAGGTTTCACTTATATCTGCAAATACATTTTCACCCATATTGAGAAAAAGCTGGTTATGTTCGTTGAGAACAAACGGCGCGATACGCAAAGCATGACGGTTATCCCAAGTTTGCATACTGTTGGCAACTACAATATCTAGCAGTCCATCATTATTAATATCCCCCATGGAACAACCTGATGGATAATGAATACCTGCACCTATATTGCTATAGATGGTTGAATCTTTAAATGATCCGTCGCCCATATTAATTAGGAGAGTATTTTCTGCTCCAGCATTAAGCACATATAAATCTTGGTCGCCGTCATTATCAATATCGCCGTAACAAGCACCAATGCTTTCTTTATCAAATACTGTAACTCCTGCTTCTTGGGCCGACTCAATGAAGAATAGCTCTCCGCTATCATTGAACTGGTTGCGGTAAAGCCCATTATTTTTCTGTTCAGCGTTTGTCACATAAATATCAATATCATTATCGAGATCATAATCAAAAAGGACAACTCCTGCGGAGCCTCTTGCTTTTAGCGGAAAGTTGGGTCGCTCAGATGCAGAGAAAGTACCTCGTGAACGAAAACTTTCCATTATAGCTTCGCGTGTCACTGACTCCCCGTGCCTAAAGTCTACACCACTAGCTGGGTCTTGGGCTATGTCTTCAAATTCAATAGCATTTGCAGCGCTTACGGCAAGTGTTGAATAGAGTATTATTTGACGAGTAAATGATTTTATTTTCATCTAGTTAAGCCTTATTTATATTTTTGCATTCACGAACAGCACTTATATTTTTTGTTGCAGTTCTCGTTGTGAGTAGCTACCTTTTTAAAAACTTCAACCGTATTATTTGAACAAGATTTTTATAGAGAAGCCTATTGTAAAGGCATGAAAAAACAAGGGGGTTTTATTGACTGTATTGAACCAGCCCCGAAAATTTTTTTCTTAAATATATTTACACATTGTTACCAAAATATTTTCCTATAGAAATGCATCCCGATCAGAGATTACCCGAAAAACTCTAACATAATATTTTTTTACTGAAGTTTTTTTAACGCCACAATTTTAGTTAGCTCTAACCTTTGGAGTAATTACTATTTTTTAACCACAGATTTTCGATAGGAATTATTACTATTTGTCTCACTATCAAGCCGCACATAAAATTTAGTACGTCATAATGTTATGTAAAGTGCACTAGATTTAAAGTGTTTTTTTTCAATTGTAGTACTATGAATTTTTAACTTTCTACACAAAACCTAAATTTACCAACTATACTTAGTTAACCTCTATCGAAGCGAGCATCGGTTCGAAAAATAAATTGCTATTGCAAAAAAAAGACGTTTTCCAAGGAAAACGTCAAAAGAGCACAACAAATTATTATCCAGTTAAGAGATACTGTACTTAGAGCTTATTAACACTAGAGAATCATTGTTCCATTTGAAAACGAATTCTCTTTGTCATGCCGATAAACTTTTGTGCCTGCCCCTCTTCTACCTGTGGCTGATAGCGCCAACGCTTTACGGCTTCAACCGCTGATTTTTCAAAATATCCTGAAGGATTAGCTGCTAGCACACTTATATTCTCTGTGGTTCCTATTTGGCTAATATCAAACTTGACATCGACATAGCCCTCAATGCCTCGCGTAGCGGCACGCGAAGGGTATCTTGGCTGTACGAGATATTGAGTAATAGGCATACCTGTAAACTTTAGAGAAAATTCATTATCACTGACGATGTGATTCACTGCCAGATTAGGTATTAATGTATTGTCTGTGTTATCAACCGAGCTGTCAGGTAAAGGCGGCGCATCATTAACTTTGGGTTTATCAATGGGCTCTAGCGCGGGCATGGTTTCTAGAATTTTAGGCTCGTATATCGGGTCATAAATGACTTCAGGGGGTTCAGAGGGTTCTTCCATTTCGTTAAAACTTAGTTGCACCATCATTAAAAAGAGGCTAAAGGTAAGCAATAGTGCAAGGGGAACTGATGCGATCCAGCGTGGCAATACTAATGGCGTTTGTACGTATATATACATAACTGATATCCTCTAACGCGTGTAGCGCGCAATACGTGTATGTTGTGGCCGTTCAATGACCGTTTTATCAGTTGTGCTCTCAGTAAGTTTAAATAAATAGCTTTGTGTTATATTTTTAATTATGATTAGCCGCCCTTCCACCTCCATTGGCGTGAACTTTGATTTTTTAAGTGCCGTCAGCACAGATTTGTTAAATACTTTTGCAGGACTAGAATAGACAATTCTCGGATTGATAACATTGCCTGTTTCATTAATATCAAATTGAACAATCACCCGCCCTTCTATATTTTTTCTAAGGGCGCTGGCGGGATACAAGGGTGTCGACATAACACGAGGCAGCATTCCTTTTACCTCAGTATAAGGTGACAGAGCAGGCTTTATATCGGTAACTGCTGTTTTTATCTGAGCGATTGACGAAGCTGCAGTAGAGTGCCATTCACCATTGGGCTCTTCCATTACGTTGCCGGTGACTGTGGTAATCACTTCTTCCGTAAAGTTCGGTGAATCAGGCAAAATATTGATAAGGTATTTTGGTGTAGTTAAATCTATTTCACCGATTTTTTGTTGCTCACCTATAGGTTTATCACGCTCATTTCGTAGAAAAGTACTAACGTCATGATAATAAGTCTGCCCACCTAAAATATTATTTTCAATACCGGTACTAGCAACGGGAGCAGCAGATAAAAACGATAATGGTATAATTAGAAATATACATAACAGTAAGTTCGCCCACTTAAACAACTGACTCGCAGCTATCCTGTGCTGACTACCATCAAGTAAATATTGAATACGTAGAAAAGTATTCGAAGATGATGTTAGTGACATAGCAACATGATATTGTGATGGTTTTTTAGAAAAACTCAGTAAATCTTCTGCGTAGTCCTCACGGCACCCTAACAGATTGATAACACTATCATCGCAAGCGAGCTCAGCAAACCACTCTATTCTATTGATAACATACCATACTAGAGGCACGGGCCATACAAACGCACATACAAACTTGCAGGCTATCTTTATTAACCAGTCATTACGTTGTACATGAGACAGCTCATGGATCAACACTCGTTCTAAACAACCATCGCTCCATGTCTGATAGTCCTTGGGTAATATAATAAGAGGGGAGCGATAACCAAACATAATAGGCGACTCAAGCATTTCACTGCTGGCAAGGCGTACAGTTTTTTTAATACCTAATAAGTTCGCTTTATTTTTTAGTTTGTTATTTACACCAAAGTTATTTATAGGTATAGAAAACTTACCTAAATTTTTTGTTTCCTGTAGAGATAATAACTGAAAAAAGCATATCCATGTAAAACCAAGTATGTACACTGCGGTAAGGAAAAAGATAATAGGTGAAATACTTGCGTCGGAGCTGACAGGGGTTGCCGTCATAGCCGCCACAGAAGACGGAAGAACAGCAACTGACACTCTAGGTAAACACTGAGCCAGAACGATACCTAAGAAAGTAATAAAAAACGAACACGCTAATAGCCAGTGGACTGAAGCTGCGGAAAACCGAAATGAATACATAGATATAGAAAGCATTAGTGCTAGAAACAATAAAGGCTTAAACCAAAAATCTAAAAATATATTCACTAGATCAATTATCATCGAATACTTACTCCTTGGTTTTTTTTATCCTTTTAATAGTTCGCTCTAACTCAGCAATCTCTCTTGATGATAATTCACTCCCCTCCATATCAAGCAAAGCGTTAACGGCATTAATTCTAGAGCCGCGAAAAAAAGTCTTAAGAAGCCGTTTTATAGCAGACTCTTGAACTTTTTTTTCTGCCAGTTTAGCTCGGTAAATATGCTTATTACCTTCAATATAAAACTCAACAATATCTTTTTCTACAAGCCGAGCAATTAATGCCCTTACCGACGAATAACTGGGGGGATCTGGCAATTTTTCCATAACATCGTGAGCGGAGCAGGTTTCATGCTCAAATAGTATATCCATTATTTGTCTTTCCCTACGACTAAGCTGCATTTGATCAATCGGGGGCATTATTACTCCTAAACTATCGCTTCAATCATATTTGCCACTTTTTGTCAGAACTTTTATTAAGAGAAAGAGTGCTGACAGTCTGAGTGCTAATTTTTTAGCATATGCTAAAAAATTAGCACTCCTTACGATCACTGTCAAGATAAAATTAATTCCATAGCTCGTAAAACTTTTATGCCAATGAACGAAGTAAAATCGGTGCTAGAATTTTTAGGAATAAAATGTAATGACATTTATTAGAAAATGATGCCGTTTTTAGGTTTTTAAACTTATTAGTCGAACCGAATTGAGAAAACAAGATACTCACCTCAGTGTAAACACTGTGATTTCTTTTAATAGCGTAACTGATAATTGAGGATAATATAATGGGCCCTACAGCAATAGCACCTAAGAGTACTATACCTACTAATAATAATGTAAATACTAGTTTTAACACCCCAACCGAAAGTGGTGGCACAAACGACAGCAGTCTTCGAACCGGAAAAGCTGATGGAGCTAATCCAATAAAATGGGGTGGGCCAGAGCAACAAAGTCCAGGATCCCAAAAGGCTCAAGGCAAAGAAAATTCGGGTGAAACAATGAAAGATAAAATCATGGAAATTCTCATGATGATTATACAACTTATTATGATGATGCTACAAAAAGGCAATGAGGCAGGAGATAAAAAAGGCTCTGAAGGCGGCACTCCTGGTGTTGATGGTGCAAGCCCTATAGGCCAAGGTGGTCAATCTGATCTCAACGGTTTGCGTAAAACAGAAATGGTATAATTAATAAATTTTTACCTACAGTAATAGTTACCATGGCTATATAAAAATGTTTTAAATACTCTTATAGCCATGGTATTCACCTTATTTTAACAATACATTCATTTGCAAATGTATTGATGCAAAGATCTAAGTTAGTTTATCCAGCCAAGCATATTCCCTATCCTCTTTTTTATCCTATTTTTCCATTCTATTTTAATTCTTAATCTGTGTAACAAATAAATACCGAACTTATTTGGATTAGGTTTTAAGCCCTTACTACGCCTAATAACTCAAAATGTAAAAAAGCCGGTTTTTTATTTCAAATAATCGAACCGAAGCATCCAACATTAATACTCAGTGTAATGTAAATGTATGGTTTTTTTAATAATGTGATATTTAATCGAGGCGAATACAATGAGCGTAATGATAGGAACAAGACCTATGGACATTAGTACCAATCCAAAGGTTGATGTAGGTAACTTTGGCAACTTTTCTCAAGATACAGGTTCAACGGGTAATACCATTAAACCTGGCAATGTAGGAGAAACAAGTCCTATTAACTTTGGCGACCCGTTGCAAAAAACTGCACAAACACAACAACCTACCACTGAAGGTACTGAGGCCGGCGGATCAATGAAAGACAAGATCTTAGAGATCTTGATGATGATTATCCAACTTATAATGATGTTATTAAAAGGTGGTGATCAACAAGGTGGTAAGGAAGGTGCCGGCGGACCTGCGCCTGCGGGTGGCCCTGGTGGTGGTGGCGCACCTAGTGGAGCAGGTGGCCCTGGTGGTGGCGGCGCGCCTAGTGGTGCTGGTGGTCCTGCTGGTGCCGGCGGGGCAGGAGGAGCAGCTGGTCCAGGAAACCCCAATGCACCAGGTAAAGAAATGGGTTTTGGGCCTGATGGTAAGTTCCAAATTGGCGATAAATGGGGCGGCTGGGATGGCGTCAGTGATGGCACTAAAGGAAGCAGCCACGATACCAATGACAGAGCCGCACTAGTTGGTCAGTTAGGAAAAATGGGACTTGATGATGGTGCCGCACACAGAGTTGCTCAGCATCTCCACAAAACTGCAGGAGCCACCGGTTTAGACGCGCACAAAGGTCAACACAGTGACGCTGAAGCAGCGGGAATTAAAGCAAAAAATCACGCAAATATTAAAGAAGTCTTTAATAACATAGGTGATAGACAAACAACTGAAGCAGAAATGACACAAATGATCACCGATGTCTATGCCAAAAATGGACGTGGAGCATAGCCATATCGGGAAGCTTCACTAACTGAAGCTTCCTATTTTTCTGCTTGATAAATTCCTCACGATGTAAATTACATTTTCAGTTAATTATTTGAATGACTTTTCCATCTATTTCCAATTAGATCGTGTGATATAGGCGAACTTTGTGACGTAATTATTTACATATAGATGAAAACCTGGAGGTTTTTATCGCCCTGGTAACTAAATAAAATATATTAAGGTACCCATAATATGCTAACTAATTTAAAAATGTTCAGTCCTGAAGCATCACATGCACGATCTCATACAATACACGAAGGTATCAAAGGAGGCCTCGACGCTGTTAAAGACGGTAAAATAAGCCCTAATGCCATTATAGGCGGCGCAGTTAAAGGGGCAATTAAAGGGTCATTTGAAGCAGAAGTTGGTGGTGCTAGAAGGGAAACTCCACCCTTAGCATTTGACGTGTTAAATAAATAATAAAACGCGCTTAAATAGCAAGTTGCCAGCTAGACCATCACCTGCCTTGTGGTCTAGCTGTTTTAAATGATTACTGAATAGGCTCTAGCTTTAATTCAACTCGACGATTTTGCTCACGACCACTAGCATTATTATTACTGGCTATTGGACGACGCTTACCATAACCAACAGAGTGAATACGCCCAGAAGGAATACCCTTTTGTACCAAATAACCTTTCACACTGGAGGCACGGTTTTCACTCAATGTCTGATTATAGTCTGAGGCACCTGTAGAATCGGTATGACCTGATACTGTAATCGCAGTTTTATCAAACTCTTTCAAGACATCAGAAACGGAACCCAAAACAGGATAAAACTGAGAGCGAATATTGTATTGTGCTGTTTCGAAAGTGATATTTCCTGGCATAATTAGATGCAGGTTATCGCCATCACGGCGCACTTGCACACCACTACCTTGAAGTCTTTGACGTAATTTCGCTTCTTGTTTATCCATATAGAAACCCACGCCACCACCGATAGCTGCGCCCGCCGCTGCACCAGTTAATATACCTTTGTCGCGATCACCTTTACTTGACGTAAGCGCGCCGATTACAGCCCCTGTTACTGCGCCAATGCCTGCACCTTTTGCAGTATTACTAGCTTTTTGTTCACCAGTATAAGGATCTGTTGATACACAGGCAGTCATGGATAAAACCAAGAACGATATAAGTGCGATACGCATAAATTATTTCTCCCGAAAATATTAAATCGCTTAAAATTCACAAGCTTTGCATTAAAATCAATCAATTTTGTCTTTCATCAGCGCCATAAGGCTTATTATCATTTTCGCAAAATGATATCCTAATTACTGCTTATTTATTGCTGACAGGCCACAATATGACAATTCTTTTCCAGCCGAAGTTCTTCGGCGCCGCCATTGTAGCAATCATTGCTGGCTGTAGCCGATATTCCGTATCAATAAATCAAAATGTTGTGTACGAGCCCCCAACTTTATTTAGCCAGTATGAGCTGGCAGATGCCGCTCTTAAAGAGTGTGTGCGCAGTACTATCGCTGAAAAGGGATTAACCAAAGCTGAACAATTGACGCAGTTGATCTGTGCGCCAGGCAATATCTTGGACCTAACAGGCATTGAAGTATTTGCCTATATTCAGCACCTGGGCTTGAGCAAGAACAATATTGAGAACATCGACACACTAGAAAAACTTCCTCGTTTGCAGCAGCTACAGATTTCCCATAACCATGTAAAAGATTTTTCAGTGTTAAAACACTTGGATAAACTAGTTTTTGTCAACAGCGATGGTAATAATGAGGCAGCTTGCAGTTCCCTTGAACTGCCTCAAACATCTATCGAACAAGTGCTTCCTAAACACTGTCGCTAATTACGTTGGCTCCCGCGTTAACAACTATTTGACGATTTCGGTTGGGCAAGGTTTGGTAAGTATTTTCTTTTACTGAACTGACATATATCCAATCAGCGGTGACGTTATTTGCAGTAAAGGTCACCATCAAGAAACCACGATCGGATAAATTAGTATAATTTAAATTCTCAATAAGCTGCGTCAGCCCACCTTCTGTTTGCATTATTGCTTGCTCTGAGCTGAGGTTCAAAAAAGATTCTAGCCCAGGAGAAGAAACACCGGGAGTTGCAAACTCGACGCCGACACTGGCATTGCCAGCGCTAGCAGAGGTTTTGAGGTTACTTGCCCAGCCATTATGAGTATCCCCTGCTAATACAACTAAATTCGCACTATTATCTTGTGCAGTTTGATAAATTTGCTCCCGCTCAGCTGGATATCCATCCCAAGCATCCAGGTTATAAGGCAAGCTAGGTAGTTGCAGTAATGGGCCTCGAGCTTGTAAAAACGCAGCCTGTTCGGGGCTGAGAGTTAGAGGATCGGCTTGGGCGAGTTGCACCAGGGTTACGTAGTCCTCTATTGATAATTGTGCAGTAGCCACAGCACCGGGGAGCTCCATACGCCCCATCAATACTTGCTGTCCAAGTGCTTGCCAGCGAGTATTAGTTGCTAGCTGTTCTTGCAGCCAATTTAATTGGTCGGTACCAAGAAGGGTACGGTTATTATCGAGTATTTCACTTGTGTAACGCTGAACATCAAAATTACCGTCATTACCAAAATAGCTGGCAAGCGACAGTTGTAGATCTCGCCCAACAATGCGTGTATCCAACATGATCAGGTTAACCAAATCACCGTATTGAAAATTTCTTGCTAATGAGGATACGTCGTTATCCACTGGAGGACGAATAGGCATCCACTCCGCATACGCTTGCAATGCAAAAAGTAGACGCTCAGCAAAGGAACCTTGCGTTTCAGGATCGTGGTTTTCAGCCCCCTCGCGCCAAGTATCGTTGGCCACTTCATGGTCATCCCATACTGCGATCATAGGCATCGCTTGATGGAAAGTTTGTAAATCCGGGTCAGTTCGGTACTGTGCGTAACGAGTACGGTAATCACTTAACGTGAGTAGTTCTCCTTCAGGTAACACTTCTCGCCCTAAGGTTTGCGCATCTTCACTGGCAAATCCGCCGCGAGCATATTCATATAGATAGTCACCAAGATGTATCGAAGCATCTACGCCATCTTGTTTGGCTGCTTCTGCATAGGCATGAAAATGTCCTGCGGGATAGTTAGAACAAGAAACAACGACAAATCTTGCTTGATCAGTCTCGCCTTCAGGTAAGGTTTTAGTGCGCCCGACTACTGAAGTGCTGCTCGCAGTAGAAAAACGATAATAGTAGACGGTACCGGGAGTTAAATTAGATGCGTCAACTTTCATAGTAAAGTCACGGCCCGCATTAGTCGTGGCTGAGCCTGATACCACTATCGACGAAAAATTTTCATCGGTAGCCACTTCCCAGGAGACCCTAACATTGGTGCTTCCTTCACGATCGGCTTCAGCTACTGGGGTAACTCGTGTCCAAAGAATAACACGGTCACTTAAAGGGTCTCCGCTGGCAACGCCATGATCGAAGCTTGCGGCAATTTCATCAGCATCATCGTCCCCAGAACAACCTACCAAGACACCACCTAATCCAGTGGAAACTACCGCACCGCCCATTCCCATCATTGAAAATTTCACAAACCCTCTACGTGAGACTTTTGTCATCTTATTCCCCCAGCTGTTTTAAAGTGGGCTAAGGGTAAGAGCATAAAGTTAACTCATCGTGTATTTTTTATTTCAGGAATATGAAATAAAAAATACAGGGGATGTAATCTTGTATTGAATCAAGATGTATGAAGAGGTGGCAAAAGGTGTTGGACGATAACTATTTTATAAACATAAGTCCGATGGTATTGCGTCTTGTATGCATCACACGCATGCTCACTGGCTCGGCATTAACAGGGCCTATCATTTTTTTAAAGTTGACATCGACAATTGTACCAGTAGGGGGAATCGGATGGTTTTCGATAGAAACCTGCGCCCCACCATCAGAAATATCTTTAGCAAAGCCAACGATAACACCAAAAGCAGGGTGTCTCATTTCAACGCGAACACCTGTTGGCGTCCGCTCATATTTTCGCCGTTCTTCCACGTAACTAGGCTCCTAACATCGAACAATAATTAATCTACAACTTGAGTATAACTCAGATTTGTATCTTTTCTCTGAGGATTATAAGCATATTTAGGCGACAGAATGCATTTGTTAATATTGTCACCTAAAACATGATTATTTGGCACACAATAAGCTTATTAACTTATCCACATTTTTTGTGGATAAGTCTGTGAGGAAGACCTTTAAACCCCTCTACAGTTAGCAGTAGTAATGGGCTCTTGTCGGTAGTGCGCATTTTTCGTTCGAAAAAAAAAAGCGTTAGTTTTCAACGAACTACAAACAAATAGAACAATAAACACTGTATTTGTATGTTTTTTGACACGACATAAAAAAGTCTTATCACATCATGTGGAAAACTATTGACTTTCGCAATAAAAAAAGATTTTTTTATCAGGAGTAAACACTCACATGCCAGTAACACAGCTATTGTGTATCGCTGACGCTTAAAATTAGCCAATTGAGGCAAAACTTATACCTAAGCGCTCACCCACGCGTTCATAAGATTCCACAACATTACCAAGTCCTTGGCGAAACCTATCTTTGTCAAATTTCTCTCTGGTTTCGGCATCCCAAATTCGACAACCATCCGGTGAAAACTCATCACCTAAGATCAATTCATCCCCAGACATTCCAAACTCTAATTTATAATCTACTAACAGCATGCCGCCATCGAGAAATAATTTTTTTAATACTTCATTCACTTTAAATGTAAGTTCTTTCATTTTAGACACTTGTTCATCACTCGCCCAATGAAAAGAACGTATATGATATTCATTTACCATTGGATCACCCAAGGCATCATCTTTTAGAAAGAACTCAAACGTCGCTGGGGTAAGATCCTTACCTTCCTCGATACCGTAACGACGGCAAATGGAACCGGCGGCAATATTACGAACGACACATTCCAAAGGCAGCATATCAAGGCGCTTAACCAAACTTTCGTTATCATTAAGCAAACGCTCAAAGTGAACAGGTACACCTGCCGCTTGGAGTTTTTCCATAATAAATGCGTTAAATTTATTATTTACCATGCCTTTGCGGTCAAGTTTCTCTCTCTTCTTACCATCGAAGGCCGAGGTATCATTACGGAAGTGGAGAATTAAATATTTCTCATCATCAGTGTTATACACAGACTTTGCTTTACCAGAATAGAGTTCTGCTTGTTTTTCCATTGCCCATTACCTAGTAGATTTTATGTGCTTAAGGCGAGATTATGATCTAGCTGTAACCAATCAAAGCCTTCGTCCTGACAGGCGAAGTGAACCGATTTCGCTTGTTGCATGATATCGTGCAATGCAGATTTTACTCGCTCAATACTGTTATTTTTTTGACTAATATGACCGACAACGATTTCCTGCATATGTTGTAGATCCAAATCTGCCAGAAATGTTGCTGTCTGTTGATTATTCAAGTGCCCCCAAGCACTAGACACCCGCGACTTCAAAGACGGCGGATAAGGCCCCATAGCTAGCATTTCTAAATCGTGATTGGCTTCCACCAAAAGCCCATGGCAATGGCTATAGGCTTCTGTAATATGAGGAGTCACACTTCCCAAATCTGTCAAAATACCCAACTTAAGACCCGACGCATTTTCAAATATAAACTGCGCTGGCTCACGGGCATCATGCGGCACAACCACCGGCGTCACATGTATTTGCCCTATGGTAAAATTTTGATAATTTGAGATCACACAAAGATTGGGCAAACGACCAAAATCACGGCTGGCATGTGTTCCCTCAGTCATATACACCGGCAAATTATATTTTCTCGCCAAAGGTGCAACGCCTTTAATATGATCTGTATGCTCATGGGTGACAACAATCGCAGATAAATCTTCTGGTCGCAGCCCCAAACGTTGCATACGTCGCTGTGTTTCTTTAATAGCAAAGCCACAGTCAACAAGAATAAGTGATTGTTCATCACTCACTAGCGTGGCATTACCTGAACTACCGCTGCCTAATGAAGCAAACTTCAAGTAGATTCCCCTATGGAAATAAAAACCTTCTAGATTAAGAAGGCCTGGCTAAATTAGATTTTTACGAATAATTCTAAGTAACTCTTTCGCTCTAGCGGGAGCAATACGCTGGCCTCGAGCATTGCGTACAACCACATCCGTGGTTTTTCCTGAAGAATCTACCATGACAAGAAAGCCAATACTTTTAGGTAACTGTTCGCCGTATGCCACACCATCAACTTCAGCAAACTTGTTTTGCACTTCTTCGTCAGCAGCTAAATGCTGAACCAAAGTGTTGATAGGATGAGGCGCAGTCTTTGGTAAGCCCCCTTTAAACCAACGACTAAACATACCTTGTTTATCTGCATCGGGGTCAAAACCAACATAATATAAGCCCTTGTCAACCGACTCGTCCCACAGCACAAAACCGTCCCGCTCAAGCGCATGAGCCACTGTTGCACGTGCACGCTCTTCAAACAAACGTAAGCGCATCGTCGGCTCGCGCTTATCTTTCAAAAATTCTACTTTTAGTGAACCACCAACATTTTGCCCAAGCAGCGATGCACTGTTATTGTTGACATTAGTGGCTAGAGTATTTGCCAGCTCGTCGAGTAACTGCCGCTCTCTTTTCACATTGTGAGATATTTCAGGCCAGGTAATATCCGTGTTGGCAACTTGATCTGCCGGCCTCTCGATTTGCAAAATATGTACTTCTGTAGTTTCTGGATGAACACCTTTTTCAATAAACACTCTAAAGCGTGACTTCGTGGCATCATCATCTTTAAAGGCCACATCACCCGTTTCAATCAACCCAATAGCAGGATTACTCACAAGTACCTGAATGCCAAACTGCGAGAAAAAGTTCTGTGTTCTTGGCCAAACTTGGCTAGTAGAAGCGTTTAAAAAAATCCATTTATGCTCCCCCAGCTTCTGAAGTTTAACGCCCACCTTACCTTTTTCAGTGTTAATAGCCACCGGCCGAGGCACTTCATATTCTTCCAGGCCAATTAAATCACCAAATTCATCGCGGGGGCTTACGTTGGGAATCTCATAGAGTTCAACAAGGGGCCTGTTATTCATGCCTTTCGGCACAACCATAGGTCTGATGGCTCCCGCCTCGAGATAGTCTTTGCTTTTACCGCGAAATATCCCTTTATCGCCATACAAAGCAGTACAACCGGAAAATGTGAGCACACAGGCAAGAATGCCTGTAATACTTAAAGATCTACAAAGAAAAGGTAAATACATATTATTAAATTATAACACTTCAACAGATTTCATAGCATCGAGCAATGGTTGATGATACTGCTCGCTGAGTTGCGTCAAGGGCAAACGTATTGCATCTGTACACATTTCCATTCTAGCCAAAGCCCATTTTACAGGTATGGGATTCGACTCTAGAAACAGTGCTTGATGCAGGCTTTGAATATATTCATCAATTGCCCGTGCTTCTTCGACTTGCCCAGCTAGCATCAGTTCACACATTTTAGCTGTTTGTGCTGGCACCACATTAGCAGTTACGGAAATTTCACCACAGCCCCCCAAGCGCATAAACTCCAGGGCACTAGCGTCGTCTCCGGACAACAGCAGAAAATCGTCACTGACACCAGCGCGAATATCTTGTAGACGCTGCATACAGCCTGTGGCCTCTTTAATACCGATAATGTTATCGATCTTGGACAATCGAATCACTGTTTCCGGTAGCATATCAACACTGGTACGCCCAGGAACATTATAGAGTATCTGTGGGATATCCACCGCCTCAGCAATGGCTTTATGATGCTGGTAAAGCCCCTCTTGAGAGGGTTTATTGTAATAAGGACTAACCAATAGACAGGCATCAGCGCCAATATCCAGAGCACCTTGAGTAAGTTCAATAGCCTCTGAAGTGGAGTTTGCCCCCGTGCCTGCGATAACAGGGATCCGACCTGCCACCTGCGCAACGACCTTGCTGACCACCTCAACATGTTCTTTTACATTTAAAGTGGCAGACTCTCCTGTCGTTCCCACCGCAACTATAGCTTTTGTTCCCTGTTCAATATGCCATTCTATAAGTTTATGCAAGGCTTCCCAGTCCAGCGACAAGTCCGGCTTCATAGGGCTTATCAGGGCGACCATACTGCCTTTGAACATAAACTTCTCCAGATGCATATATTTATTACACAAAAATTAAGAGCGCCATATTACTGACCAAAGGCAATAGTCTCAACTGTTTTATATTGCCTTGTCCAAGGCTCCCTGCCTTGCACAAGGCGTCGCCCTTAAAATGCAGGCGCAAACGCGCGAGTGTGCTGGCATTTTAACGGCTCGCATTGACCTTTAGGTCAATGTACAAGCCATCCATGGCTTGCGAATTCCTGTTTATATTGCCTTGTCCAAGGCTCCCTGCCTTGCACAAGGCGTCGCCCTTAAAATGCAGGCGCAAACGCGCGAGTGTACTGGCATTTTAACGGCTCGCATTGACCTTTAGGTCAATGTGCAAGCCATCCATGGCTTGCGAATTTCTGTTTATATTGCCTTGTCCAAGGCTCCCTGCCTTCCACAAGGCGTCGCCCTTAAAATGCAGGCGCAAACGCGCGAGTGTGCTGGCATTTTAACGGCTCGCATTGACCTTTAGGTCAATGTGCAAGCGTTTCATAAGCTTATTTATTGTTAGCGCTTTTTTGCATTTCTCTGCGGGCATGTTCTTCAGATCGCTTGCGCCTGTTCCTGCGAAAAGATCTTAGAGCTTGTAAGCCATAAAAGTCTTCATCATTGTCCTGCCTACTTTTAAAGCGTCTATGCACCCATAAGTATTGTTCGGGGTATTCCCTTATACGCTCTTCAAGGAAGCGATTCATAGTTAAAGCGTCCTCTTTCTCATCATCTTTGCCATAGTTTTCGTGCTCGGGGAAAACTTCGACTAAGTAGCCAGAACCATCGCGTTTGCGAACACAGTACAAAGAAAAAACTCGTGCTGCACCTAATTTAGTTAACTGAGTTGGGGATGTAATCGTGGCCGCATCCACATTAAAGAAGGGCACAAAAACACTGTACTTGTGCCCGTAATCTTGATCAGGCAAGAAGAACAATAGGTTACCTTTGCGCAGAGCTCGCACCATACCGCGAACATCTTTACGGGGCAAAGCTTCTAGACCTTCTCCATGACGCTCCCGTCCTTTACGCATAATGTAATCATATACGGGATTACCATGGGGCCGATAAACACCTCGATTTAAATAGGGATAATGTCGATTTAGCGCCGCACACCCCATCTCCAAAGAAGTGAAATGATAGGTGAGCAGGAGAATACCTTTGCCCGATTCTTTTGCCTTAAGTAAGTGGTCTACACCACGAATATCGATCACTTTTTTTAGTCGCCAGTAGGGCCAAAACCATGCGATACCAGTATCAAAAAGACCTCGACCAGTAGATTCCATGGTCTGCCAAAAAAGCTTTTCCTTAGCTTTTTCATCAAGCTCAGGGAAGCATAGCTCTATATTTTTGTGTGTAATCATACGGCGGCGCTTGCTCAATTTAGCCGCTAAGCGACCAATTTTTGCACCCAGCCACATTTGTAAGCGAAAGGGTAAAACCTGTATTAGTAGCCACCAAATAGCCATGGCAAACCAAACTGGCCAATATTTGGGGTGTAGAAGTTTTACGGAGAACTTAATTTTTTCCATGTATTATCAATGTATGAGTCAAATATACGTTCGCAAAATGCGCGCATTATAGGGCTCGCCTCACCTCTTGTCCCATGGGCGAGCCATTTTTGATATTTTTATCTATGGTTTTCAAATTTCAATCTAATGCCAAGATAAGACCTAAGCACTCCTTCGAGAAAGCCTAAGGCGCCGGATTCGGATCGCTATAGTGAACATCATCGATTTTTTGTCTTATATCTTCACTTAATTCTATATCGATACTATCAATATTTTCTTTGAGCTGTTGCAAGTTTGTCGCACCAATAATGTTTGAAGCCACTGACTGACGCCCATTAACAAAGGCTAAAGCCATTTGCGCAGGATTTAAGTCGACTTCTTTAGCAATCGCAACATAAGCCTCAGTAGCCGCAGCGGCATTGGCTTTGAGGTAGCGTTTAAAGCGATCGTATAGCGTTAAGCGCGCGCCTTCAGGACGCTTACCATCGAGGTATTTACCACTTAACGAGCCGAACGCGAGAGGTGAATAGGCCAACAAACTCACCTTTTCCCTGAGCGCCATTTCAGAAGCACCAACATCGAAGGTGCGATTAAGTAAATTATAGGGGTTTTGAATGGAGACTATCCGGCTGAAGTTTTCTTGTTGTGCCACACGTAAGTATTCGTGCATCCCCCACGCAGTCTCATTTGATACGCCTATATGGCGAACTTTACCCGCTTTGACAAGCTCATCGAGAGCACTTAGGGTTTCAGCAATTTCATAACCATCGTCCTCTGGCATATGATGATACTCCGCCCTACCAAAAAAATTGGTAACTCGTTCAGGCCAGTGCACTTGATAAAGGTCAATATAATCCGTTTGCAGGCGCTTTAGTGAGTCATCAATAGCCTTATGAATATGCTCCCTATTCAACCTAGCTCCGCCTCTAACATGCTCCAAGCCATTATTTCTCTCGGCACGGCCAGTTACTTTAGTCGCTAATACAATTTTGTCGCGACGACCACGTTGTACTAACCATTCACCTAGAATTTCTTCAGATTTACCCTGAGTAGACGGGCGCGGAGGTACAGGGTACATCTCGGCCACATCAAAGAAATTCACCCCCAGATCAAAAGCCATATCCATTTGTTCGAATGCTTCGGCTTGCGTATTCTGTTCGCCCCACGTCATAGTACCTAAACAAATGCGACTGATTTCAACGGAAGTATTGCCAAGGGTGGTGTATTTCATTCTTTTCTCTCAACAAGTTAATAGGCAGCTCTATGGACAACATTAATACCAATATGTGCCATGAGCATATCGCGCTAATTGAATACAAGTAGGCTCTAGGTAAATAAAAAGGCGGTATAAAACCGCCTTTTTTCTATAGGTTACATTGTGAATGCAAAGTAGACGAACGCCCTAGTTTAAAAATTCACCTTAACACTGGGTTCTGGCGCGATATCTTCATCGTAATCAATGCTGTTAAGACCAAAACCAAAAAGTTTCAAAAACTCATCGGCATACCCTTTATAATCAGTCGCCTCAAATAAGTTCTCTTCTGTTACTGTTGGCCAAATTTTCTCTACTGCACCTTGCACTTCTTCACGCAATTCACGCTCATCCATACGCAGACGGTTGGCTTCATCCAGTCTTGGCTTATCGCTGTACAAGCCTTCAGAAAATAGACGATACAGCTGCTCAATACATCCTTCATGGCTGCCATCTTCTTTCATTACTTTGTACAAAATGGAAATATACAATGGCATGATCGGAATGGCCGAGCTGGCTTGCGTCACCAGAGCTTTAAGGACGGATACATTTGCCTGGCCACCCAAAGGGGCTAAGGTTTGCTCAATCGCTTTGGCTGCTCTATCCAGGTCTTCTTTTGCCTTACCTATGGTTGCTTGACCATAAATTGGCCACGTTAGCTTATCCCCTAAATAAGTATAAGCAGTAGTCTTACAGCCTTCACTTAGGACATCAGCCTCTTTGAGTGCTGTTATCCACATTTCCCAATCTTCTCCTCCCATCACCTTAACGGTATTACTGATCTCCTGTTCATTAGCGGGATCTAAAGTAACGTCTGCAATGGTCAAGGTATCGGTATTTAAACTGCGTGCGGTATAGGATTGGCCGATAGGTTTGAGTACTGAATTGAAGGTTTCTCCTGATACCGGATCTGTTCTACGAGGAGAAGCTAAGCTGTATACAACTAAGTCAATTTTGCCCATATCCTGTTTTATCTGAGCAATAGTTTTGTCTTTAATTTCAGTAGAAAAAGCATCTCCATTGATACTCTTGCTGTAGAGCCCAGCTTCTTGCGCCGCATGCTCAAAGGCGGCAGCATTATAATACCCAGCAGACCCTGTTCGTTTAGCAGTATTAGGCTTTTCGAAGAAAACGCCGAAAGTATTAGCACCGCAGCCGAAAGCCGCTGTGATACGTGAAGCTAAGCCATAGCCTGTAGAAGCACCGATAACAAGTACGTTTTTAGGCCCGTTTTCGATGGTTCCTTGCTGTTTGATATATTCAATCTGTTCGTGCACATTATGCGCACAGCCTTGAGGATGGGCGTTGGTGCAGATAAATCCTCGAACCTTAGGCTTTATAATCATATTAAATTCCTGTTCTTAACCCGGCTATTTACTAACTAAATATTCATTCAGAAACGCACGTGCTGAGCTTATTCTGAGTATCGCAAAATCGACGATATAGCGCCGCCGACTTTGGGCATTACCCCCCGTAATGCCATGAGTACCTGTTTATAAACAGACACGAATTATAAGTATAATAATATCTTGTGACTGGCTATTATAGCTTAAGCGCGAATTAGTGCGAGCATCACAGCAACCCGTTCAACATTTAAGCAAATCGTATATATGTTTCAACTTCGTTATCATACCAGTGAAGACTGGACACAAACTGTTATTGAACACTTTGATGATTTTTTAATAGATCATGCCGCGGCCGAAAAAAAAGCATCAGGCATGGCGATCTCTATGCTTTCCCATTATCCGGACAAACCTGAGCTTGTAAAAGCGATGATCGACCTCTCAATAGAAGAGATGACCCACTTTCGTGAAGTGGTGAAGATCATGACCAACAGAGGTCTTATGTTAGCGCCCGATACAAAAGATGCTTACGTTCTTCAGCTGCGTAAGCTTATGCGCAAAGGTAGCTTGGAGTATTTCTTAGACAGGCTTGTTATCGCAGGTGTTATTGAAGCCAGAGGTTGCGAGCGATTTGGTTTAGTGGCCGAGGCCTTACCAGAAGGTGAGCTGAAGAGATTTTATATTGCCATTACAGAGTCTGAGTCCCGCCACGAGAATCTATTCATTGACTTAGCCATTCGCTATTTTCCCGAGCAAACGGTCAATTCACGCCTTGACGAAATACTTGATCATGAAGCCCAAATATGCAGTTCACTGCCAATCGTTGCAGCCCTTCATTAAACTGTGAATACGATTGACAAATACCTTCGCGATTATGCGGAGCCAGAAACAAAACACCTTGAAAATCTATTTGCAAGCAATAAGGAATGTTATCAATACTGCGTTGTCATTCCCATATACGACGAAAACACAGACTTTTTAATCCGCTTACAGCAACACTTACGTATAAAAAATGTTTTGCTTATTGTTGTTATCAATCAACCTGATACAAGCAGTGCGAACTCTAAAAATAAATATTTGTACGAGTATGTACTCAATGGAAAAATTGTCGCCAGTGCTGGCAACTTGTCTCATGTTTGCCTAGATAAATTAGATATTTTATTGGTGGATCGCTTCTCTAAAAACAATACTATTCCCTCCAAGCAAGGGGTCGGGCTGGCGCGAAAAATTGGTGGCGATATTGCGGTAAAACTTTACAAGGTAAAGCGTCTTATAAAGCCATGGTTTTATTCTACTGACGCAGATGCTCATCTGCCCAACAATTATTTTTCCGATGCTTTTGGAAGTTTTTATCAGAAAAAACCTGTAAGTGCTTGCGTGTTTGATTTTGCACATAAGCGCAATTCAAGTTTGGTATCTCAAGCAACTTATATGTATGAGATAGCGATTAAATATTATCGCAATGCTTTAAAATGGGCCGGCTCTCCTTATGCTTTTTTTACTTTAGGCAGTACGCTCAGTGTGGCTATTGATGCGTATTGCAAAGTAAGAGGGTTTCCTAAAAGAGCAGCAGGAGAAGACTTTTACCTTCTCAATAAACTCGCCAAGATAGGAGAAGTATCATTTCAAGAAAATATCCATATTCAGCTCGATGCGAGAATTTCTCAACGCGTTCCTTTCGGCACTGGGCCGGCAGTACAGGAGATTCTGAATCAAAAGAGTCAGCAGCAAGAATACTGTTATTATTCCCCCCAAATCTTCATATATTTAAAACATTGGATAGATTATGTAAATCACAGTTGCGATTGTTACTTTGATGATATCGAGATATTACGCCAAAGCAAAACTGCACCGAAAGTAACACTGACATCGTTCTTTAAAGCTTCCTTTAATCGCTTGCCTGACGAAGTAATAGCGGCAACTGACGCCTTAGGTTTTAACAAGTTTATAGAGCATGCCAACAAACAATGTCATGATAAAAAGAACTTCCTCGCACACTTTCACGATTGGTTTGATAGTTTTAGAACACTAAAATTTGTTCACTATATGCAAGACCATTTTATATCAGCAAAGCCCTTGCAGGAATGTTTGCAAGAAAGTACACCATACTGGACAAATTACCCAATATTCAAAGAGTTCATTGAGAAACATGAAAGCCCGGCAAAATAACGCAATAATACGAACAATTATGGATATGGCTAACTGGCTTCATCCTCGCAATATACTTATAGCGCTTGATGATATTGATAATGAAACCTCGTCATATACATTGAATAGACAACAAGCCTTACGCCAAGTGTTTTACACCATGGCAAGCGTTGCCGTTTGTTTATTAATAATTCATTACATGAAATATGATTCAACATTCCAAGCAACTCTTGCCCTACTTTCTTCTATACAAGGACAAACAACACACTACTGGTCGGGCAAAATTCAAGCGACAGGTTACGGCCATTTAATAGGATATTGCTGGTGGACATTTTGGCATGTAATAGGCTACGTACTTATTCCTTGTATCGTGATAAAAAAAGTTTTATCAGCCAGTATTGTTGATATGGGGTGGCGCTGGAATGATACCAGCACACATTGGCGGGGCTACCTATTATTACTCAGCCCAATTTTAGTATTTATTATAATGGTCAGCCAAGGAGAGGATTTCATCAATCACTATCCATTTTATAAACAGGCTGGTAGAAGCTGGTTTGACTTGCTTGCTTGGGAATTTTTGTATCTTTTACAATTTATCTGCTTGGAATTCTTTTTTCGCGGTTACTTTGTTAATGCCCTGCGTCCAGCAATAGGTGCTAATGCAATATGGGTAATGTGCCTTCCCTATTTAATGATCCACTTTCCAAAATTATGGCTAGAAGCAACAGGCGCTATTTTATTCGGTTTATTTTTGGGAATTTTAGCCTTACGTTCGCGCTCAATATGGGGGGGCTTTCTCGTCCATGCAGGTGTGGCCGTGAGTATGGATATCGCGTCTTTAATAAAGCAAGGGAAGATTCCGACAGTTTTTTGGCCATAACTCATAAGTTGGTATTGACTTACGATAGCTTTTTTTGAACTCTTAATTTTGTCTCGCTAAGACAAAAAATGTTTGAAAACTCAAAACTTCGCTTTTGCACGCCTCTGGAAAAAAACGATAAAACCGCAATTTCGTGAGAGGCATCACACATTGATTATCATTTTTCTTGAACTGGAACAACGCACAACCAAATAATAGCCAGTTATATCAAACATTTTCTTGAAACGTGCAGTTTATATAATTTACCACGCCACTATTATCTTAGCGCAACGATTTTACTTTAAAACCATGTTTAAGAATGAGGTTAAATGCGACTATATTTCATGCAATTTTTTTTATATTAGGCTATTTTTTTATGTAAAATGGAAAAAATAACAATTTAGATACGACTATACTTTATAAGTTTGTTTATAATACCCTCTATCTGGCAGATTTAGTGAGAGAAACAGATCGCTTCATTATTTTTAATACTGTAGTCGTCATAGGGCCTGCTAACGCTAATTAAATTAGTATTAACAGGCACTGAAGTATTCTCAGCCAAAGCTTTCCCCATAATAATTAATATTTCGTATAAATAAGAACATTCTACTGATACATGTATTAGGAGGATGATTGTAGGCATACGATTTAAATCGGATAGCACATTATAAAAATACAACTAGCACCTAATAACTAGTACCTAAGCGATTGATTTAGATGCTGACTGAAAAGTTAGCTGATATTAATGAGCACAATATTACTTATATGCTCTATTATTTTAACAATAGTGGTTATGTTATCGTTGAAATATTACAAGATTTTAATTAGATACATAATGCTAAGTATTTGGATAATTGATAGTCAGATGTATTGTCTGGAAATTTTAATTATGCATTGGTATACGAAGTGACATTATTTGAAATTATAAAAGAAGACTGGATTGCACACCAACGGGACTGGACTCGTCCAGGATTTCGCGCTGTTGCTTTTCATCGTTTTGGCAGGTGGCGCTTAACCATCAAGCACCGTATTTTTCGTGCCCCGATGACCTTACTCTATCGTGCGCTTTACCGCCGCGCTCGTTCTATTTATGGTATTGAGTTACCTTATTGTATTGAACTGGGTCGTCGCGTCATTATCGAGCACCAAGGCGCCATTGTCATCCATGGTAATTGCGTCATCGGCGACGATTGCATCATAAGACAAGGGGTATCGATGGGAATTAAGAACATCGATAGACCCAACGACGCTCCTGTATTAGGCAATCGTGTAGATATCGGTGCAGGAGCCAAGATAATTGGTGACATTACCATAGGCGACGATGTTGTTATTGGTGCAAATGCGGTGGTACTCGATGATGTCGCCGCAGGCACAACTGTCGTAGGTATCCCAGCAAAGCCTGTCGGCAAAAAGAAAAACATCAGTACACATTCCAAAGTACAAGAAATATGCATGCAGGCTCACTCCTAGGAATAGATAAAGTATTATGGAAAATAATGATGTAAATCATAGCCAAGTGGCAACAATCATCGTCAATTACAATACTGGGGCTATGGTCTGCCGCGCACTTGATAGCCTCGCAAAAGAACGTACCTACCTCGTAAACTTATCTGTGGTAGTAGTGGATAACCAATCGCCAAATGATTCATTTAGTCAGATAAAACAACACATTGAAAAACAAAGTTATGGCGCCTGGGCTGAGATTATTTTGGCGGAGAAGAATGGCGGGTATGCATACGGTAACAATTTAGGCTTCAGCTATTATAAAAATAAGTACAAGGATAAGCCTTCGCCTATTGAATATTATTGGTTATTGAATCCAGATACCTATCTTAGACCCAAAGCATGCCTTAATTTAGTTAACTTTTTAAGTACAACAGATGGCGCAATATGTGGCAGTCGCCTCGAAGACCCTGATGGCACACCGCAAATATCTACCTTTAACTTTCCAAACACTGTCAGTGAAATCCTCTCAGGGTTTAGTCTAGGTGTATTAGACAAACTATTTGCACGCTACCGTGTTACCCGGGCGCTTACAGATACACGTGAAACTGTCGACTGGGTAGCAGGTGCATCCTTGATGATTCATCAGTCGGTGTTTAAACGTGTGGGGTTGATGGATGACAAATACTTTTTGTACTTTGAAGAGGTAGATTACTGCCTACAAGTGCAACGAGCTGGATTCAAATGCTGGTATGTTCCTGAGAGCCGAATTGTTCATGAAGTTGGTGCAGCGACCGGGATTTCTGATGTACGCAAAAGACAGCCTCGCCGTCCTACCTACTGGTTTGACTCTAGGCGACGCTATTTCCTTAAAAACCATGGCTTTATCACGTTAATCCTTGCGGATTTTGGCTGGACAATAGGATATATATTTTGGTGTCTACGCAAACGCCTCACTTCCCCTAAAGACCTAGATAATCAGCCGCCTAAGTACCTACAGGATTTTGTGCGCAATAGTATTTTTAATGTAGCACGTCTTAAAAAGTAGTCGTTGTTTGGCGGAATTTAATTGCCGCCAAACAACCAAGCGCTTGTATGATAAGCTGAAGTAGCCAGCATCAATTCCCCAACCAAAAGTACTTATGATCTCAGTTTTATTGTTCCAAATGCGAGCAGCTCGTTATCAGCGTCAACCAACTCAAAGTTTTCCCCATCACATAAAAGATGCACTAACTGATCGTGGTATACGGGTTTTGCATAAAAAATCTTCACATTTGAAATGTTATGAGAATAGTGATTCCAGAACAAACTAATCACAATATTTAAGGTACATAAGCCCTGTATAAATGCTTTTGCTTTGCCAATGATTTTGGCTGTAGTATCAAAAATATGAGTAAGATTAAAATCCCCAGAAATTGCTCCGAAATGCACCCCCATCCCCTTCCAAACATAAAAATTCCCAAGGCTGTGGTTTTTAATACTGAGTGTACTCTCACGGGAACGCATAGATTGTATTGTCTGTGCAGTTGAATCATTTAAGGATGAATTTGCCTTTGCATTTTTCACATAAACATAGTCTGTTTGGCAAAATAATCTACTATCATTTTTGGTGAGTACGCACGAATTAAAACGCGCTAAACTAGAAAAATCATTAACAGATTCAGCCCCAGCATATGAATACTTCAGCTTAACAGGAGTACTGTCCTGCTCATCTATTTCGTTAGATAGAATCTCAACATCACTACATGCAAAAAGAATATTTTTATAGGATATATTTAGGCGTTTAGTATATTCAATAATAGCTTGCGAACTTATCGGAATGTGATATGAAAGTGGTGGATACGAGCTTTTTCTTATCTTGAAAAAATCACACCAACGCTTCCGATCTTTTCTTTTAATTTCCATTTCAGACTGAAATACTGGAAGTTCGGACTCAAGTACAGGCTTATGTTTACGAGCAATACCTTTAAATAATTTAAAAAAATATGATAAAAAGTAAACACTGGGATTCTCAATGCTATATGCTTTTAAATTTTCAACCATACTAAACCTATGTTATTTTAGAACTTATTAGTTTTTCCAAATATTAAGGTATCCCTATTATTGTATTGACCTGACATAGGTTGTGTCAGGTCGGCGACAGCATAGAAAGTCATAATGACAACCACAAACCACATGGAATGTTAGCCACACCAAAACCCTAACAACTGACGCTCTTAATATAAGAGTCGGCTTCTAAAGAACCTCTAACTGGTTTATACAAATTCCAGATAGTTTTAAAAAATAAAACCAGAGATATTTTCTTTTTTAAACTCTTATTTGCCCCCGGAGTAAGACCAATAACACTTAATCGGCATACCAATGAAAGAATATTTATAAGAGTATTGGAAGGCTTTATGCAGACCATACTTTAGGGATTAAGACATAACATTTCATCACAAAAAATATCAACCACACCACTTTATTTCATGTTTAAGATTTTTGTTAGAAGTGCATCACACAAGAAACATTCAGCGTGTATTTTAAATAACAATAAAATAAGTAATTTATTATTTTTCTGAACAAAAAAACAGTAGATATTGTAAAAAAATCTACCCAAATAATTTTAATACTTAGCTAATCAATGACTCATATTATTTTCAATAGAAGAATCACATATTCAAAATATGTTGTCTAGTTTACTACTGAATTTGGTCTCTATTGATACTTACTTATGAATAAGCCCTTTTCTATAATTGTTATTGAACGATCACTTGAAAAGGTCTTTTTTTAAGATTAAATATAACTTTAATTAATTCAATCATTATCTCGCTAAATAAAGCAAAATAGCCATAACTAAGTATTTTATTGAGTATATTTATAGTGCTATTTCGAAGCTTTCTTTGGAAATATTACTTTAGAAATTCCTTTTCGAAAGCTTCAGAAAAGCTAATACTAATTTTACCATATTAATTGATGTTCATTTATAGCAAATCTAGTAATTTAATTATTATCAATAATGTGATAAGGGCAATGGTATTTAAAAGTCTCACAAACGATCCTTATATTAAATTCTACAATTCAGTTTTATCTATTAGACTTATTTATTTGAAAAGAAAGTTAAGACCTATTACCAATTAGGTAAATTTCGTAACACAGAGCTCGCACAAGCATACATTGAAAGATCAAAAAACAACCAAAACATTATTGCCTATCCCCCATAGAAAATGTTGTAGTAATAAACCTTGCCAGTAATATGTCGACGCACAATATCTAACAAAGCAAGAAAAGAGCCAAAAAAAAACACCAAAAAAATCAATAGCATAAGAAAGTGAGAACTAGTCGGTGTCAACCTTACCGACAATAATATAAGCACCAATATGGGTGGGAAGACTAAAATACCAACAAAGCGCTTTGATAAACAGCAATAAAAAAGTGAAGCGCTGAAGTAAAAATATTGCCAATCTGTCGTCAAAAATTTCATTTAAAAATAATTTAAGAAACAGCAAAGACCATTACTTAAAACAACAAATCACGCCAACTAAAAACTTTGCACGCCTTGAAAGTTTAACTGTTAAAAAATGTTTTATATTTAAAACGGCCGTATGTTTTTTAATTTTCTAGCATTTACTTTACTGAGGTGACGAACAATTTAATACGCTCTAGAATGTTGGCGTATCATCATCACTTTTTTCATCATCTATTTCTTGTAATGTTAGCTCCGTAAAACTTGAGCTAATTTTAGTGGCTGTATTATTTTGATTCTCTCCGTCTTGGATCTCACTGTTGGCTTTGCCATCACTGGCAAGTTTAATTCGTAGACGCAAATTATTAGGTGAGTCTGAATTAGCAATAGCTTCATCAAATGATATCTTATTTAAGCCGTATAACTTAAATAGCGCTGAGTCAAATGTTTGCATCCCTAAATTTTCCGACTTTTCCATAATTTCTTTTATTTCATCCAGGCGATTTTGTAAGATCATATCTTGGATTGTTCTCGTGCCTAGCAAAACTTCGACAGCAGCACAGCGCTTATTATCTATTGTCGGTATAAGTCGCTGAGAAATTATTGCCTTAATATTTTGTGATAAGCCTAGTAATAATTGAGGCCTCCGCTCTTCAGGAAACATATTGATAATTCTCTCCAATGCTTGGTTAGCGTTATTTGCATGTAGGGTAGATATAGCAAGATGGCCTGTTTCAGCAAATTCTAATGCATGCTCCATTGTCGCACGCTCGCGGATTTCCCCTATCAAAATAACATCAGGGGCTTGCCGTAAAGTATTTTTAAGTGCGTTATGAAAACTGCGGGTATCAGAGCCTACTTCCCGTTGATTAATAATGCTTTTCTTATGCTTGTGTACAAACTCTACAGGATCTTCTATGGTGATGATGTGGCCGGCTGAATGACTATTGCGATGATCGATAAGCGCAGCTAATGATGTGGATTTGCCGGAACCCGTTCCCCCCACAAATAACACTAACCCCCGTTTAGTGGTAATCACTTCTTTTAATACTTTGGGCAAGCCGAGATCATCAAATTTAGGTATCTCAGATTTAATATTGCGAGCCACAATAGAGACTTCATTACGTTGCTTAAATATATTGATCCGAAAACGGCCGATGCTGGGGATGGAAATTGCCAAATTCATCTCTAGCTCATGAGTAAATTCCTCGCGCTGCTCTGCATCCATGATGACATTGGCAATCTCTTCAATTTGCCCCGCTTTATAAGACGTTTGCGTCAGAGGCTTGAGCACACCTTGAAATTTGGCGCAAGGCGGAGCGCCAGTACTTAGATACAAATCAGAGCCATCTTTCTGAGCAAGAAGCATCAAATACTTATTAATTGGCGTTTCCATTTCATAGGCACTCACTTCAGTTATCAATATCTGAACGGCTAACAGTGTGTTAAGACTCGCCCGCATTCATGTAGTATAGAGCTAATTCAATACACAAATAGAGATTATTTTTTAATCAAAATAACGCATTAGCATATAGCAAGTAAGGCTACCATCTCCAAAATCAGAGGCTTCAGTGGATTTAAATCGCCCTAATGTCCCCGCCAAATGTCATGACATAGTTGTATAACACGTACTTAATTTGTTAGTTTAAACAGAGCAAGTGGCTGCATAAGAAATCTTTATAAAGAGCATCTCAATACAATTAGAGGTGCCTTGAAACAAATAATGCCGTGATGGCAGCAATCATAAAGTGATATGATCCGCCCCTTACCCGAATAAATTAGATTTGAGGACCATCTATGGAGCAGGCTTTTCGCGGCGTTATTGCGATAGCGTTCATACTGCTTGTTGCCTTTTTGTTTTCTGCTAACAAAAAGAATATTAACTGGCGAACCGTGTTTTTTGCCCTAGCGATCCAGCTATCTCTCGGCGCATTTGTACTTTATATTCCCTTCGGTAAAGAGGCACTACTGAACGTCTCGCAAGGGGTTAATGTCATTCTCAGCCATGCAAACGAAGGTATAAACTTCATGTTTGGGCATGTGGCAGATAAAGGAAAAGGCTTCGTTTTTGCCCTCCATGTGTTGCCTGTTATTGTCTTTTTCTCATCTTTTATCGCTGTGCTTTACCATATTGGTATCATGGGTGTGGTCATCAAAGTGATTGGTGGCGGTTTGCAAAAATTGCTAAATACGAGCCGTCCAGAGTCACTTTGTGCTACCGCCAATATCTTTGTAGGCCAGACAGAAGCGCCTCTTGTTGTAAAACCCTTCATTAACAACATGACGCAATCTGAGCTATTTGCAGTTATGGTATGCGGCTTAACCTCCATCTCTGGCTCAATTATGTCTGGCTATGCTGGCATTGGGGTTGAGCTTAAATATCTCATTGCCGCCAGCTTTATGTCAGCCCCAGCAGGTTTGTTAATGGCAAAACTTGTTATGCCTGAGACAGAACAGACAAAAGATAGCTTGGATGAGCTTAATGAAGAAGACAAAACAGTAAATGTCATTGATGCCGCTGCTGCTGGTGCCGTAAGCGGTGTCTCTCTTGCCATTAATGTGGGTGCAATGCTAGTAGCATTTATCGCCTTGATCAGCCTTGTCAATGGCTTGCTGGGGGGCTTAGGCTCACTAGTAGGCGTAGAGAACCTTACTCTGCAAATGATTTTAGGCTATTTGTTCCAGCCTATCGCTTTCATTCTGGGAGTGTCCTGGGATGAAGCGCACTTAGCTGGAAGCTTTATCGGTCAAAAAATAATCGCAAATGAATTCGTGGCATTTCTTGACTTTGTCAGCCACAAAGATCAACTAAGCGAACACACTAATACCATTGTAACTTTTGCTCTGTGTGGTTTTGCCAACCTTTCTTCGATTGCCATTCTATTGGGGGGATTGGGCTCGCTAGCACCAAAACGGCGGCCAGACCTAGTAAGACTGGGAGTGAAAGCTCTTATTGCCGCAACGCTCGCCAATTTGATGAGTGCTTCCATTGCTGGTCTATTTACCGGCTTAAACAGCATTTAAAACAATAAATCGATTTATATTGGGGGAATATATTCCCCCATGGGTTTATTACTGATGTACCTCACATGATTTGCTTCATATGAGGTAATAGGCATTACTTAACGCTTACTTTTTCATTCCCAATTCTTGTAAACGCTCAGATAAGTAAGTATCTGCTGTATAGCGTTCTGACAGCACAACATCACCTCTAGGATGTAAAAATAGAGGCAAGGAAATGCGTGACTCTTTACTATTAGCACCGGCAGGATTAATTACTCGATGGCTGGTAGATGGGAAATAGCCCGATGAAGCTTCTTGTAACATATCACCAATGTTAATAATTAAGTTACCAAAATTACATGGCACATCCATCCATTCTCCCTCTTTGGTTTTTACTTGCAAACCAGGCTGGTTAGCCGCCGGCAAAATAGTAATTAAATTAATATCCTCATGTGCCGCAGCACGCACGGCTCCTACTTCCTCAGTACCAGTCACTGGTGGATAATGCAGTACTCGCAAGAGGGTTTTATCAGTATCGCGAATCATCTCTGATAAAGGCTGTGAATAGTTCTGCGCTACATCTTTAGGACTGAACTCCTCAATCCAACTAAGTAGTTTGGCTGCAAAAGCAGACGTTTTATTGTAGTACTCAAAAATCTCTTCTCTCAGTTGCTGAGGGACTCGACCATTTAAATAAACATGGTAGAACTCTTTTATATCGCGATGTTTGCTGCCTTTAGCCGTTTCAGACACATCCATGGGGAAATAACCATCAAATTTTTCCTTGTCAAAAACATAATCAAACTTTTCTTCGCCATTAAAAAACGTTTGCCAATTAGTGTAGATAGATTCCAACAAAGACTGCTCAATCGGGTGGTTCTCCAAAACACCAAAGCCTGTTTCTCTTAGAGACGTAACGAATAGTTCGGCAGCATTAGATGCTGTGTAATCAACAATTTGCATATTCATAATCAGTAAAACAATAAATTTTGTAATTCAACACAACCAGCTGTAAAGCAATGCAAAGCTACTTAGCTATCAATTAACCAGATATTAGCTCAATATATTGCACCATAGATCTTTACAGTGGCACCTTAGGCACACAACCTATATTCCCAAGAATAACTCTAGTTTCCGCTTGCTCCAATTTATTTAATTTCTGTCATTTAATTTCAGTCAATTCCCTTGATGCTATTAAATAGCTAATATAGCTATTTCACCTTCTCTAAACCGATCATAAGTGATAGTTATTGCTACTCGAAACACCCAATTGGATACATTTCGAACAATAACACGAGTTTAAAGCACTTATTTTGCGTAAAAACAATATATCAGCCATTAAAGAGAGCATAAACGCAAGTATTCTTAATATTTCCTGGGTTACAGCTAACTCTAACATAATTGCCCAAAAATGGCGCATGGTAAAACATGGGTAGCCATAGAAGCTCTTTAAGTAGAAATTTAACTCGTCGTATAATAAGAAATTCACACGACATTTATGGCACAAAAATATAAGTTGGGTAGTGAAAACCATTCTCAAACTACCGCTGGCAAATTCATTGTATACTTGGAAATATTGGATAGATAAGAACAAGATAGAAGGTGTTGAGACGATTAGCTCAGGTTAAATATCGGCCAGCTATTAACTGTTACTATCCATAGCGTTTATAGCAATGTTGAATCCAGACTACTCTAAAGTGCAAGTTCATGGCTTTTATACGACATAAAACTACCGGCAAATTCGTTTATCTTCTTGCCCACCATACCTTCGGACGTCGTGAAGATATCGTTGATACTATCCTTTCTAACCCTAAAATATCTAAAATTCATGCCACCATTGAATGGAGTGGCAATCATTGGCTACTTAAAGATCTCAGCAGTAACGGCACCTGGGTAAACAAAGGAAAGCTTGAGAAATTTATGCCCCAGGTATTAAGCCAAGATATGTCTATCACATTCGCCGATAGTAGCGACGATATATGGGTTGTAGAGAATATCGATCCTCCTAGTCCTCTGTTGCTCTTTGATCCTCCCAATAGCCAAAGTATTCCTCTACATGAAATTACCTTTTTACCAAGCGAAGAGGCACCAGAATTAATCATCTATATGGATAACGACACATCTTGTTGGCGCTATATTGGTATTGCTGATATGGAGTCCATGGATAATTCTGGCCAGCCCCTGAACCACCTAGATCAGCTGAGTGTCTCAGGTAACAATATGAGGGCGTTCATTCCTCCCGAACAAAAAATGACAGTGGATAACGCCAGCCAAGTGCAGTTTTCCAATCTGCATTTTGATTTTAATGTGAGTTTAGACGAAGAATATGTGTCACTGAAAATGAAATATGGCGATAAGCACTATAACGCCGGAGACAATACCTACATGTATTTGTTACTTCACCTCGCCAGACAGAGAGTGTATGATTTTCAAATGGGGCTTGATGAAAAAGACCAGGGCTGGGTCGAAAATGCCTTATTGTCACGAGAACTCGGTATGGATGAATCTCATATCAACATCCAAATTTTTCGGCTACGCAAACAATGTGCTCATATTTTAAAAAACCTTTGCTCCAGTTCTATTGTTATTCAGCGTCGACGCGGTGCGACCAGGACAGGTATTTTAACTCATCAAATCACGATCAAAAAAGGCATGGAAGAAACCTCTGTGCAAGACCTTAACCGCTACTAGATTTATTTCATAGTGAATACCGTTGAACAGTCCATTGGTCATTACCAGCTTAAGAACTTGCTGGGTGCTGGCGGCATGGGCAATGTATTTTTAGGTTATGATCCACGCCTTGAAAGAGAAGTTGCAATTAAGTGCGTACGTTTAGATAGTAATATCGAAAACGGTGACAGCTATTTAAAAAAAGAAGCAAAGGTTCTTGCCAAACTTAATCATCCCAATATTGTGCAGCTGTACGATATTGTCGAGCAAGAAAATCAGCTCGCTTTGATTATGGAATATGTCAAAGGCGTATCATTTAAAGATGTCATTAAAAGCCAAGACTACACGTTGAAGCAGGCTCTTGTTTGGCTTTCAGAAATATCTCTTGGTTTACACTCAGCACATCAGCATAAAATTATTCACCGGGACCTAAAACCAGAGAATATATTACTTAATAGCGAAAACAAAGTTAAAATAGCAGACTTTGGCATAGCCAAGCTTATTAATTCAGAAAACCATTCGACCCATAATATTTTGGGTAGCTATATTGCTTTTTCTCCTGAGCAAGCCAGTGGCAACAAACTTGATTGTCAAAGTGATGTATTTTCACTAGGAATTTTTGCTTATCTTCTTTTGTGTAGAAAACATCCCTTTGGAGACTCCAGCGAGCCGGCCAACATTATTAGCAATATTCTATCAGGCGGTGTTGTGCCACCTGATAGAGAAAATAATAATATAACCAAGCCCATTGCGAATCTCATTGTCGAATTATTAGAAAAAAGACCTGAAGACAGACCTAATAATTTACAAGAAGTAAGTCAATTATTTTTTGACTCAGCATCACAACACAACGATACAAAAGTTTTCAACGTTATTGCCACTGACACTGTTATTGAAAAAAAAGATAACAGCAAAAGTCACACAAGAATAGCAAGTTCAATTTATTCTGATTTCACCAAAGTCGTAACTTCACAATTTAACAAACCTACACTTTTTTACTCCGTTTTTATAGCTATTTGTATTCTATCTACTTTATTAGCATTTATCTTCTATCCTACAAAAATTAACAATCACTATGTGGCTGTTGTTGAGCCGAAACTCACATCTCAAATGCCGCTAAAAAAAGAAGATTACCTAGTTAAATCCTCTGTATTCAATGCCTTTGAACAAAGTATAGTAACAACACAGGGGTTAAAATTGATACCGCGCTTTGAAATCAGTGAAGTAGGACAAAGCCCTTCAGAAATAGGGTTACAAACGGGTGCTGATAGTGTTTTATCAAGTCATATTGAGTGCTTTAGTCGCAGTTGCAATATTACGTTAGTGCGCCTAGATGCGGGAGATTGGAGCGTACTAGAACAAAAACAGTGGAGTGTATTAAAAGATCAGCTACTTAATAGCCACGATATTTCTGCACAAAGGGCGGTAGGGTTATTCGCTGACGCCATAGCACCTGCGTCTTTAAATGCATTGGTAGATGAAGAAAGCTATAAAAAATATATTGAAATACGATATAATATTGCCAATACAAGCAACAATCCTGACTCAAGCCTACAAGATATTGCAACGCTCATCGAATATAACCCTAATTATACTCCGCTATATGATTTGTTTAGAAATGTATCACTACATGCTTATACTGACTCCAACGATAGCAAGTACTTAAATGCCTTAGAGCAAAAACTAAAGCGCACACCTAAAACTATATCTTCAAGTCAAAATATTATCTTTAATTGGTTTGAATACTATTTAGCAAAAGGCAACTACTCACTTGCTCAGCAGCAAATTCAATACTTACAGGACAATTACCAGAATGAGGTAAAAGTCCTTGAAATGCAAGCAAGCCTAGCCTTAGAAAAAGGCGATTATGTGGCGGCCATTAATTTTTTAAAAAAAGTCTTATCCTACCGAAAAAGCCGAAATGTCTTATATGAAATGGCACTTGCCCATTGGCTGCAAGGCGATTTAAATGCAGCAAAGCATCATATTGATGCTTTGCTAGATATTGCCCCAGAAGACTACTACGGTTTATCTCTTAAAGCAGGTATTGCCCTATCAGAAGGGAATTTAACACTGGCCAAAAATACTTATAATACCTTATTGTCAATTAGCGATGATAGCGACCATTATACCAACTTAGGATTAGTACACTTATTATTAAAAGAATATGATGACGCTAAGGCCTTATTTATTAAGGCACTTGATAAAAACCCCAAACATTTCACTTTACAAATAAATGTAGCAGATGTAGAACTACTATTGGGCAATAAAAATATTGCGTTATCAAACTACAGAAAAATCTTAGCAACCCTTACCCACCCTAAAGATTTAGAAGAAATGCTCGTTTTACCGCAAGCGCACGCACAGCTTGGCGATTATGAGCAGGCTATTCTAGCTTTACATAAACTTATAGAACACTCGCCAGATGACCCAAATACTGCTTTTACAGCAGCCTTAACCTATACTCTTGCGGGAGAATATACCTCAGCTACAGTCAACATAAAAAAAGCAATAAAGTTTGGTATGTCGCCTATATGGTTTACCTTACCCTGGTTTTCACCCTTATGTGAAAAAGTTAGGATCGGCGACCTTATAGGTGATGTCAATAAGGTCTCACTGTGTACAAACAATACAATAAATCGTGAAGATATAAATCTGGCAAAAGAACAGCCTTAATTTTTTGTCAGCTAGTCAGGCTTTCTTTTGATAGCAATAACTGGGTCTTTAGACTCAACAACATTGTTGGGGTCATTATTGTAATACGCTCTAAAAATAAAGGGCAAGGTTTCGGGTTCTTCATCATTAAAAGTGATATTTAAACACAGCCTTTTACCATTATTTAACAGCTCATAAGAAACATCATGCTCTATATCAGAATCAATAAACCTAATAGGATGATCTTCGCAAAATTTCCAGTCATACTCCGATTCTACCATGTCATAGTTAACTGCCACTACATCTTGCGGAGGTGTAGGCTGCACACTAAATAAGACATCCAAATTCGAATATAAACGATAGCTATTTTCTTGAGTGGTTTTTGTTTCTGTAGTAGTAACAGTAGTCGTGCCTGCAGCATTAGTTGTGGTTGTAGTGGTCGTTATGGTTGTCGTTGAGGCACTATCATTGTTAGGTTTAAACCACCATACTTTATTTGGTTCAATTTCAGGATGCAGTGTAAAGTCACATTGATCCATAGGTTTTTGATTGCCACTACCATCAGTCACAAAAAATTTATAAGTCACGTACTTGTTAAGCATAATGTTTTCCAAATAGATTATAAATGATATATTTTATTGTCTTACAGGGAGGATAAAAGTCAAGTATTGAGAAAAAACTACAGACTGAAATTCTTGCTGAAAATTTTGCTAGCAAAGCTTTTGTCGATGGTAATCTAAATTTAACATAATAACTTTACACTATAGGCTGTTAACGCTAGTGATAACACAATTAGCATTAACAGGCCTTGTTTTTCACTCATAGATTACTAGTTTTAATTCAGACAGCCTAGAGTCTTTTAAAATTAGTCTGGCTTACGTTTAATAGCAATAACAGGGTCAGGAGAACTGTATCTTTCACCTTCAAAACAGCCATGAAATATCACGCAAACATCTTCGTCCGATGCTGTATTGGATGATATTTTAAGTGTTATAAAATTCGACTCGTGCGCAATAAGCTCCACATCGTGGGCAGGGTCATTAGATACGGTAATAGGCTCATCTTCAGGAAAAGTCCATTCTGAGCTACTCATCTTAAATGTGGTTTCAGCATAATCTCCTGGTTTTGGAGAAGCTCCGATAAAAGTTATTATCAAGTTTTCAAACTTCTCCGTATCTGGTGGATTTGTAAAAAGCCAAGGTTGTCCAGAAACTTCCGATGGTATTAAAACAAAACTCTTTAAAACTGAGCCATTACCATCTGGCACATCAATATAAAAAGTAGTCATAGAGTCTCCTCAAATATCTTACCGATTATTTGTATTGAGAACCGTCCTTTCTAAAACTCTTAAGCTATTAGCCTAAACACCTAAGGCCAACTAGAAGCTCATAAACACAATTACCTTTTAACAAGTCCTAATAAAAGACAGCGCAAAAAGCATTATAGAGCAAGATAATAGTTGAGGACATTGATTTACCTGACATCATCTTTAAAACTGGTAAAATAGCTTATGTAAGATGCCCAATAAGGTGTGCTATATAAATGGTAAGCTGTAAGAGGTACTGAGTGATCAAGCCACCACTCAGTAATAACAATGCTATATAGTCGTCAATATAAAAAGATTTAGTTAAGAAGTTTAATATTAATAGTACCATTGGAAGCGGATAAATTTATTTTATTACCGCCACCGTTAATATCTCCCTTGGCTGTTGCACCTCCTCGGCTAGAACTCATTTGCAAAGGAAAATCAGAGTGAATGGGGCCTCCATTTGAACGACGCCCGCCATCCACTTCAGCAACAACAGAGGCTTTTATATCTTTAGATAAGTAGAGAGAAATTGAGCCTCCTTTCGTATCCAAGGATATCGGTGCCTTTCCTTTTGGTTTACCGGCAATGAATTCAACTAAAATATTACCACCAGAAGTATTAGCAGAAACAGCACCTTTGACTCCGGTAATTTTAATACCACCACCGCTAGTATCAGCGCTAACTGCACCTGCAACATTCTCGATACTAATATTTCCCCCAGAAGTATCTGCACTCACATTACCGTCACTCCCTTCAATCTTAATAGAGCCACCGGAAGTATCTACGCTGATATTTCCTTTAGCGTAACCAACTCGAATACTCCCTCCTGAAGTGTCAGCATTAACATCTCCTGAAGAAGAGCCTATTTTAATACTGCCCCCAGAAGTATCAGCATCGACAATTTTACCCCCTTTTTCTATTTTAATACTGCCGCCAGAGGTATGAGTAATGACTTTCCCAGTCACTTCTCCAACAGAGATAGAACCACCCGAAGTATTAACATTAATATCACCATCTACATTATCAATTTTTATGCTACCAGCACTGGTTTTAGCTGATATATTACCTTTCAGGTCGCCAATTTTTATAGATCCAACACCTGTCTGTAAGTCAAGGTTAAAATCTTTAGGCACCTTTACGTTGTAGCCAACATTGACGCCAGAACGCCGCCCTCCTTCGCCTTTAACAATAATCTTATTACCTTTCTTAGTCATAGAGATAACAAAACTACTTAACTCAGATTCATAATTAGACTTTTTAGTGGCAGCCACTTCCACAGTTTTTTTGTTCCATGAACTGATCTTCACAGATCCTTTTGAACTATCGAGGACGAAAGTCCCTCCCTTATTCACATCAAACGTCTTTTCAAGAACTTCTGCATTAGCATATGAACTCAAAATAAAAATCAGTGCAAAAACTGTGATTTTATTAAGTGTAATAAAGCTACTCATAGTATTTTCCTCTACTTTAAACAACAATTATCTACTTCTCTCAAATAACTGTTATTTTTTTACTAACGTTATTTTTTGGTTTTTTGAACTTTTCAAGCAAGCGTTTTGATCTTTCTCTTATTAGTGTATTTGCATCATCAATAGAGTGCTGGCGCAATATTTTTAATAAATCTTCATCTACCGCCTTTGTTAAGGCTAAAAAGGCTTCTACTCGAACACCTGTGTTTACATCATTAACTAAAGCATATTGCAGTGCTCGCCTCACTTGCTTGTCGGCAGCATCTTTAACTAAGCTTGTCACAGCGTTGTATCGAACACCCGGATTAGGGTCATTTGTTAATATATAAATCAACGACGATTTGATATCGTTGTCTTGCACGTAAGCGCCAAGCATCTCACTTAGCTCTAACCGAACTTCATCACTATTATTAATATGTAGCGCTTTTGCCAATAAATTCCTAATACGTGGATCACTTAGATTACCTTGAACTTTTGACTGAGCGGCAGAAGTAAATGAAAATTCCACATTACCAATATTTCGGTCGTATACTTCAAGTTGCATATCAACAATATTGTTATCCCCTAATGTATTTAGAGCCACACCATCATTGTCTACTTGTGGGCGAGTATAACTACCATTAAAGAATGAACTAAAAAACAAACCTATAGCAAACATCATTGCCATACTGACAAATTGTATTCTCATCGAAACTTGAGCAGACCATAAGTACCGAAAGTATCGCACCAGAGAGAAATCAGAGGGCTGTGTTTTTCGTCGGATGTTATGAAATGCAGACCATCTCACCCCTTGTGTACGCTGTTCGCTAATTACAGGCTTTAAACCTTTGGGGACTATCTCGTCAAATTCACACTGACTTTCATAAGCTTTACGAAGTTGCTCATCGCTTTCTAGGGTCTGCTCAAAAATAAGGCGCTGTTCAGCATCTAGGCCACCATAAAGATAATCCATAATCCACGCATCGTATTGCATTTTCGTTTCGTTGTGATTCATGGCTATTCACCGCTTATATTCTTGTAGTAAGTCACGTAATTTACTGCGTGCACGAAATAAATAACTCTTTACCGAACCCTCGGTACACTCCATTATCTGAGCTGCATCTGCAATGATCAGTTCTTGCTGATGGCACAAGACAAAAGCAACTCTTTCTTTTTCACTCAACATTTTTAAAGCTTGATGAATAGAATGGCTCAATTGAGTGTTTTCTATATCCTTACTTGGGTTACCATAATATTCAAATTCATCCACTTGATTGTCTTCGTGGGTAAGACGACGACTAAATTGGTGACTTAATTTACGCTTATAATCCAGTGCCGTGTTGACGATGATCCGATAGAACCATGTACTAAACTGGCTGTCTGAGCGAAACTTAGGTAAGGCTTTATAAGCATTAAATACAGATTCTTGATAGATATCATCCGCCTCATCAGGGTACGCGGCCAAGCCTGCGGCTAAAGACAACATTTCAGGCTCAAGGTCAACCACCAGCTGCTCAAATGCCCCAATCGACCCTTTTTGCGCAGATGAAATAAGTTCGTTCTGTCGCTTCAAAATGACGCTCTTCCTTTCAATATTTTTATTGTTCATATACTTAGAAGCACAATCATAACTTTAGGTTGGCAAATCTCTGAGTTTTTTATAGATCGACTCAAATAGATCAATTTTCAACCAAAAAATCCAATAACCGATAGATGTTCACAGGTTCTCCATATATCTATTAGACCACTGAATATTCTATCTAAGAATAAAAACAAACATCGAATTTCTTGCTATTTTTGTCATTTGATATTACTGTATATTTAAACAGTTAAAATATGCTAATAACTAGGTTACTAGGAAGCGAGGTTAGCGTATTAGCAAGTAGAGTTAGTGTATTAAGAAACAATGTCTAAGATCGGAACAAGACAAGTCGCTCTAGAAAATATCCTGCGTCGTTCAGATACATGGCAAGGGGATTCTCATCGACTCACCCAACACGAAGCGATCACCAGTGGTTACCCTGAACTTGATAAAGTATTACAACATGGCGGCTGGCCTTTGGCGACACTTATTGAAGTTTGTCAGTATGAATACAGTAGTGAATGGTATTTATTTCATCACACATTAAAAACACTCAATAATGAAAGTCAAAGCGGAGATATCGCTTTGATTAATCCACCTGCTTTGCCTTTTATCGGTGGTTTAGCACAGTTAGAAATCCCGTATCATAAAATACTAGTTGTGGAAACTGCCAATACTCAGCAATTTATTAAGTGCTTTTCTGATATATCATATTCAACAGCTTACTCTGCTATTTTTGCCTGGCAGCAGCAGTTTTCTTTGAGCTATAGTCAGTTAAGGAAATTACAACTTAATAGTAGTAAACAAAATGGCTTATACGTTATCTTCCGCCATATAAAAGACAAACAACGAAGCTCTCCAGCGAGCCTACGCCTGATTTCTCAACCAAATGAGCAAACACTGACACTCAATATTTTTAAGCAAAGAGGAAACCTAGAAAATATTGATGTACAACTACCTATTCCTAGTTTTTGGGAAAAAATATTACCGCACAAGTATCTATGCACCGCATCAGGCAAACAAAATAACGCCACTTATACGCTAGAGACAGCACCTAAGATTTTTAGTAACGCATCCACACACACAAAAGGGCCGCAGCTAAAAAAAGGGGTTTCTACATGAAAAAATCTAGCAAGGTAATAACAAAAAAATTATGGGTGGCAATACGCTTTACACACTTTCCATTAGAAAGCCTGGGTTTTAACAAAGACAATGATAATGTCATAGTATCGGATAAAAATATAATATGTGCCTTAACAGATAATATGCGGGCAATGGGTTTAAGCTTAGGTATGCCAAGTTCAACAGGACAGCTGCTATTCAATACAAGCTCAAACAAAATTTGCCGTATTTATAAGCGTAAAATGGATAGTGAAAATAATGCATTGGAGACTGTATGTCGACAACTCTACCATTATACACCTCATATAGAACACTACAGTGTAGCAACACCAAGTGGATATAGCGATATTGGTATATTACTGGAGTTATCATCTTGCATTCAACTATTCAAAGGTTTAACACCGTTACTAGGGAATATTAAGCGTGTATTAAAAAGTTGTCGATTCAGCTATCGGTATAGTATTGGACACACAAAAAATACAGCCTGGTTACTTTCTTATTCTGATACTCCTCTAGAAGATCATACTATTAGTGTACTATCAAAAGAATATTTTCTAAAAAAGCTAGCACTTCTTGATATAGATTACCTATACGAATACTCAGATAGTGTCGAGGCTCTTAAGAAAAGTGGTTTTTTTACCTTCGCAGACATTATACACCATATTAATACGTCATCCTTATACAGCCTGCGAAAACGGTTTGGCGAAAATTTTGCAAACAGTCTTGCTAAAACCTTTGATATTGAAACGCAATTTGATCAAGCACAACTCTTCAGCGAAACACCTATTAGCTATCTACCTGAGCAAGAGTTTTCAGAAAGCACACAATTTGATTACCCAGTAAGTAACACAGAACAACTCATTTACCCTATTAAGTTTTTACTGAATCAGCTTAAAGAAGAATTAATAAATAAACAAAGAGAAATACAAAGTATTTGTTGGTGCTTTTACGACATTCACGAAAATCAAAAAGAGCTTGTAGTTCATTTTGATCGCTTTCATAGTGATATTAGTATGCCCTTGCAATTAACTTTAATACAGCTTGAGAATCAAGCATTACCTTTTGAAGTTGACACACTGGAGTTATCTTGCAAGTACATGCTGCCAGTTAATCTAAAAAGTCAAATATTATCTATCGAAAAAAATAATAATGCAGAGAAAGATAAAGAGAAAACACTAGTATCAACAAAAATTAATGCTCGCCTAGGGAATAACAAAGTCTTCGAACTGTCTGAAAAAAACTCTCATATACCTGAGCTTTCATTTAAAAAAAACTATATGAATAATAAAACAATGACGCAACCACTACAAAAAAATCCTGAGATATTAAATAGGCCTAGTTGGATATTTAACATACCAATAAAAATAGGGAAACGACAGAATACTCTTTTTTGGAAGGGAAAACTTGAACTCTTACAAGGGCCTGAACGCATAGAAGGCCTATGGTGGAAAAAGCCCACAGCTAGAGATTATTTTGTGGCGAAGCGAAATGATAATGTTCGTTTGTGGGTCTTCCATGATGTACATAAAGATGAGTGGTTTGTCCATGGAATCTTTGCTTAGTACTAGGGCCTGTTAATACTAGAGCTATCACAGTGCAATATAATCATCTATATACAATCACTAACTACAGTTTCTTAACTGGCGCCTCTCACCCACACGAGCTCGTAAGCGAAGCAAGCAAACTCGGTTATGCATCTATTGCAATCACCGATGAATGCTCTCTAGCCGGCATCGTTAAAGCCCATATTTCAGCAAAAGAACAAGGCATAAAGCTTATTGTTGGAAGTGTATTTACTTTAAGCAATAGTTGTAAAATAATTGTTATTGCTCCTAACAAAAAAGCTTATCACGAGTTATCGGGTTTTATTACGCTAGCAAGGAGGCGTAGTAAGAAGGGATCTTACCAAGCACACTTTGAAGATCTACGCTTTCGCTTACAGCATTGCTTTATTATTTGGGTGGCAGATCAAACATTAGAAAATAAAGAGCAATATGCCTCTACATTATTGCGTGCCTTTAAAGAACGCTTATGGATTGGCATCGATTTTCAGTTCACAAGTAATGAGCAAGCATCATTTTTACAATGGCAAAATATTAGTCAACGTTACAGGATTCCCCTTCTTGCCTGTCAGTGCGTTGTCATGCACGATAAGTTACGCAAGCCATTACACGATGTTCTTTGTGGTATTAAACACAATACCAGCATTGATAAATTAGGCCGCAAGCTATCTTCCAACGCAGAAGCGCATCTGAAAGATATTGAGAGTTTGAGCAATATCTATCCACAAGCCCTTATTGAAGAAGCCGATAAGCTTGCAAAAAGGTGTGTGTTTTCAATGGATGATCTGCGCTATCAGTATCCACACGAACTCGTTCCAAAGAATAAGAGCGCTATCGAGTATTTAACAGAACAGGTCTACTTAGGGGCAAACAAGCGTTGGCCAAATGGCATCCCTGAGCTTATTCAAAAAGCAATAAAAAAAGAACTTTCTCTCATTGCTGAACTACACTACGAATTTTATTTTCTTACTGTTTATGACATTGTTAAATTTGCCAGAAGCCGAGACATACTTTGCCAAGGGCGTGGCTCCGCCGCTAATTCCGTAGTCTGTTACTGTCTCTATATTACAGAAATATCACCAGAGCAAATCAATGTTTTATTTGAGCGTTTTATCTCTAAAGAACGCAATCAACCTCCCGATATCGATGTTGATTTTGAACATGAACGTAGGGAAGAAGTTATTCAATATATTTACCAAAAATACTCGCGAAAGCGAGCGGCTATTGCAGCGACTGTTATTACCTATCGCTCACGTAGTGCTGTACGTGATGTCGGCAAAGCCATGGGACTAGACCCTTCCTTAATAGATCATCTCGCAAAGTCTTTAGCTTGGTGGGATCGCAAAAGAGAGCTACTTAAACGTATAGAGGAAGCCGGATTTTCTAATACAAACGCAACCCTTCTGCAATTTTTTACTCTAGTCCAAGATATTCTCGGATTCCCTAAACACTTATCGCAACATGTCGGTGGCTTTGTTATTACACAAAGTAAAATCAGTGACTTGGTTCCTTTGGAAAATGCCAGCATGGAAGACCGTACGGTCATACAATGGGATAAAGACGATTTAGAGGCAATGGGCTTACTCAAGGTCGATATCCTATCTTTAGGTATGCTAACTGCGTTACGCAAAACCCTATCTTATGTGAATCAGTACCAGTCCAACCTTAAAACCATTGCCGACATACCTAAGGAGGATCCCGCTACTTATGCCATGCTAAGCCGTGGTGATAGTATTGGCGTTTTCCAAGTAGAGTCACGTGCGCAGATATCCATGCTGCCCCGTTTAAAGCCAGTTTGTTTTTATGACCTAGTGATTGAAATCGCCATAGTAAGGCCAGGACCTGTTCAAGGGGGCATGGTACACCCTTATCTCAGGCGTAGAGATAATCTAGAACCCATTGTTTATCATAATGAAGCCATTAAAGAAGTATTGTCTTCAACCAAGGGCATCCCTATTTTTCAAGAACAAGCCATTCGATTAGCAATGGTAGCAGCGGGTTTTAGTGGTGGCGAAGCAGACCAGTTAAGACGAGCCATGGCAACCTGGGGCAAGAATGGGAATTTGTTGCAATTTGAAAACAAATTTATTAAGGGTATGTTGGATAATGGCTACGATGCAGATTTTGCTAATCGTTTATTTAACCAAATTAAAGGCTTTGGCGGTTATGGGTTTCCAGAATCTCACTCAGCAAGCTTTGCCTTACTTTGCTATCTTTCTTCATGGCTAAAATGTCACCATCCAGCAGCATTCTATTGCGCACTTCTTAATAGCCAGCCTATGGGGTTTTATTCTCCATCACAATTAATTCAAGATGCAAAACGTCATGGTATTAAAATTTTCCCTATTGATATTAATACAAGCGTTTACCAAAATAAAATAGAAAGGAAAGTAAATACAGGTGGAAAAAACGCTTGCGACTGGGGCCTTCGCTTAGGTTTTTGTAATATAAAAGCGCTTCCCGAGAAAAAAGCGATACTTATCGAGCGATATCGAACACAGACCCCATTTAAAGATGTAGAAGACCTAGCGAAACGAACATCGTTAACGCAAATAGAAATTCAATGTCTTGCCGCCGCTGATGCTCTATATAATATTAGCGGGCATCGCTATAGCGCTCATTGGCAGGCGAGTGCAGTCAAGCAATATCGTCCGTTACTTACAAGCAATGAACGTTTAGAAAATGCAGATATGCTAACCACATCACGTCCAAAGTTAGAAGGCGAAGTTCTTCTGGATTTAAAAACAACAGGCCTCTCTCTTAGACCTCACCCCCTTGCTTTACTGAGGCAGAAATACCCTTTTAGCCGCTGCAAAAAATACTGCGAACTGCCTTATATGAGCAATGGCCGCTTTGTCAGAGTTGCAGGTCTTGTTACTGGCCGACAACGCCCTGGATCAGCCAAAGGTACTATATTTGTGACTCTAGAAGATGAGACCGGAAATATTAATATTATTGTTTGGAAAAGTGTTCAGGAACGTTTTCGCCAAACACTACTTTCAGCCAAACTCATACTGGTTAAAGGTCATGTCGAAACCAAAGATACTGTTGTACATATTATTGCGGGAGAATTGCAAGATCTCTCTAACAACCTTCAGAACCTCACCCTCAAATCACGAGACTTCCACTAAACTCGAAGCTTCTATCGAAAAGTGTCAAACCTTATTTGCTTGAAAATACAACGTTGATGGCACTACCTAAAAGACAGATGCAAGGTCGAAAAAAGGAATCAAAAAATGTATTCGAATATAAAGTGTATTAAATCTCGACACTTTTTATTTTAATTAAAACATACAACCTGCTTAATAAGCAGGTTGTATATGAAAATTAACAGCTCATAGTGAGTATGAGTTATAGCTATTTAAGACTTATAAAACATTGTGCAAGAAAAATAATAAAATAGACGCATATAGTGCGCCCCAAATAAAAGTGTAAAATTATTCGATACTTTTAATGCTGCTTGCGAGTGTTTATCACTTTCGTAATGACAATAGGTAACGCAATTAATAATGCACCGCCAATCGCACCGTACAAATGTGCATCGACAACGACAGGGGCAGAAATATAAGAAGAAAGATATCGAATTCGGGAAGTTGCTCACGGCCTATTTTTACTATGACCAGCAGTAGTGCGATTAAATATAGTTTATCACCAGTAAGACTATTCTTAATCAGCATAAATACTAATAAACCATGGGAAACCCCCGAAAAACCTACATACCAAGCGATATCAGGAGAAAATATTAAGAGCCCTAAAGAAATAAATACACTTAAAAATACAGCTGATGATAACCATTCTTTACAACTTAGCTTATAACCAAGCGCTAGCATGATAAGCACAAGCGCTGAGAAATTCATAATTGCATGGGTTGTATTTACATGGACAAAGTGACAAGTCAGCAAACGCCAAACCTCTCCTTGTAAAATAAGCTCTCTCTCATATCTAAAAAAGGGAGTTAATTCGTCATTAAAGAAAAAGAAGAATGAAAATAGTATTAAGAAAGATAAGAAAAGAATTAAAATTTTATGACTTAGTGTACGCATTCAAAATAAACCGTTAACATTGACACATGTAACAACACATAGCTCTAGCTATTTTAGCATTCCCATGTAAGAATAAAGTCCATAATATATAAAACAACAAATAAAATCATTTTCTGCTGGAAGCAGAGCTACCAAAAAACTGACAATTCAAGGTTTTAGAATAATATGAATTCCAAGGGTGAAATTGTCGACATCTCCGCAGACTACTACCTTGTCGATATAAAAAACGAACCAGACTTTTCTGAAGCATGTATTACAGGCGTTATACTCAGTCAAGAAGATGAAAATAAAATGCGCAAAAGAGTCGGTCAGGTTATTGAGGCGGGCAATAACCTCTCAGGTTACAGTCGCAGCGAATTAGCTCAGCTGTGTAACATAAAAAGCTCTCAATTCTCTAAAATAGTAAGGGGAGAGGCATGGCTGAACATAGGTAATTTAGGTCTATGGGGCTTTGCTACAGGTATTACGCCTACTGATGTTGTTCAAGGTACGCCTCTCAATGCTTCACCATCACAATGCATTTCATGGTTTATTAATGGACACCTTCATCACTTTGATCACGATGAGTTTGAGCTTTTTACCAAACTTATATGCCGCCGTTTAGGATTGCGACACTGCCAAGTCAATGTATCTGGTGACCATCCAGTGCCTAAATTAAGGGACAAAAACTGGCAAACTATGTACATTGATGACTTAATTACAACTGCTGGTAAGCGAATTAAACAACTAAGGGAACAGCTTGGCTTATCTCAAAAAGGCTTCAGCGATATTCTAGGAGTAACACCTGAAACAATAAAACGCTATGAATCCGGGCAAGATAGAATTAACCGCGGTGTGTTTTCAACGTTCCGACTTTTTGCCACAACTCATGTTTGCCCAATAGAAATAACTAAAGGCTCAATCCACCACAGACTGCGTTATGTTCAGGAGCAACGTTTTCTTGCTTTGCATGAAATAACCAAGCAGCTCGACTACGAAAAATATAAAGTTTTGAAAAACCTCACATTAAACTATTCAAAAATATAGTAACTGATTGCGCCAAAATTATTATTTTGGCGCAATCAATACCCACCTAACGCCCTTCCTAGCAAAAAGTATAAATTAGAATTATTTCACACAAGCCTTATACCTCATTTCTTGGTAAGGAAAAAAATCACTGAAAAAAAATTTAAGACTTAATTAAATAATAAAAAAAATTTTCTTTAATCCATATATAAGATTAAAATTACAAAAATTAATTATTGAAAAATCAGAATACATTACAACCCTTTTTAAATGCCCTTCTAACTTTGTTTTTCAGAAAAAAAATAACAAAGATAAAACTCACTGTTTTTAATATACATAAAAACAATGGAAATCTACTCCACCCCGGAAATATAACCCTTTAATAACTGTAACCAGGACACAAAACAACTCCCGTTAGCTACATGGAAGTAGCGTAGTAGAGCAATGCACGACCATAAGGATAAGGGTGTTAGCGCGAAGCATGGAGCCAGAGCCGAGGAGCAATTGCAGTTAAGCATATGCAAGTAGCGTATTAAAGCAATAAACGAAGCGCTATTTATTCATCTTATTATTTATATAGAAACAAGAAATACTAAAAATGGAAGCACGTTAAATTTATATAGGAAAAACAAACTGGCCTAACCAATAAAAATATTTCAGTAGATCTAATGACTAATCTTAGCTTTGTAGCCTTCGTTTTAATCAAACCTGTTAATAAGCTCACTAAGAAGCATGAGCTGACAAAAGCCATTTGCTTTAGGGTAATGGAATGGCCTAAGCTTATAACTAATTGAGCTTTGACAAACAAGACGACCGGTCATATCATACATCCATGAATAAACGCGAATCGAAAAAAGACTATATTTTGTGCCACGGCTTAGATGTCATGAAAACACGAGGCTATAACGGCACGAGTGTTAAAGACATCGTCGACGCCGCATGTGTTCCCAAAGGGTCTTTTTACAATTATTTTGACAGCAAAGAAGCATTTGCCATAGAAGCTTTGGAAAAGGTCTCACAAGAGTCCTATGAAGAAGCCCGAAAGATCTTGCTGGCAGACCATAAGTGCCCAATGGAAAAGTTGCATGCTTACTTCGTTTGTGGAGCCGAACATGCCGATGAATGCAATTTTAAGTTTGGCTGTTTTTTGGGCAACATGTGCCAAGAAATGTCTGATAGTAATGAAGTTATCCGAGTTAAGGTACAGCAAATCCTTAAACGCAATACACGGCTCTTCGCTATGGTACTAGATGAAGCAAAAGCCAAGGGAGTGCTAAACGAAGATGTAGATACGGATGTTATGGCAGAGTTTATTTTCAATGCTTGGCAAGGCGCCCTTATGCGAATGAAAGCTTCGAAATGCAGTGAACCACTCAACGCTTTTCGTGCCATGCTTCGTCATATGACAGTGTAAATTTTTTTTGAACTAAAAGTAAGACGACCGGTCGAATTCAACTCGAAACAATTGTTTCGATATATATTTTCGACTTTTTTTTGGAAAAAAACAAGACGACCGGTCACCTGGAGCAATATTATGACCATCAATTTATCAAAACGCACATTATTAAGTACTTTATTTAGCTTGAGTCTCCTCGTGAGCTCTCAGAGTTGGGCTAAGATAGAAGAATCAGATGTATCCAAGCCTCACAGCAAATCCATCGTTAATAGTCATGGAGCAAAACAAGGCTGGGCTGTTGCTTTTGATAATGATGTACTAGTGCCTGGTAGCCGTGACCAAGATTATACTTACGGCGTTAATGTCACTCTGGCGGGCGATAAAACTAAAGACCATTGGGCGTCATTACATCAGCCATTGAGCTGGTTGGATAGCAAGTTCCAAATTAAGCATGACGATAATGCTTTAGCGTCTCACAAAATTGAATATGGCTTGTTCGGCTTTACACCGGAAGATATAGGACAAGCAGCGCCCGCTTTCGACGACAGGCCATATGCTAGTTTGATCTACGTATCTAGCACAACTGAGCATTATAACCCTCAGAGCGAAACCTCATGGAGCAGTACACTAACAGTGGGCGCTCTGGGCTTAGGTATTGTAGGAGAGCTGCAAGAGAGTGTACACGATCTTACCAGCGGTGATCAGCCACTGGGCTGGAATAATCAAATATCTGATGGGGGCGAATTGACCGCGCGCTATTCTATAGCTCGACAACAGTTGTTGTTAAAAACAAGTTCCGGTGCAGAACTTAAAAATACCTTACAAGCGTCGGTTGGATATATTACTGAGGTCAGTTGGAGTCTAGGTGGAAGAATAGGAAAAATTCACACACCATGGGTATCATTCAATCCAGAATTGATAAGCTATGGTGAAAAATCAGCACCCACCTCATCAACTCATGTTTATGAGCATTATCTTTGGGGCGGTGTAGCGATTAAAGGCCGAGCATATAATGCATTTCTCCAAGGGCAGTTTCGCGATAGTGCAGTAGAATATGACACCGGCGAAGTAAACCATGCCATTCTCGAAGGCTGGCTAGGCTATACACTGGCACTAACAAACGGTTATCGCTTTACCTACTCACTGCGCGCACATACCTCTGAAATCAAAGACGGACGCGGAGACCGCAATGTTATTTGGGGAGGATTACAACTGGCGAAGAGCTTTGACTAAGTACTTCGATAAGTGTTGGCTAGCCCTAAGGGGGCTGCGATAAATCGCAAAACTATAGATATATAACTTCAGATTACAGGCAGCATTTCTTTCAGGTTGAACTATTATAAAGTTAGGGCTTGGCTATTATGAGCAAGCCCGATGTTTGTGACTATTGTCAGAGCTTCTTTAACTATTTTAACCAACTTGAGGTAATGGTCTTTGAACACACAATGGGTCAACTTTGAGATTGCAGACGAAGACTACTGCTTAACCGTCGATGACATACAAGAGATATTAAATTACGAAACACCTACACCAGTACCTGGCGCTGTTGATGAAGTCACGGGGATTTTAAATGTACGCGGAGAAATTGTAACGGTCTTATCTGGTCGCAGACTCTTGGATTTGGAACATAAAGATCCACAAGAAACCTGGCGTATTATCACCATGCAAAGTCATGGCATCTACTACGGTTTAGTCGTGGATGCTGTCAATGAAATGATTGACATCAATCTCGACAAACTAGATACCGCCCCCAATACTGGCTCAGCATCTACCAGTGAACTTATTCTAGGAACCTATCACCATAAAGAGCGCCTGATCATAGCCTTAGACCTAACAAAATATGTAGAGTCTGCTTAAGTCTGTGAACAGGCTCTAAGATCTGTTAACACCCATCGAACTGTTGTCAAACATCCCACACCAATCAGTAAAGGTTGGTGATGCTCTACCCTGCCTGAAAACGATAGTCTATGTTATATAACTCTCGTAAATGAACAATTAGTGATTTGTTTATTGCTAAAAGTAAGGAGTATGAAGGTTTTTATAATAATTTTTTAGAATAAAGAACTATTTGGGTTATAACCACACATAGTGTTGAGCCTAAAGCAAATAGACTAGGAAATAATTATGATAAATACATCAACTTATAGTTCTAAATCCGTGCAACAACAAAATGAAGATAAAGCTGATACTTCATTAAAATTAAAATCCATAATTAAAAGTAAGCCCAGTAGTAATTACGTTTATGAACCTATAGAAAATATTATAAAAAATAATATCGTACATCTGCGCAGTTTTTTTGAGATGGAGATAGAGCATAAGCTTGATGTAGATAGACTTATGCAAGCAACCATTTTAGAGGCTATACGTCTAAACCATAGATTTCGCGGCAAACTTCAGAGAAGAAACTTTCTATTTTTTATCGCTCGAAGACTTAACAACAAATATTTAAACCGTATATAAAATTCAAAAAACTTACAATATAACATGCAAAAGTAAAATCAATTAACTACCCCTAATGATTTAGCTTAAAAGCCAACTCAAAAGGTATTGGCTAATGCATGGTAAAAAAGCTATAAGTGATATAGCTTTAATATAAGTAGGCAACAACTATACTTTTTACCACAAGAAGAATTAATTACTATATGTCGTCAGCATAAGCCGACCTTGGGTTACTTGACGTACTTGATCAGCAATAACAATATAACTTTTAGTTGCAGCCATTTCGTGAGCCCGCACAATAATCTGTGAATCAGGGTTGGCAGCTAAATGTTGTGCCACCATAGCCCTAACAGCTCTAGCATCAATAGACCTATTATCTATTTTTATATGGTTAGTGCTATCTATATGAATAAGTAAATTTGATTTTTGCTCCTGTATAGCCTCTTCAGGAGCTTTAGGCGGTTGGTTAATCGCAATTGTTTTCTCAGTAGAGAAAGATGCTGCCACTATAAAGAAAATTAACATAATAAACACTACATCCAACATTGGTGTCATATCCACTTCTGGTTTATCATCGAACACACTTAAAGATTTCATTCTTCTCTTCATACATATTTCCTCAATGTATTTTATGACTAAGATGAAAATATATTTAGCTGTCCTGCCTTCCCTCAAAATTCTGTATTAAATAGTGAAGCAATTTGTTTCATATAGAATTTTTTACAAAAACGGGAAACAACAATGAAAAAAGCAATTTTTCTTAATATGGCATTTATAATAGTTAGCCTTTTCACAGCATCAACACAAGTGTTCGCAGCTGATACCCTAGGTATAAAAGTCGACTCGCCCACTTGGTGTAGAGGCCAAAACTCTTTAGGCCAGTGCGTTACTTTTTTTGGCAGTAAGGACGCTTGCAACAATGTCGAACCTTGCAAACGTGAAGCCGCCGAACGTTACATCACGCCTGTTATCACAGGTGATCTCCACTACTGTTACGGTATGAACAGCTTAGATCAATGTGTCTTATTTTTAGGCAGCGAAAAAAGCTGCGCCCATGTAGAACCGTGTATTTTCAAGTTCGAGCATATTAGAGAGTAAAATCCTTATAAAAGTCGGGTGTTTTTTTAACAAGCATTAAGAGTATTTATCATGAAGTATTCGTGGCACCCGTCTTTTTTACTTATAAGTTGTTCTCCTACAAAGAAAATAAAGCACGTAAGCGCGACGACTGGTTCCGTGAAGCAGCAACTTCTTCCCCATCATCCATTCGAATAACGTAATTGCCAGCAACGCCATCTTCCATTGTTTTTACATAACGCAGATTAATAATCTGCTGTCGGTTGACTCGAAAAAATATATCTTCGGGCAATCTCTCCTCTACTTTACTTAAAGATTTGTATACGAACGGAGCAATATCATCAAAATACACACGTGTATAATTACCACAGCTTTCAAAGCGTCGTATCTTACTTAGAGTTACAAAATAATTCTCATTACTATCCTTGATAAAAATCTTACTATTGTCACTCAAACGATTATCATCTTGTTGATTAAGTTCCTGCATATCGTTAAGTTTTTGAATGGCTTTAGCTAAGCGCTCCGGATTTATAGGTTTTAGCAAATAATCTATCGTATTAAAATCAAAGGAACGCACAGCATACTCACTGTAGGCTGTTGTAAAAATAACCTGAGGGTCATAAGATAACTCAGATAACATAGCAAAACCGTTCTTACCAGGCATATCTATATCCAAGAAAATAACATCAGGCTTATGATTTCCAATCAGTTCTACACCTTGATCTGCATCTTCGGCCTCACCTAATATATCTATCGAAGAAAATTTTTTTAACAGCTTTTTTAGGCCCTCTCGCGCTAAGCGAGAATCTTCAATAATGACCGCTTTCATAAAATTTTTCCTTAGGTATAACCAACTTCGCAATTACTTTACCTGCGCAAGCATCAATATCAAAACTAGCACGATCATTATATAATAACTGTAATCGCTCATAGATATTCTTTAAACCAACACCACTACTCTGGCCATTTCCTCTATTAGATAAATTACCATCATTGATCACAACAATATGAATAAAATAATCCTTTTCATATATTCTCATTTCTACATCACTACCATCCTTACAACTACCGACACCATGTTTTATCGCATTTTCAACTAGTAGCTGAACCATCATTGGTGGCACCATATAGCCATACAGAGAGTCAGGCATATGCAATGAAAAACGCAAACGTTCTTCATACTGAATTTTAGATAGCGCAATATAGTGTTGTACGAATTCCACTTCACGTTGCATCGATGCTTTCTCGTACTTGTGCGCTTCAAGGCAATAACGCAATAACTCAGAAAAAGAACGAACAACAGATTGTGCTTTCTCTGAGTCTTCATCGATTAGGCTACATAAATTGTTGAGTCCATTAAATAAAAAGTGAGGACTAATTTGGTTAACCAAAAAATGTATCTTAACGTCTTTTAATTCGTGGCTCATAGCTTCTTCTTTAGAACTTAGACCTTCATTAATTAGACGAGCATTAAATAAAATATAAACAACGCACCATAGCAATTGATAAATATAAGAATAAAAAAAACTTATAAACTTCTCGTCAAATGTTCTTGTAGTAGAAATAGATTCTCGTTGGAATAAATCAAACCAAATATCTGTTGAAGCTATAGAAAAAGGAACAAAATAAACAACTAAAATAGCCGTTAACAAATTAAAGCCGAAAGTCACACTAATCGTCTCGATTAACGATAGTTGATGCCATTCATTCTTTTGGTAAAGATAACGAAAACTCAGTAACAGCGGCATCGTCAGCACAATACGTAATACATCTGATAACCACAAGTTCCCTTGTTCGGCGTCCATGGCAGTGAAAGGAAAACACAACATATACACCATCCAACCACCTAGGGCCTGTTGACACTACTTGAATGACCTCTGTTGTCCCTGAAAAGCGCTAGTCTAGGCGGGAGGAGAGAAGTTTAATGTGTTAAATAAGCGACGAGCAACGACGAATAGCGCTTTTCAGGGACAACCCGAAGGGCTGGGATTATTTTTCCGCTCAGCGGCGTTATCGCAAAGCTCATTTAGAACAGCTAAACTACGTTTGCTCTGCCTTGCTGAGCGGAAAAATACTCTCCAGCAGAGGTGTTTCTATTAGTGTCAACAGGCCCTCTATAGAACCAAAATAACCCTTGTCTTGGTAAGAATACTGTTTTCATATAACAATACCTCCGTACCCGAAAAATACGTTCGCCCGCTAAACCTCTCCCTCGTGCTATATCAAACAACCTCCCTATCTCCTTGAGCAATATCTTACACCTTCCACCAAATAAACCAATGGCTTATTTCATTGCATCCATGCATTAAGGCTGTAATTATATTGGATATTCCCTTACACCCCAGGCTAGCGTCGTACTCCTTAAAACGAATATATTTAACACAATTGCCATTACAATTCTTGCCTTGCTTAGCTTTGCCTTGCCGAACAAAGGAGTGTTCATAATGGCAGATTGCAGCCAGTTTCGGGCAAAGTTTATGATCAACTGTCATTATCCTTTATCAAAGGTCAAATAGGCTTATGAACAGTATGTATCCCAGGCTAGAAAGAAGTATGAGTCAACGTGATATTTGCTGGATTTGAAGAAAAAACTAAGGCAGAATTGCCCCTTTTTTGGCTAGTGTTTTCAGAGGCGACAGAGGCTATTCAAGTAGTGTCAACAGCCCCTGACAAACGAGCTAAAAGCAGTCTAACATTGAGTCATATGACTCTGCGGTTTGCTGGCGCATTAGGGCCTGCAAACAATAAAGAAATTTTCGTTCGACACCTTTTAGGAGACCGTCATTGGATCAAAAAACTTTAGCACAGTGGAGCACAGAAGATTCTGCTGAGCTCTACGGTATTAATCGTTGGGGTAACGATTACTTTGGCCTGTTAAAAGATGGCAAAGTGAGTGCAAAGGTTGAAAACACCCAGGTAGCTCTGCTGGATATTGTACAAGGTATGATAGAAAGGGATATGCAGATGCCCGTGCTGTTGAGAATAGAAAACATTCTAGATGCACAGATATTTCGCCTGAACAAAGCTTTTCAAAATGCGATTGAAACCCTTGAATATCGCGGCCAATATCGTGGTGTCTACCCGATAAAGGTTAATCAGCAAGCACAAGTAGTCGAAGAGATCGCTGATTTTGGTGCCCGTTTTCAACATGGCTTTGAGGTGGGAAGCAAACCCGAAATGATCGCCGCCTTAGCGACTCTCGCGGAACCAGGAAGTTTGATTATTTGTAATGGCTATAAAGATGAAGAATTTATCGATTTAGGCCTGCGAGCAACCAAACTCGGTTTTGCATGTTTTTTTGTGATTGAAACACCCTCTGAGCTACCAATTATCATTGAGCGTAGCAAGGCACTGGGTATCTCACCGGCAATCGGCGTGCGCGTCAAAATGACAACGAAAGTGAGCGGGCATTGGAATACCACCAGTGGCGATCGCAGTGTATTTGGACTTACAACAACGCAATTAATCGACGTAGTCGACCAACTAAAATCGGAGGAGATGCTCGATTGCTTGCAATTGCTCCATTGCCATCTAGGTTCACAGATTCCAGACATCCAAGATATTCGCAGTGGCATTGCAGAGGCCTGTCGTTTCTACGCAGATTTACAAGCGGAAGGCGCTAAATTAGCGTACATCGATCTCGGTGGCGGGTTGGCAGTAGATTACTCAGGAGCCCAACGTAATGAGGATCAAAGTCGCAACTATAGCCTGATCGAGTACTGCGAAGACATTGTCGATACACTCAAACAAACTTTCGATAAACTCGGTATTGATCATCCGACCATCGTTACAGAGTCTGGCCGTGCCACAGTCGCCTATACTTCTATATTGCTTTTTAATATTCTCGATACCAATACCTTTGAACCGACGGCTCTGCCAGACGCCTGCGATGATGAAGACGATATTATTAAAAATATGCGTGAGATACGCGCAGATCTAACACCTAGGCGTTTGCAGGAAAATTACAATGACGCCCACTACTATCGTAATGAAGCAAGGGCACAGTTCCGACGCGGTCTAATGGACTTGCGCACCCGCTCGGTGGCAGAAAATCTATTCCTCGACATCATGCATGCTATTTTAGCTATGACCAAAGAAATGGAACGTATTCCACAAGACCTGGAAGGCCTGAAAGTTTCTCTGGCAGATATCTACTACGGTAATTTTAGTTTATTTCAATCGCTTCCCGATATATGGGCAATTAAACAACAGTTTCCTATCATGCCTATACATAGGCTAAATGAAGAGCCGTCAAGAGAAGCTGTAATCGCTGATATTACTTGCGACTGCGATGGCAAAATAGATAGCTTTATCGGTGCCTATGAAACCCAGCCAACCCTCCCCTTACATCAACTTCACGATGGTGAAGAATACTACCTCGGTGTATTTTTAGTGGGAGCGTATCAAGAAACCCTCGGCGATCTGCATAATCTTTTTGGCGATACCAATATTGTCAGCGTGCGCCTCAATGAGGATGGTAGCTACGATTTTGTCAAAGAAATACACGGCGATACCATTGCAGACGTTCTCAGTTATGTAGAGTTTCAGCCTAAAGAATTATTAACACGTTATAGAAATACCGCTGAACGCGCTGTTCGAGAAGGACGGATAACAGCTCGTGAAAGAGCTGAGATGATAAACGCGTTTAACGAAAGTATGCGTGGTTACACTTATTACGAAAAAGAGAATTAAGGAAATAGTCATGGCCAAAGTACTTATTATTGGCGCTGGCGGCGTCAGTCAAGTTGTTACCCATAAATGCGCTCAGGTACCTGAGGTGTTCAGTGATATTGTGCTAGCAAGCCGAACAGAAGAAAAATGTAAAAATATTGCAAAAAGTGTAAAAGCTAAAACCGGCCGCGATATTTCAACCGCTCAGGTAGATGCGGATAAAGTGCTAGAGCTAGTAGCCTTGATCAAAGATGTTCAGCCACAACTAGTTATCAATGTAGCGCTACCCTATCAAGATCTCACCATTATGGATGCCTGCCTTGAGACTGGCGTTCATTATTTGGATACTGCTAACTATGAACCCTTGGATACAGCAAAATTTGAATATAAATGGCAATGGGCTTATCAAGAAAAGTTTAAAGCAGCTGGCCTAATGGCACTGCTAGGTTCAGGTTTTGATCCCGGCGCAACCAATGTTTTCACTGCTTATTTAGCCAAACATTATTTTGATGAAGTTCATACACTCGATATTATAGATGTCAATGGTGGCGATCATGGCTATCCTTTTGCCACAAACTTTAATCCAGAAATAAATATTCGTGAAGTCACAGCAGAATGCCGCCATTGGGAAAATGGTCAATTTGTTACGACCGATGCAATGTCTCAACAACAAAAATTTACCTGTCCAGAAGAAGTTGGTACCTATGATATTTATCGTATGTACCACGAAGAGCTAGAATCTCTCACCAAACATTATCCTTCTTTAAAAAAGGCGCAGTTCTGGATGAGTTTTTCCGATAACTATATTAAACACCTTGAAGTATTGGGTAACGTCGGTATGACCGGAATCGAGCCGGTGGAATTTGAGGGCAAAAAAATTGTCCCCATTCAATTTCTAAAAACACTACTTCCTGATCCATCAACGTTAGGCCCAAGAACCAAAGGTAAAACTTGTATCGGTTGCTACGTATCAGGAGTTAAAGACGGTAAGGAGAAAACAGCCTACATTTATAATATCTGCGACCATCAAGAATGCTATAAAGAAGTCGCCTCCCAAGCAATATCTTACACTACCGGCGTACCAGCCATGATTGGTGCCAAAATGATGCTTGAAGGTAAGTGGATGCAGGCTGGAGTATGGAATATCGAGCAACTAGATCCAGATCCTTTTTTGGCCGATATGAATAAATACGGACTTGCTTGGAAAGTTATTGATAATGCTAATTTTGATTTAACTTGTTAGGTATCTACGTTTCACTATGGAAATAAAAAGTAAAAGTTTTTTAAATTTTGATGTAAGTAGAGTTCCTTCACCCTGCTTTGTTGTGGATGAAGTGGCGATAGAAAACAATCTTAAAAAACTAGCTTACATACAATCACAATCGGGCGCCAAAGTTTTAATGGCGCTCAAGGCTTTTTCCATGTTTAGCCTAGCACCACTTATTAGCCGCTATTTAATGGGCACTTGTGCAAGTGGTTTGCATGAAGCACAACTTGGGAAAGAAGAGTTTGGCGGAGAAGTACACACATTTTCTGCCGCTTACACAGAACAAGATCTAACTGAAATTTTGGCTATCTCCGATCATGTCGTATTCAATTCTTATCATCAGTGGCAAAGGTTTCAACCTATAATTGAAACGGCGAAACAACAACGTCCGCAATTAAAATTTGGTTTACGTGTTAATCCTTTACACTCAGAAGGCACAACACCTATTTACGACCCTTGCGCCCCTGGCTCACGTTTAGGTATTCCAGTCGACCAGTTTGACAGTATAAACTTGGATGGGATTAGCGGCTTACACTTTCATACTTTATGCCAGCAAAACTATGAACCGCTGGCAAGAACACTAGATGTTATAGAAGAGCGCTTTGCTAGCCAGCTAAAAACTCTGGAGTGGATTAACTTTGGTGGTGGTCATCACATCTCTGATGATAGCTATAATGTTGAAGGACTCATAAAACGTATTCAAGAGATTAAACATCGCTATAATTTACAGGTTTATTTGGAGCCTGGAGAAGCCATTGCTATAAATACAGGCATTTTAGTTAGTGAAGTGCTAGACATTACTCACAACAGCTTAGACCTTGCCATATTAGACACTTCGGCGACCTGCCATATGCCAGATACGCTAGAAATGCCTTATCATGCGCATATTTTAGGCTCAGGTATTAAAGGTGAAAAACAACATAACTATCGTTTAGGTGGGCAAACGTGTTTAGCTGGAGATGTAATGGGCGATTATAGCTTTAATCAACCGTTAGAAATCGGACAACGCCTGATGTTTGACGATATGTCTCACTATACTATGGTAAAAACTTCAACCTTCAACGGTATAAATTTGCCTTCCATTGCCATTTGGAATTCACAGACAGATGACATAAGAATGATCAAAAAATTTGGCTACCAAGATTTTAAGTCTCGTTTGTCCTAGAGCCTGTTAATATTATATGGCGTTAATCATTTTGCAAAGATTGTGCGTGTTTTTCCGAGTAAGGGTTGCCGAGGTCTATTGAGAAATATACACCGTGCAAATCTGCATCTTCAATGGCATCTTTTAATTTTTGATGTACATATGCGTTGATATAGTTGTCAAACGACGTGCGGAAAATCATAAAGTCACCAACACGATTTTTATCAAAGGCAACATTACGCACATCGCCATATTCATTTTTAAGGCTCAGCTTTTTGTCTAGTCCATCGACAGATTCAGCGACACTAAGCGTATTAAATATATAGCCTTTACCATTCTCATATACCACAGGCAAAAACTCACCATCATTTTTAAGCAAATCTTTTAACGCATCATAGGCTTTAGGATTGAGGAACAAACGCCCATAATGATTACTGATATCAGGAATTTCTGTACCCGCTGAGGTAGGAGGGTCTTCAAGTCCAAAATTCACTTTAAGGGGGTCAATGAGTTTTTCTGCATATGGCTTCGGTTGGTAATTGACACTGAATTGATTACGAAGTTTACCAAATACCGTAAACATCTGATCCTGGTCAAAGCCAAGTGTCGCGAATTTTTCGCTGTTTTCATGGACTGAATAAAGTGTCATTATCTAACCTTTTGTTGACGCATTTCCAATAATATTTCAGGAGGTATTGTTCCTTTCTGTAAATTAGAGCGTATAAGCTTCAGTTGATTGCTTAAATCTTCTATTGTTTTAGTAAGATTAAAACTTATTCGCCCATTCATCCAGCGATAGCATGATTTTCTATGGATACGGCTATGTGGAACTGCGTTTCGTAACCAGTGAGGCATATGTTTCCTAGCGGCAGTATTTGCGGGTAGGTAGCAACCATTACGTGGATCATCTTTACGCATCATGACCGAGGCCATTACTGCACGTAATGTTGCAGAATCTTTATGTATACCTGCAATCATCGCATGGCAATGACAGTACTCATTGGGTCTGCTATCTCCAGCAGCTTCCATAAATTTAGATAACCTTTCACTATCATGTTGTTCTAACATAAGTTCTTGTTCATTCATACCTAACGCACCAAGACGATATTGCTCAATTTGATCTTGAACAGAGGCTTGTGTTCGCACGAAGTTTAAATCCGCAATAGTAGGGTTATCTAATCGGGCGTAAGCATCAATTGCCCGATCTAGCCGATTTTGTTCATATACTTTGAGTGTTTTAGGAGGTACAGCCATGTATAAACCTTATTTTAGTAAAAAAAGCTATTCTATGGCGTTTTGTTGTACGTCTTTGTGTTCTACATTCCGCTTTTAGTCTATTGACAGGTAAAATACGATATTGACATTAAAAAACCTTTTTCAAATCTATCCATTTTTATCTTCCAGTTTTTTTACCAACACGACCCAATCCCGATCAACATTAGAAGGGGGCTGACCAACATCAACTTGGCCACCTGCTGATACTATTTTACGAGACCCTTGTTGTAACTCACCTCCGTGTAAAGGATCAAACCACTGAACTGTAAATTCGCCATGAGATGCACTCATATCTAATTTGGTTGATAGGACTTTAGGCAAATAAACCGCATAGATTTCCCCTTTTTTCGCCAACACATATGCATCTTCTTGATCAGCTAATTCATTTGCCGCCTGCATTGACCAGTAAGGTAAATGTTCTTCAAAAAAGACACGTGCATGATTAGTGATAGTCCATAGGCGGTCTCGCAGACGCCAGTCCTCCGACGTTAAATCTGTGGCTTGGTGTTTTGCACCAAAATACCATTCAACTCCGGCACCGCCACCCATTAAAGTGCCCCATAAAGCGTAGCGTCGTAATGTATTATGATTTGGATCTTTACTATCGGGTAAGGCGCCATCTTGCCACACACCAATTTCATCCATAGTAATTAACCATTTTCTGTTAGCTTTGCTAGACGCCTTAAACCATCGTTGAATCTCTGCATTGACCGTCTCACGTTTTTCCACCTGAAATGACAAGCCATCTAGTGGCTGGTGTCCAAGTTGTGGAGATAAAATTTCATCCTTAGCTTCAGGTGTTGAATGAGTATGGAGTAGCACCGGGTGTTGATAAGGATCATGTTTTTTTAAATAACTCGACATTGCTTTGCGTTGCTGGTGAGTTTGAGCAATAGGAGACCATTCTGCTGGGCCGTTTTCTTCTCCCAAATTCCAAACTAAAGCAGGATGATGAGCAAAACGTGCAATTAACTCATTAAAATAAAGCTTTCGCTGCGGGCCTGTATCACCATCATCAAACAGGCGCTCATTCTCGGTTTCTTGGATCACCATATGCAGTAAAATTCCCTTTGCTTGCATATGGGAAAATACCATATCCCACTGTTCGAGCTTACTAACATCAAAGCGGCTGAAATCTTTGTGATTGATAAATGGCCACACATCTTTTCCATCGCCATTTATATTCATGGTCAGAAAATAATGAGAATTCATCCCCTTAGAGGCAAGATAATTATAAGCACCAAAAATATTTTTCCCTTTGCCGTCCTGCCATGTGGGATCACCTAATTGCCAATCTTGTGCATGTGCTTGCAAACGGTGTAATTCACTTCCTGCAGAAGCTTCTCCATCGCGCTCATTTTGACCATGCCTATAGGTGCCATCAAACTCAAAAAAACCAAACATATTTTCCGGGCTATTAGCACCCGCTTTTATCCAATATGTATTAGAGTTGCGAAAGCGAAAATATGCACCATCAGCCGTTAAAAAGCCATTAGCGCGAAAATCAGGCGCTTCTTTATCTGTATCGACAACGAGGAATGTTCCTGTGCTATTTGTAATGGGAATAGACTGCGCATCAGCGATATCTCCAGCATCGAGAATTGCAATATTCTTACCTTTCCTCAGTACCGCAGAATAGCTCCACTCACCTTTAACATCAGGGGTGAAATGCACACGCCAAACATTACCTTTATCGGCTCCAGTATTAGCAGCGTTTCCATCTGCTGCAAAAAATCCGCGCACAGAGTGTTTACTTTTTGAGTTTTTAAATTCCACATCTAAGCGATAGTTTGTAAAAGGATTTTCTTCATCTGTTTCCGCAACAGCCGGCCCCGTAAAATCAACAGTAATAGTATGCCAATTTTGTGTGATGGTTGTATCTGTGTCGTTTTCCTGAGCTGCCTTAGAAGTGGTATTAATATCCGGTAGCTTTAAACGCTCAATCGTTGGCAACTCTGGGCCGCCACCACGGTTGGCAGAACCGGAGGCCATATAGAGATAACCATTGGCCTGCGCTAAACCAGTACCGTGTCGTCCTTTTAATGCATTTGGCCAACGGCGCCACTTTTGTGTTACCACATTAAAACTATCCACTTCAGCGTGAGCAGCTTCTTGCGTATGACTTTCACCACCGGCGACAATGATTTCATCACCCCAGGCAAATAACATATTACCAGCTCTCAATGTAGGTAAAGCCAAGTCCTGTTTGACCACATCCCACTGTTGTTTTTTAAGATCAAAAACTTCGCCATACTTCACTAGTAATTCAAGTACCTGATTGGTTCTTTGCCGACTAGTGCGACCACCGAAGACATACAACTTGTCATTGAGTACTGTTGCCTGCACATGATCGCGAGCAAAAGTTGCATCGGGGAGCACCTTCCACTCCCCTGTCTCAGGGTTGTACTCATCAAGCCAAGGCTTATAACCGTCAATATGGCCATTAGTTATGCCACCCACCAGATATATTTTGTCGTTATACACAACTGCACCTGCCCCACCACGGCGGCGAGCTTGTGGAATTTCATGCACATTGGTGTAGGTATCTGTATTAGGGTCATACTTAATAACGTGTGTTAGTGGCGATTCTTTAGGGTAACCTCCCGTCATAGCGCCAACAATATAGATAGCATCTCCCAAAGAGACCGCCTGAAAGTGATGTAACTCTAATGGGGGCTTAGATTTTTGAACCCATGTATTGTTGCTAGGGTCAAAGACATTGGTAGGATTAATTCGTCTACCACCTATCAAGTACATTAGGCCGTTATGCTCGACAAATGAAGCCTCATGCCTTGCGGTAGGCGTCCCTTGAGTTGTTACTAACTCCCATTGCCAGTTTTCCCCCTCTTTATCAATATTCTCTTTAGGTTGACAAGCCTGCAATAGCAGTAAAGTGTTGATAAATATAGTTAACCTTAGTATATGGACAGATTTAATAATTATCGACATAGGATTTATTTTTTAAGTTATTGTTGCGTTGACGTTATTCAAGCATTTAGATCAAAAATTATAATGTCATACCAATAAAAATTGGTCCCCAAAAAACAATTTAACAGAAAAGCGGTTAAATGGCATTATTTTTTTGTCAGCAGAATTATTCTATTTACTTATATGTCACCCTACGCACAGCCACTAGTTAAACCTTCAACACACCTGCTGTCATTACCCAATAGTAGCCGATATGCATAATGTTTTTATGTAATTATAAAATGTATTTGAAGGTTGGAAATATATTAAACGTCAAGAAATTATTTGGGGTGCAGCTAGAGTTCTCATAAAATACTACTTGTTTACGATCTACGAACTTAATTTATTTTTTCAAGACATAAAAGTACATGTGCAATCAGTTGAGAACTTAAATATGAGAACAAGTCGTTATGGAAGTAGCAGCACAGCTGCAAGAAGTTCAAGTTCCAGTAAACACAGAAAACATAAGACGCATAAAAGAGCAAGCTCAGCTCCTGCAGTTATGACACATCCTAAATCGAGCAAAAGGCCTCCGCTATACCCCAAACCAGCGCCACCACCGCTCCCCCCAAAACCAGAAAGTATTAGGGATGAATTATTACCGGTACTGCCGCCAAAACCAAAACACTTGCGCAGAGCCAGGCGCTAAACAAGGCAAGCACAGATAAATAATAAGCGTAGCGTTGGTGAATATCGTCTGGCAACCATAAAAAAAGGCCTCCCCGTTTCCGAGAAGGCCTTAAGTCACTTACCTCAAATGAAATCTATTAAGGTGCAGCAGGCACTGGTGCAGGAACAGCAAAGCCTTGGCCTGCACCTGTTTGTATTGTCCAACCATCAAATTGACGATTCATTAATGAAGTGCGAGAACCACTGCGCACGGAGCCTATATGGGTAAGATCATAACCACCTGTATCACCAGCCACATCGGCACTGAAGGCGCTGCTATCATTTAGGAATGGGGCAAATCCAATATCCGCTGTATCTGTATTGCCGTCATTATTAGTATCACCATCGTTAAAACCATTTAATGCTGCTGAATCAGCGGCTAAGCCATTAGTTAAACTACCGATGGTGAATAGATACCAACCTGAAGTAAAGGCACGTGGTGCATTTTCGCCAGTGAAAGTTATAGGGTTGGTAGCACCATTGTAATAGCGCAAACCATCACCATTACCAATACCTTGGATGGAATCTGGTAGGCCTTGTGACCCAGCACGAACTACAGCAAAATTACTATTAGCACCAGCTTCGTTAGCACAGTGAATACCATCAAGATAAACAGGGCCTGGAATAGTCGCATCAAAAGCACTTAAGTCCGCCGCTTCATCAGCTTCATAGCAACCGTTACGGAAATTAGCAATTAGTATATTAGCAAAACGCGCTTGATCAGTATTATCGGCAAATAGAATTCCGAATTCACCCGCTGCTGTATCGGCAGAAGCATCAACACTAGCCCCATCACGTCCAACAAGGGTAGCATTGACGATACGAGGATTGGAATCACCTGCGACAGTTTCGCTGGCATAAATCCCAGAGCGGCCTGTGCTGGGACGATGAATTACCATAAGGTCTTTAATAAGGCCACTAAAGTCACGATACCAGATGCCATCGCGAGTAGCGCCAGTAACAAGAATCCAACTTAAACGCGGACTACCATTTTGAATACGAATACCGTCGCGCGCCGAGTCATGTGATTGAACAAAGGTAAGACGAGTATTTTCATCTACCGAATTTAATACAATATTATCTTGATAGGTGGTACCTGCTACCATGGTTGCTGCACCCGCTTCGGCAACAACAACATAATCTAAAAGATTATCGCCAGTGCCGCGAATAAACAAACCTCCCCATTCACCTGTGCCGTTCATATCACTATCATCCGAGAGAAAACGAACAGGGCTCGCCGCAGTACCATTAGCTTGTATACCCGAACCTGGGTAAACAAAAAGGTGATCCACAGCATCGACATTATCACCATAAATATTAGTGCCTGCCGCAATTGTTAAGGTCGCTGTATTGCTATCATCTCCCACCTGTAGCAAACCTTCTAACTCCCAGATAACGGAGCCGTCGATACTTGCATCAGCGGTTAAGGTACCACTTAGCTGGCAGCGATTACGGCCATTAACTGTCATTAGCGACGTCGGCGTTAAATTACCAACAGCAGGACAAGTGGAAGCCACAGGTGCTTCAGCGCTAGGTGCGATAACATTGCTATTAGGTACGGCGAAACCTTCACCTGCACCGGTGGCAACCGTCCACCCATTAAATTGGGCACTGCTGGCATCGCTGCCACTTCTTACTGCACCAATATGCGTGAGATCATACCCCCCCGTATCAGCAGCCACATCAGTATTAAAATCATTGGCACCTGCCACGCCTAAGAAAGGCGTCGCTCCCACGTCATCAGCATTAACATTGCCATCGTTATTAGTATCGCCATCATTAAAAGCATTTAATGAGTTGGCATCAGCAGCTAAGCCATTAGGAATAATACCCAACTGGAAAAGATACCAGCCAGCAGTAAAGAGTCGGTCTGTAGTTTCACCGGTAAATGTCACAGGGTTAGTGGCACCATTGTAATACCTAAAACCATCACCATTACCAATTCCCTGTACTGTGAGACCGTTGGTATTTTCTCTTAGTACTGCAAAATTGGGGTTAGCACCAGCTTCGTTAGCACAATGAATACCGTCAAGGTAGCCAAGGTTGCCGCCCATTGTCGAGGGGATATTGCTGAGATTGGCATCGGCAGAAGTTTCATAACAACCGTTGCGGAAATTAGCAATTAAAATATTGGCAAAGCGTCCTTCGTCAGTATTATCGGCAAACAAAATACCAAATTCACGAGCGGCAGTATCTGCGCTAGCATCAACACTAGCGCCATCGCGCCCTACTAATGTTGCATTGACAATACGAGGATTAAAACTTGTTGTGGCGCTACTTTCGCTAGTATAAATACCGGCACGCCCTGTGGTAGGTCGGTGAATTACCATAAGGTCTTTAATTAAACCGTTAAAGTCCCGATACCAAATGCCATCACGAGTAGCACCGGTAACCAGGATCCAGCTCAATCTAGGATTACCATTTTGAATACGAATACCATCCCGCGCAGAGTCATGAGATTGAACAAAGGTAAGACGAGTATTTTGGGTCACAGAATTTAATACAATATTGTCCATATAGGTGGTGCCTGCTACATCTACAGCAGCACCGGCTTCAGCAACTACTACATAATCAAGTAAATTCTCCCCATCACCACGAATAAATATACCTCCCCACTCGCCACTGCCATTGACATCATCATCATCGGATAAAAAGCGCACTGGGTTTGCGCCAGTTCCATTGGCAGAAATTGCAGATCCTGGATATACAAATACATGATCCACCATGTCGATGTTGTCACCATAAATAGTTGTGCCAGCATCAACAGTTAATGTAGCGCTATTACTATCATCACCTATTTGTAAAAGTCCCTCTAGTTCCCAATCCGTGTTATTAGTGTTACTAAGCGTCCCGTCTGAAGTAAGTACCCCACTAATCTGACAGCGGTTACGGCCATCTTGCACGGCCAAGGCCATGGGAGTGAGATTGCCAATGGTTGTAGGGCAAGAAGAGATTGTGGGTGTAGCAGTGGGCGTGGGTGTCGGGGTAGGATTATTATCACTACCACCGCATGCACTGAGAATTAAAGTCGCAACAGCTGCGACAAGTGATTTATTCATGCTGAGTAAGCTCCGATAGTAATCGTTTAGTTAGAGTTTTTTATAACAAGTAGATGTACGCTTAGGAATTAATTAGGGGTGCAGCTAAAAGAAAATATTTTTTATATTTTTCAAAAAGGTCAAGCCAAAATTCAAACCAATTTCGGATATACTGAGTAACAAACAAAATAGTTGCACTTTTTATTAATATTTTGAAAAAAGTCTGAGTTACACTTTTAATTCCTTCAGATATTTATAGACAATAAATGATAAAAGGAACAATAAGTAATAGTTGGTTTGAAGCACGAGCTATTGAATCTTGAAGCGATTCAGTAAAGTTGACACTTTAGAACTTAAGTCTAAAAGTTGCGTGCTGGCATTGAGTGTATCTTTAGCACTGAGTTCTGTCTCACT